>NZ_CP055481.1:2411688-2713149 GCF_013705725.1 Klebsiella sp. RHBSTW-00484 | reverse complement strand
GTGGACGGCATCGAGACCACCCGCGCCTTCACACCTTCAGTCATCAGTTGCTGCCATGCGGCTACCGCCAGCTCAACTTCCGATCCGGTCGCGATAAGAATCAGCTGCGGTTGCCCGTCACAATCCTTCAGTACATAGCCGCCGCGCGCGATATCCTGCACCTGCTGCCAGGTCCGTTCCTGCTGGGTCAGGTTTTGTCGGGAAAAAATCAACGCCGTCGGGCCATCCTGCCGCTCAACGCCATATTTCCACGCCACCGCCGATTCCACCTGATCGCAGGGACGCCAGGTGCTGAGGTTCGGCGTCAGGCGCAATGAAGCAATCTGTTCGACCGGCTGATGGGTCGGGCCATCTTCACCCAGGCCAATAGAGTCGTGGGTATAAACCATCACCTGACGCTGCTTCATCAGCGCCGCCATGCGCACCGCGTTGCGGGCATATTCGACAAACATCAGGAACGTCGAAGTGTACGGCAGGAAGCCGCCGTGCAGCGCAATACCGTTGGCGATGGCGGTCATACCGAACTCGCGCACGCCGTAGTGGATGTAGTTCCCGGCGCTGTCTTCGTTAATCGCTTTAGAGCCGGACCACAAGGTCAGGTTCGACGGTGCCAGATCCGCAGATCCGCCGAGGAACTCAGGCAGCCAGGGACCGAAGGCTTCAATCGCATTTTGCGAGGCTTTACGGCTGGCAATTTTCGCCGGTTTTGCCTGTAATTTTTCAATAAACGCCTGCGCCTTGCTGGCAAAGTCTGCTGGCAGTTGCCCCTTTATTCTGCGGGTATATTCGCCAGCCAGCTCGGGGAAGGCTTGAGCGTAGGCGGCAAACTTCTCGTTCCATGCAGCCTCCTTCGCCTGCCCTGATTTGCGAGCATCCCACTGTGCGGCTATCTCAGAAGGGATAACAAACGGCGGATGCGGCCAGCCCAGCGCCTCACGCGTCGCCGCCACCTCGTCCTCGCCCAACGGTGCGCCGTGAACCTCATGGGTACCCGCTTTCTGCGGCGAGCCAAAACCAATCACCGTCTTGCAGATAATTAGCGTCGGCATGGAGGTAATCGACTTTGCGACATCAATCGCGGCACGAATGGATTCAGGGTCGTGCCCATCAACTCCGCGCACCACATGCCAGCCGTAGGCCTCGAAGCGTTTAGCGGTATCGTCGGTGAACCATCCCTCAACGTGGCCATCGATAGAGATGCCGTTATCGTCGTAGAACGCCACCAGCTTACCGAGCTTCAACGTCCCCGCCAGTGAGCACACTTCATGTGAAATGCCCTCCATCATGCAGCCATCGCCCATAAAGACATATGTGAAGTGATCGACGATTTCATGGCCCGGACGGTTAAATTGCGCCGCGAGGGTTTTCTCGGCAATCGCCATGCCAACCGCATTGGCGATCCCCTGACCCAATGGCCCGGTGGTAGTTTCCACACCGGGGGTATAGCCGACTTCCGGGTGGCCCGGCGTTTTCGAATGCAGCTGACGGAAGTTTTTCAGCTCATCCATTGGCAGATCGTAGCCGGTAAGGTACAGCAGGCTGTAGATCAGCATCGAACCGTGGCCGTTGGAGAGCATAAAACGGTCGCGGTTGGCCCATGCGGGGTTAGTCGGGTTATGGTTGAGAAAATCTCGCCACAGCACTTCGGCAATATCCGCCATTCCCATAGGGGCGCCCGGATGGCCTGAGTTCGCCCGCTGCACGGCATCAACGCTCAGCATACGGATGGCATTGGCCAGGGTTTTTCGTGATGACATTTAAAACTCCCTCTAAATCTTAAGGAAAAAATCCGCCTCACCCTTGTGCATTACGCGCAGGTCAAGATAGTTATCAATGGTTTGCCAGGTATCGATATCGTGAACCACCGACTGACGGGTCAACACTTCAACCACCACGCATCCCGCCAGGGTGGCGGAAAGCAGACCGGCAGTGGAATCTTCAAAAGCGAGGCAGTTAGCGGGAGAAAGACCGAGTCGGGCAGCTCCCGTCAGGAAAGGCTCGGGATGCGGCTTGCCGTGGTGAATATCTTCGCTGGTCACCAGCACCGGCGGAGACGGAAAACCGGCTTGTCGGATCCGTGCCGAAGCCACCTTCAGCGACCCGGAAGTCACAATGGCCCAGGGGGACTGCAACTGCTCCAGCTGGCGGAGAAAATCAACGGCCCCGTTCACCGCAGTAATGCCGTCAGTATTGCGCGCTTCAAACTCTTCCAACGCGAGAAATTCATCAATGATGGTTTGTTCGCTGGCATCGGGCATAAAATGACGCAGCGTGCTCAGGGCAGGTTTACCGTGGAGATAATGGCATACCGCCCTCGGCTCCAGTCCTTTTTTAGTCGCCCATAAACTCCAGGATGCCTCAACGAAATCCAGCGAGTTCACCAGCGTTCCGTCTAAATCCAGTAATACTCCACGAAAATACATCGTACTTACCACAGCGAAATAAATGAGTGTGTTTTATTTTGTACTCCATTACCCCACAACCATTAAATAGAAAGAAAAGCACTTTAATAGCAAATACGTTACCGACCTTCCATCGTTAATAAGAGTGTGATAACTATCACAAGAGATTTTACGCGCTAAATTCATGACTGCGATCACAAAATAACGACCGAGCTTTTTTATTCGAGCAAAGGTCACTTTTTTTCTATTCAAAGCAGAGCGAGAACGATGAAGGATATAAAGCATGAAACGCAGACATTAATACCTGCTCAAAAAATTAATTAGCTTTTGCTTAAAGATTCTCGGGAGTGACAATGTCAGAGATAATAACGTATCAATGTAATCTAAAGGATGGTATTCACGCCCGACCGGCGGGGCATATCGAACGACTGTGCAATACTTTTCAATCTGCGGTGTGCTGGAATAATATTCGCAGCGGAATGTCGGGCAATGGCAAAAGCGCGCTTTCTATTGTTGCCACCGATACCTTACTTAACGACGCCTGTGAAATTACAATCAACGGAAAAGATGCTGCAAACGCTGCTCAAAAGCTGAGTGCGCTGCTCAAAAAACTCCCCTCTTTCGAAGTCAGCCAGGTGGAAGAAACAACAGCGCCAGCAGGCTATCTCCCACGCTCTCTACGGGAAACCCAGCTCAGTTTTATTCAGGGTTCACGCATCAGCGGCGGTGTGGCCATTGCCAGACCTGTTCGTATTCAGAGCCTGTCATTGGATGAAATGCTGGCGCGTAACCCCGGCGGTGAATATTCCACTGAGCACCAGCAGCGTATTTTTATGGCAGGTTTAGAAACGCTCAAAAATGATAAGCAGACCGCGCTGGAAACCCAAAAAGGCGTTGAGCATGATATCCTGCAGGCGCACTTATCAATAATTACCGACGCAACCTTCCAGCGCCATATCTCCACCGCGATTGCTGGCGGAGAAAATGCCTGGGATGCGATCATTAAGGCTGCCATTGAGTTCTGTGAAATTCTTAATCGCTCATCAAGCAAATATATTAAAGAGCGCACCCTGGACGTTCTCGATATTACCGGACAATTACTGACTTCGGTTTATGGTGCAGGCGTATTACCACAAAACAGTCTTGAATTAACACAAGCATCGATTATTCTGGCCAATAGCCTGACGCCGAGTCAGTTCCTCGGTATCAATAAAGAGTATCTTGCCGGAATGGTGTTATCTGCCACTGGTAAAACATCGCACACCGCTATTCTGGCCCGTTCGCTCGGCATCCCAACCCTAACGGATATCGATTTTTCAGCCCTGGCGTTGAATGCAGAAAATGACATCATCATCGATGGTAATCCGGCTATTTTGATTACCACACCGGATGAAAAAGTCCTGCGCTATTACCGCAATGAAATCGCCGTACAGCAGACCATGCAACAGCAGATGCTGGCTAACGTCCGCCAACCCGCGATGACCCGCGATAACCATAGCATCGAAATCGCCGCCAACATTGCCAGCCTGGCGGAAGCCGAAGCCGCGTTCAACAACGGCGCTGAAGGTATTGGGCTGTTCCGTACCGAAATGTCCTTTATGGATCGTGAAAGCGCACCGGACTACTGCGAGCTGGCTGAGCTCTACGGCCAGGTGATGAAGCTCGCCGAAGGGAAGCCGGTGATATTTCGCACCTTCGATATCGGCGGCGACAAACCCGTCGACTATATGAACCTCGGTGAAGAGGAAAATCCGTTTCTCGGCTTCCGGGCGGTACGCACCTATCCGCACTATCGCGACCTTTTTGCCATGCAGCTCAAGGCCATCCTCAGCGCCTCGGCATTTGGCAATGCCAAAATCATGATCCCAATGATCGCTAACGTTGATGAAGTTATCTGGTGCCGTGAAGTGCTGGAGGAGGTGAAAAGCGCGATGCGCAGCGAGGGGTTGGCGTTCAACGATGAGATTTCGCTCGGCGTGATGCTGGAAGTACCCTCCGTCATCTTCGCAATTCGTGAAATAGCCGAATACGCGGACTTCTTCAGCGTCGGCAGTAACGACCTGACGCAGTACTTTTTTGCCGCCGACCGCGGAAATACCCAGGTTGAGGCGGTGTACGACAACTATGCCCCGGCATTCCTTCGCGCCATGCGGTTTGCCGCCGATGAGGTCCATCGTGCTGGCAAGTGGATTGGCATCTGCGGGGAGCTGGGCGCCAGCAAAGATTTTCTGCCGCTGTTCGTCGGCATGGGCTTTGACGAGCTCAGCATGAGCGGCACCTCGATTCCAGGCGTTAAACATGCGCTGCGCGAGCTGAGTTTCGCTAAATGCCAGCGGCTGGCGCAGGATATCGTGGCGTTAAAACGCTCTGCTGAGGTCAAAACCGCGCTGCGTTCACCGGACGTAAAAGCGGTCAGCAAAATGCCGATCCTCGCCCCGGAGTTCATTCTCTGTGATCTGGAAGTCAGTGATAAAAACGAGGTTATCAAAAAGATGACCGACAATCTGTGGCTGCACCATCGCACCGATAATCGGGATCAACTCACCGACGACATCTGGGCGCGCGAGGACTCATTCTCCACCGCCGTAGGCTATGGCTTCGCCATTCCGCACACCAAGTCGGACCATATTCACTACTCCACTATCAGTATGGCGACCCTGGCGACGCCCATTATGTGGGGCGATCAGGAGGTCGAAACCGTGTTTATGCTGACGGTGAGTAAATCCGCCGACCCTAATGAACATATGAAATATTTCTCTACGCTTGCCAGAAAGCTAATGAAAGAGGATTTCCGCAATGAAATAAAACAGGCCGAAAACGTCACCGTACTCTACAACCTGATGGCCAATACTCTGGCCGTATGAAATCAGGAAATTATTAAGCCATATTTAAAATTACAGCCAAATAAAAAATCAGGAGTCACTCATGAAAATTGTCGGAGTCGCAGCATGCATTACCGGAGTCGCTCACACCTATATGGCCCAGGAAGCGATTGAGCAGGAGTGTAAAAAAAGAGGTTATGACGTCAAAGTCGAAACCCAGGGCGGTATGGGGATTGAAAATGAATTAAGCGAAGATGAGATTGCCGAAGCCGATGTGGTTATTCTGGCAATAGCCATCGGTATTGAAGGCGTCGAACGCTTTGAAGAAAAGGAAGACGCCGGACTGGTTATTTCGCTCAACCCGGCGGAAGTCGTTCGCGATCCGGCGGCGATTATTGACAGAGCCGAGAAGCTGGTTAAATAAACCACCGATGCGAATTTATTTCGGCATTCGCGATCGGTGAATAAAACTTTAATTAAATTTCTGCGAACACTGTATTTCAATTATGACGCAAAAGCGCCCGGGGATGACTACGCCCGTATACCGTGGTCATCCCATAAAAATACAGGGTATCGGGAGGATAAAAAATGTCGGAAAAAGCAAAAGCCATTAAGGATGATTTAGTCAAAGCGTTTAGCACCGGCGTGTCATATATGATGCCGGTGGTGGTGGTCGGCGGCATCTGTCTGGCGCTGTCGCTGATTGGCGGCGAGCCGGTTGCTGGCAAAGGCATGGTCGTCACCAATCCATTCTTATTAAACCTTGGCGCTATCGGCAGCGCCGGGCTGGGAATGATGATCCCGGTGCTGGCGGCCTATATTTCCTACTCTATTGCCGGTAAGCCGGGCCTGACGCCGGGTTTAATCACCGGGTTTATGGCCAGCACGCCGCTAGGCGCGGACCACGTGGTAACTGGTTTTCTCGGCGCGATGCTGCTCGGTATTCTCAGCGGCTACGTCGCTAAGTGGATAAAAACCTGGAAAGTCGGTAAGGCGTTAATGCCGGTCATGCCGATAATGATTATTCCCATCGTCTCAAGCGTCATTGTCGGTATGCTCTATCTGTACGTGCTGATTGGGCCCATCGGTTTTGCCATGAAATGGCTGGTTTCCATGCTCTCTAATATGCAGGGAAGCAGCGGCGTCGTATTAGGTTTAATTCTCGGCGCCATGGCGGCCTTTGATATGGGTGGGCCGGTTAATAAAACCGCCACGGCATTTACCCTCGCCTTAATGGCTGAAGGTATTTATGGCCCGAACGGTGCTTACCGTATTGCCTGCGCTATTCCACCGCTCGGCATTGCCCTCTCGACTTTTATTTCTCAGCGTAAATGGGCTGAAGATGAAAGAAGAATGGGGACCTCTGCTGCCTTTATGGGATTAATTGGCATTACCGAAGGGGCGATTCCTTTCGCCGTTAAAAACCTGAAGACCGTGCTGCCGTCAATTATTATCGGCAGCGCCGTCGGTGCCGGTCTGGCCATGGTTCACGGCGTCGAATCTATGGTTCCCCACGGTGGATTAATTGCCATAGCTGGCGTCAATAAAGCACCAATGTGGTACGTCATCGATATGCTTATCGGCGTTATTGTCACCGCCATCTGCCTGCATATTCTGCGCCCCAATATTAGCGAGCCGGTAAAAAAAGAGTCGGCTAAAAAAACAATCACTTCTGATATGAATAAAGTCTGAGGAGTTATCATGAAAAACACAATGAAACAGTACGTCGATTATATTGTTAACGGTGGCAAGTCTACGATGCTGGGAATTGGCCCCATGTCTCCGGCGTTAATTCAGGCCTGCTTTGAACTGGGTAAAGAAAAAGATCTGCCGTTGATGTTTATTGCCAGCCGCAACCAGGTTGATGCCGATGAGTTTGGCGCGGGTTACGTTAATAACTGGGATCAGTTCCGCTTTGCTGCCGACCTGAAAGCCATGGCGGAAAAAGTCGGCTTCGACGGCGATTACTTCCTCTGCCGCGACCACGGCGGCCCATGGCAGCGTGATAAAGAGCGTAAAGATCATATTCCGGAAGCCGAAGCGATGAAGCTGGCCCGCCGCTCTTATCAGATTGATATGGATGCCGGTTTCGACCTGTTGCATATTGACCCGACGAAAGACCCGTACGTTGTTGGTAAAGTCATTGATATTGAACTGGTTCTAAGCCGCACCGTTGAGCTGATTCACTTCTGCGAAGAGTACCGTAAGGCCAATAACCTGAAGGAATTCTTCTATGAAGTCGGTACCGAAGAGACCAACGGCGGCCTGACCGACGTCAGCGCCTATGAAGGGTTTATTATCGAGCTGAATAAGCGTCTGGCCGCTGAATCGCTGCCGCAGCCGCTGTTTATCGTCGGTCAAACCGGCACTCTGACCCGCCTGACCAAGAACGTTGGCCACTTTAATGATAAGCAGTCCGCAGAGCTTTCGGCTATCAGCACCCGCCATGGCGTGGGCCTGAAAGAGCATAACGGCGACTACCTGCCGGATGAAATTCTACTGAAGCATCCAGGTCTGGGCATCACCGCGATGAACGTCGCCCCGGCCTACGGCACCATTGAAACCCGCGCTTATCTGAAGCTGGCGGAAGTCGAGAAAGATCTGGCAGCGAAAGGCTTTATCAAGTCAGCGTCTGATTTAAAAACCGTCCTGACCCGCGAGTGCGTGCTGAGCCACAAATGGGAAAAATGGATGACCGATGAGCACAAAAACAAGTCCGAAGAGCAAATCTTTAACGAGCCAGAATTGTTGAAAGAGATTCTTGAACTCAGCGGCCACTACAACTACGAAAAACCGGACGTTGTCAAAGAGATGCAAACCATGTTTGCCAATCTGAAGTCGTTTGGCGTCGAGCCTGAGCGTTACGTGGTCAATAAAATTAAAGATATGATCCAGAACGAAGCCGAATGCTTCAATATGCCAGGCCTCACCTCCCGCGTCGCGCAGGCAAAATAATCACCCATCCAGCCAACAACAAGGAGCGGGCCCTGCCCCTCCTTGTTGTTTCCAGCCCTATTATTGAAAAACAGGTCATAGCGATGAATCAGCTTGAACAACTAAAGCAGCGGACAACCATTGTTGCCGACAGCGGGGACATTGACAGCATTATGGCTTATCAGCCTGAAGATGCGACCACCAACCCTTCGCTTATCTACAAGGCAGCGCAGCTTCCGCAGTATCAGAAACTGGTGAAGGATGCCGTCGCGGCAGTGAAGTCCCGCCAGAGTGGAAAAGCAGTACTGCCTGCGGATATTGCCGATTATCTGGCGGTAAGTATCGGAGCGCTGATCCTGAAAAGCGTTCCTGGGCGTATTTCAACCGAAGTGGATGCTCGCCTCTCGTTTGATACTCAGGCCAGCATAGCTAAAGCGCGGGAAATCATTGCGCTGTATGAAGATAAAGGGATCGGTAAAGATCGGGTTTTAATTAAGCTCGCCGCCACCTGGCAAGGGATCCGCGCGGCAGAAATCCTGGAAAAAGAGGGTATCCAGTGCAACCTGACGCTACTGTTCTCCTTTGCCCAGGCCAGGGCCTGCGCCGATGCCGGGGTTTTCCTGATTTCCCCATTTGTCGGTCGCATCTACGACTGGTACAAGAAAAACAACCCTGATACCACCTTCACCGTCGAGAACGATCCGGGCGTCGAATCGGTACAGAAGGTCTATCGCTTTTATAAAATGCACGGTTACCGGACGGTGGTGATGGGGGCCAGCTTCCGCACGCCGGAACAGGTGCTGGCGCTTAACGGCTGCGACCGTCTGACCGTTTCCCCGGCACTGCTGGCGCAATTGCAGCAAACTCAGGGGCCGGTACCCGCACCGTTGACGTATGAAGGTGAGGTTCAGGCGAAGCCCGCCGCAATGAGTGAAGCGGAGTTTTATTGGGCGCATCATCAGGATGCGATGGCGGTGGAGAAGCTCGCCGAAGGTATTCGCCTGTTTGCCGTGGACCAGAACAGCCTTGAGGCGCTGCTGAGCCAGTATCTGTAAGTGAAACATCCCGGGTGGCAGACGATGACGAACCTGTAGCCCGGGAAGCAACTACGCCACCGGGAAATCAACGAAAGCCCACTGAAAGCTATTTTCCCGGAGGCGGCGCTAAAGCGCCTGTCCGTATATGGACACCTCCCGTGATGCAAGCTATTTTTTGTGTGAGTCACCAGGGTAAGTTGCGTTCGTATATCCGGCCTCTCTTTCGGTACCGTCGTACCCGGGCCATGATGTGTTCTGCGCACCTGCTTCCTTTCGGGCTATCGGCTTTGCTTCGCAGGGAGCCTTCGGACAGGCCGGATTTCTCAGGTGCTGGTCTTACCGGTTACTCATCACGCTAAATCGCTTCGCAATCTCACGACAGGGTTACTGCTCTTTTTACTGCATGGCTCACGGGGCGTCGGTTAACCGGCGACCCGTGAACCATGGTAATCTTCTCCGCGACTCATCACCGCCCACGCTATCCGCACATTCTTGTTCGCCAGCGCCACCGTCGCGATATTCCGGTTCCGTCTTTCCGCCACCGACTGCAGCCACTGGCTCCGCCGGTCTTCTTTGCCTGCACATGTCTTCAGAACTGACCGTGCCCCGTGGATGACCAGCGTACGCAGGTAGCTGTCACCCCGCTTGCTGATATGCCCCAGCTGCTGCTTACCGCCGCTTGAGTGCTGCCGGGGAACCAGCCCCACATAAGCCGCCATCTCCCGACCGTTCTTAAACTGCGTCGCGTCACCCAACAACGCCACCATCGCGCTGGCGGTTATCACGCCGATACCTTCTATTTTCATCAGCCGCTGGATGCAGATATCTTCCCGCGCCGCCTCTGCGAGCCGCCGGTCATGCCCCGCCACCCGGTCATCCAGCATCCGCAGCTCTTCGGCCAGCTCGCACAGCAGGCGCATAAACCGGTCATCCCACTGCTCCTGCTGTGACAGTATCTCCGGCAGCGCCTTACGCAACTGGCTGATGCCGACCGGCAGCACCACGCCGAATTCGCCCAGAAAGCCCCGTATCTCGTTGCACAGCGCCGTGCGGCTTTTTATCACTCTGGCCCGCACGCGATGCTCAGCCTGAAGAGTCTGCTGGCGCTCTGTCTTAACCGCGACGAAGCGCATGGCGGGGCGGCTGATGGCTTCACAGATGGCTTCGGCATCGTTGGCATCATTCTTGTTGCCCCTGAGGTAGGGCTTAACAAACTTCGGGGGAATAATGTGCACGGTATGTCCCATGCGGGTGAGTTCGCGGGCCCAGTAGTGGGATGACGCGCAGGCTTCAATCCCGACGGTGCAGGGAGCCAGCTGAGAGAAATAAGCGTGCATGTGGGCGCGGCGGAGAGATTTCCGCACGACGACATGTTCATGGTGATCCACAGCATGGATCTGAAAGACATTTTTTGCCAGGTCAAGACCGATACGTTTAATATTCATGGTGGACACCTCCTCCTGTGGACTGCAGGTAACACTTCCAGTCTGGCACGTTCTGATGCCGTAAGGTGGGAGGTGTCCATCACATCGGGCTACAAAACCATCAGACTGCTCGCGCGTGGGGAAACTATTTCTGCGCCAGCTGGCCAAACACCGTCTGTAGCTCCTCGGACTTGCGCAGGCCCTGATGCAAATCCAGCACCGTGCCATGGCTATCAATCAATACCGACGTTGGGGTGCCGATAACCTGATAGCGCTCCTGGGTCATTTTGAGCTGATCGCGCAGCACCGGATAGCTGATGCCATGCTTAGCTAACAGCGGCGCGATATCGACTGATTCCGGGTCGGTATTAACGCCCACCACCACCAGCTTATCCGGCCAGCGCTGGCTGAGCGCTTGTAAGGTATCCATCTCCGCCAGGCAGCCGCCGCAGCTTGATGACCAGAAATTAAGATACACCGCCTTGCCCTGCCAGCGCTCAAGGCTGGCCGACTCCCCCTGCAAATCAAACGCCGCCAGCGCGGGTGCCGCCTCGCCGCGCGCCAGCTTTTCCTCTTTGCAGCCACCGAGCAGCACCAGCAGCAGGACAAGCATCACTTTAGGCATGCGCATGATGATTTACCTCTTCTCCCAGATACTTTCCGTGCTGCAAACGCACGATGCGATCGGCGAACTGCCCCAGCGCCGGATTGTGGGTCACCATCACAATGGTGCGCCCCTGGCGATGCAAATCGGTCAGCAGATCCAGCACCCGCTGTTCGTTCTCTTCATCGAGGTTACCGGTTGGCTCATCGGCAAAAATAACCGGTGGCTCGTTAACCAGCGCCCGGGCAATGCAGACGCGCTGCTGCTCACCACCGGAAAGCTGGCTCGGTAGATGGGTCACGCGATGCTCAAGGCCGACCTGAGCCAGCACCGCTCTGGCGGCAGCTTCATCCACCACACTGTGGTAATGCTGCGCCAGCATGATATTTTCCAGCGCCGTCAGAAACGGGATCAGGTGGAACTGCTGGAACACAAGGCCAATTTTCTGCGCGCGAAAGCGCCTGCGCCCCTCTTCGTCCAGCGCCGCCGCGTCGGTTCCGTCGAGGATCACCTGCCCTTCGCTGGCGGTATCCAGACAGGTGAGAATATTCATCAGCGTCGTTTTACCGGAACCGGACGCCCCCATAATGGCGACAAACTCGCCGCGGGCGATGCGCAGGTTGATATCTTCCAGCGCGGTGACTTCCCCGAACCGCTTATATAAATGACGCGTTTCAATCGCCATCTGACGCAAAGACGTGACGGTCATGGCGTTACTCTCCTTTCAGCACTTTCGCAGGTTCGACGCTCACCGCGCGCCGCACCGGAACAATGGCCGCCAGCAGGGCGACCAGTAAAGACAGAATCAGGGTAATCGGCAGCACCGGCAGGCGCAGCGAGATACTGGCGTTAAACACCGTTAATCCCAGCAACTGCGCCAGCAGATAGCCCAGAACCCAACCGCAAACCACCGCCGCAAGAGTAATAATGCTGGTCTCCAGCAGCATCTGACGGATGATATCGCCGTTGCTGGCCCCCAGCGCTTTTTGCAGGGCAAACTCGCGGGCGCGTTCACCGACAATCGCCATCAGGGTGGTGTTCACGCACAGGGATGAGAGCGCGAGGATAACTATCGATACCAGTCCCATCAGCCCCTTAATTTTCTCGAGCACCTGCCCTTCAGATGCCGATACTTTACGCACCGGACGAATCTCAAGGTCAGGGTATTGCCGCTGTAACTGGCTGGCGTAGCTCTCCACCTGGCCAAGGTCATTGCTGACGCTAAGCAGCCCGTGGCTGATAACACCGGGCTTTTGCAGCCATGACTGCGCCACGTCGAGGCTGACGATCAGCATATTGTCGGTCGCGTCCCCGGCTTCAACGATGCCCTTAATCAGCAGTTTCTTGCGCCGACTATGGTCCACCAGCGTCACGCTATCGCCAATATTCAGCGCCAGACGCTGCGCCAGCTTCACGCCAATCATCGCGTTGCGATCGTCAAAGCTAACGCCGATCCAGCTACCGTTGACCTGCCAATAGGGCACAAGTTTTTGCAACGACTCAAACCACACTCCGACCATCACCACTTTTTCCAGCTCGGTGCGCGCGGTACCGTAGAGCCAAGGGCTGGCACCGTGGATAAGTCCCCCCGGTGCGCCATCAAGAATCGCCTGAAGCTCCGGCTGCGGCATGCTGGTGCCATGGCCCGGACCAATGTAGAAGTTCGCGCCAAAGGTGCGCAACTCCTCGCTCATTTTGCTATTAATGTCGAACCACACGGCGGAAAGCGCCGTGACGATGGTCGCGCCGACCGCCAGCGCGGCAAATACCACGCTGACCCGCTGCATACGCAGCCGCAGCGCCCGCCACACTAATAACCACAGCATGTCGCGCTTAGCGGCCATACAGCACCTCCACAGGATAAAGACGGGCAATACGCCGCGCCGGGAACCAGGTGCCGATTAACGCAATTAGCACCGCAATCACCAGCACGCAGGGCACCACCACCCAGGCAAAATTAAGCGGCGTATCAAACAGCATCAGGCCAATAGCCTTCGCCAGACCCCATCCGGCAATGCAGCCCAGGGCTCCTCCGGCCAGACCGCCCAGCGCCGCCTCAAGATAGAACAGCAGCAGAATTTGCCACTGCCGCGCGCCCAGCGCTTTCATCAGGCCAATCTCCTTGGCGCGTTCCATAATGGTGCTGGTCATCAATGAGGCGATGCCCATCGCGGCGGCGGCCAGCGCGGCTAAAGTTACCACGCCCATTAACAGCTGAATTTTATCGATAACCACGCCTTCCGAAGCGGCAACCTGCCAGACCGGACGCACTTCCGCCCCGGAAATCGCCTCCTCAAGCTGGTGGGCGATAGACGACACATAGGCGGTGCAGTACCACAGATCGTACTCTTCGGCATTCAGCGCTTCGAGATCCTCACGCGCCCGACGCGACAGTTCGTTTTCCGGCACCGTCAGCGCCGACACGCGGATCGCCTGCACTTTCCCCGGCAGATTCAGCAGTTGCTGCACCACGCTGAGCGGCATGACCAGCTGGTTATCTTCATCGCCGCCGCTGGATAAAATACCGCTCACCTGCACGTTTACCACGTTATCCGCAACCTTTAACGCCAGGCGATCGCCGGGCTTCCAGCCGTAGTTTCGCGCCAGCGCGTGGCCGACCAGGGTTTGCGGTGTCTCACCGGCCGGCTCCTGCGGCCATTCGCCGCTCACCTGCCAGAACGGGCTGACCGTCCGCTGCCCGGTTTCGTATCCCTCTTCATCCGGGATATCGACCGGCTGGCTGAAAAAGGTCCCCAGCACGCGGATATCATGGCCATCCACGCTCACTTCGCCGCCGAGCATCGGTGCGAAGCCAACAATGTTGTTGCGCCAGAAGATATCTTTGATATTCGGCAGCTCGGATTCATCCAGAAAATCGTCGCTAGCCAGCGGGTTGCTTTGCTCGCTAAACAGCGCGGGCAGCGCCGCCTGCCCTGCAGGCTCAATCAGAATATTGGCGCCGTAGGATTTAAGCTCGCGGGACATCTTGTCGCCGATGTCGATAGAGACTGCCAGCAGCGCCGAGATCAGGCTGGTCGCCAGAAACACGGTCAATACCGCCAGCGCTTTACGCCGCAGATTGCGCCCCCATGACTGGTAGATCATTCGCCACAGCATCGCTACTCCTCCTTCGCCGCGTCAGGAACAAACTGCTCTGGCGCATTGCGGAAACGGTCATAGTTCGCTTCTGATGAGAAGAACCAGGTTTTGCCGCCATAGCTGTATTTGAAGTCGGCGCTGGTGTTGGTCAGGCTCGAACCATCCACCGGGTCGGTCACTTTAATTGTCAGGACGGTAGAGAAATAGTTCCCTCCCACGGCCAGCGCCGCGCCGGGTATCGTCAGCTCTTTTTCATCGTTGCGCCAGTCGTCGATCGGCACCGGGTTGCATCCACCGGGTTTGCCAATGGAAGGAATAAAGATGTGCACGCCGCAGGCAACGCAAATCACCTGATTGCCTTCCATCACATACCCCTGATCGCCGCACAGCAGGCAGGCGTCGAACACCACGCCGAAACGCAGTTTGTCGGGATAGCGGTTAATGATAAAAAAGCGAATCGCTTTGCCGTCATCCGCCACCCAGACGAAGCGATGCAATTTGCCATCGCGCACCTGTTCGACCGGAATATGCACCTGACCGTCAGCGGCCAGCGTGACCGGCTGCGCCTCGGACAAGCGCGGCGGCTGCGAAGCCACCAGATCCCACCATAGCTGGCCGCCGATAATCGCCAGCGCGCAGCAAATAGTCGTGAGCCACAGTCGGGTCGCCCCACGGCGTTCGGCCAGCGCCAGACGGCGGGAGATCGGCTCGTCGGTGGCTTTTACCTTGCGGCAATAGCGGCGCAGCGCCGGGATCCAGAACAGGCACATTAACAGCAGTACCGCGGCGGCGGCCCAGTTGTACATCGCCGCATTATTGGTCACTTTGGCGACAAAGCTCAGCAGCGGCTTGAGCAGCGGCACCACCTGTAGCTTCATCAACAGCAGCAGCAAATTCCCGCTCAGCGGCAGCCACAACAGAACCATCAGCAGCAGGGTCAGCGGCCAGTAGAACCCGCGCATCCGGCGCAGCAGCATGGCGCAGAGCGCACACGCCAGGCACAAAAGCGCGAACGCCAGCACCAGCGCGGTCAGATTCAGCAGCAGATCGGTATTCAGCACGTGTGTGGAGGTCAGGCCGCCGAGGTTCGGGTCCAGCGCCCAGTGGCGGGCCGCGCCAAAGGTCAGGATCCATTGCCACAGATAGCGAACCCGCGGCGTTGACCACCAGAAGCTCAGCAAAAATAGCAGTGAAACGAGAATTTCAGCACCAACGAAAAGAAGCTCCAGCGACTGGCTCGGGCGAATAAACAGCCCGGCGATCAGTCCGCCAGCCAGCGCGGTGAGCAACGTCCAGACCAGCGGGCGCAGTGCAGGAGGGTTGCCGCGGCCCCAGAGTACGGCGGAGAGCAGCGTGATGCAGAAAAAGACCTGTAGCGTCGTGACGAAAAAATAGCTCATGACTTCAACTCAGTACGGCGGGTGAATAACACGCCGCAAGATGACCGCCCGGCCATCCTGCGTAATAGTACTCGCGTTTAATGACGCTTAGTTCAGGCCGACATACTTAAACTCATAGCTCACATCAAACGGCTTCCACCAGCGGCCAACGCCGGTTTCGCTATCGGTATGACGGTGCATCCCGGCTTTTGACGGCGGGTCAATGTGGTAGGTCACTTTGTAGTTACCGACGCCCATCATCTTGATATTCGCACCGTAGTGCGGGCCATCGCTCGCCACCATCGGCATAAAGGTGCCTTCTTGTTTTTCGCCGGTGTCGCTATTGACCAGGGTATAGGAGATGGTCAGATAAGGGATCCATTCACCTGCGCCAAAACCATTTTTACCGCCTTCAACAGCATGAATATCGGCTTCCAGATGGATATCCGATTTCGCTGCCGGCAAACCCATACCGCGCGGTTCCATATCGATCGGCTGCAGGTAAACCGCAGCGATCTCCATCTCATTCATGGTGACGGGTTCACCAGCCGGATACTCTTTAAAAGCCAGCGCCGCAGGTGCGGTGAAAATACTGGCTACGGTCGCGCTGATAATCAGGGTCTTCTTAATGGTCATCTGACTCATCCTCTCGTCTTAAAATAGTTAGAAACTTGTTTTAATGGTCTCATCGGGTGCCCGGCGGCGGCGCATGATCCATAGCGCCACCAGCGCCGCGAGCAGCAATACAATTTGTGGTAACAGCGTTTCCACGTAGGGGTAAATCCCCAGCCAGCTGATTTCGGGCATCCCGTTAATCAACGTTGGCTGGAATAGTTTGCCCTCCACCAGTTCCAGTACCCCTTTACCGGCGAATACAAACGCCATCAGGTACATAAAACCGCCGGTGAACATGAAGAAGGGTTTAAGCGGCAGTCGAACTACCGAGTAGCGCATGACGAGCCAGGCAATGAGCAACACCACGCAGCCGATAACAAACCCGGCACCGATGGCCAGATGACCCGGCAGCCCCTGAGCATCGCCAATCAGGGCGTAGTAGAACAGCACCGTTTCGGCACCCTCGCGATAGACCGCGAGAAAGCTGGTCAGCCACAGCCCTACCAGCGATCCGCGCGACAGCGAATGGGAGAGTTTGCCCTCAAGCCAGGCTTTCCAGTGGCGGGCTTCGACCTTCGACAGCAGCCAGTAGCTCATAAAGAACAGCATCACCACGGCAATCAGCATGGTGACCCCTTCCAGCAGCTCCCGGCTGGCGCCAGAGTTGGTAAACAGCAGTTGGAAGATAAACGCCGTCGCCACGCTGGCCACCAGCGCCACAATCACCGACTGACGAATCAGCGGCAGTTTATCGTGATGGTTGTTTTTAACCAGATAGGCCACGATAGCCGCCACAATCAACAGCGCTTCCAGCCCTTCGCGCACGATGATCATCAGGCTGTAGAGCAGCAGGCTCCATTGGGTCTCTTCGCCCTCGCCCAGCATAGCCACAGCTTTTTGCAGGTCCTGCTCCAGCGCAGCGGCTTCGGCAACCAGTTTTTCCGGCGGCTGGTTGGCCTTCATCAGGCTGACCATGCGCGTAAAGTGCGCCTCAAGAGAGGTTTTAAACGCCGAGTCGCGGGAGCCGATTTTGTTCTCCATTCCGGTGGCTTCGAAACGGTCAAAGTAGGTGTCCTGGACATCGAGAATCGCATCCTGCCCTTCCCCGTTCTGATAGCGCTCCAGAGCGGCATTGATGCTTTGGTTGATCCCGGCAGCGACGCTCGCCCAATCTGCCCGAGCCCCCGCATCCTCAATCGGTGCGGCGTTGTCGGCGCTAGCCGGAGCGCTTACCGGCTGATCGTCACGGGTGGTTGGCAGACCTGGCAGAATATCTTCCAGATCCTGCAATAACGTGGTGACCTGATAGGAAACATCGTTCAGGTGGTCCGGCTGGGAGGTCAGGGTAATCAGCGCGGTAAACTGCTGGTTGATAGCGGCGGCCTCTTTCGCCGAGCGATTCTGACGTACCGAGGTTTCCATTTCGGAGTTTTTGAAGCCTTGATAGTGCGCCTGCTGCACCTGCTGGCTGGCCTGCGCATAGTTACCGGCCTGATACTCCGTTACCGCCTGCGCCAGCATATCGTCAATGGTGCGAAAACTATCTTGCCAGTGCAGCGCAATGTCATCGCGCGACAGCGCGGTATGCTGCTCCTCCGCCACCAGTCGATGCCCGCCGTCCAGTATCGGCTCAACTTCGCGCAGCGCCTGCTTCAGCCCGTCGATCCGCGCCTGAACTTCGCTCTGCGGTTTGCCCTCGCCGATCATGCGCCGGATTTCACCGAAGGTGCTTTCCATCTCGTAGCTTTTCCGCGCCGAAATGTTAATGCGGATTGGTCCTTCGAGGTTTTCAAACACTTCAAAGTAGGCCATTTGCACCTCACGGCGCGCTTCGGTATTTTTTTGCTGCTGATAGAATTCGGCTGTCTTATCAAGACGTTGCTCGATATCCTCGATATACGGCGCATAGTGGGTCTGCGCCATCGCGCACGCGCTGCCGAACACGAGGCTAAACAACATCAGCAGCAAGAAAGAACGAGGAACAGCCATGACGCATCCCATTAGAGTTAATGATAATGATTATCGTTGTCATTTTTACTCGTAATGTACATGACCTGGATCATGAAAATGTCAAACTGTGACAATTTGTGTAAAATGTTGCAAAGAAATAAATATTTATAACGCTGGGTTATTAGGCGTGCGTTGAGGTTTTCCTGTTGTGGAATAACGGAATCAGATGCATAAAAAACCGGTGCTGTATTCACACCGGTTGTTTGAGGGATATTTTGCGGGATTTATTATTAACGATTTAATATTTCAGGGTTTTGCTGTAGCCGCTGAAGGAACTTACCGTACCCCTGCTCACCCACCCAGTAATTAATACTCTTCTCGACGCCAGTTGAAGTCAGGGTCGCGCCGCTGATTCCGTCCACCGTATAATCATTGTGCTGACCGGGATTATTCTGAATAACCTTTAGCGCTGGCTGGCCGTTATTATCGCGTATTTTTTTGCCTGGCCATTGGCTACGCCAGGCCGGGTCTTCGACTCTTGCCCCCAGCAGCGGTGTTTCATTCTGCTGGTAATACATCAGGTCTTTTACCGTGCGGCCATCGGTCTCAAGGGCGATTAACGCATACATCATCGACTTCGCGCCTTTGCCGTAAACCGGAAGTATAACCTGCTGAATTTCATTATTATTATCTCGAACAACGTAAACCTCACCCAGTGAACAGCGCTGGCGGATTTGCGCCGGATCACGTGACGCTGCCAGTTCGACACAGCGTTTTTTCACATTGCTCTCTGCTCCCATAGCCAACAACTGACCGTTATCAAGATTTACCTGACGCACCGCCACGCGTTGTTGATAGAGCGATTTCAGCGCCTGCGGATCGCGTTGCCCATTACGCGTTAAACCAGCAACCTGGAGAACCGCAGCTTCTGTTTCCGCGTTTTCGGGTACGGCAAAATTGTCTTTGGACAGCAAAAACCAGGCAGCAACAATTGCAAAAATAAGAACACAAAAAACCATCAAAACTAAAACAATAATTTTACCTTTACGCATGCGCTCATCTTTCCCATCAGTTGGCATCTGTAATATAGAGTGCAACCATTCCCATTCTTTTGTCTAGCCCTCCAGACAATACGCATTTACTTGCTTTGATATTTCGTGACAATCAAAATTAAGCTCAAAAATATTAACCCTATTTTTTACACATATAAAAATAATCTTTCTTGCAGGCAATTTATTAGAAAAACTAATAGTCATAAAACTCGTTGCATGCCGGGCACCTGAGAAATGTAAAAAAACGCCTGACCTCTGGTTTTCTTTAAGATTAATCTTATAATCGACAGGTAAAAACAACCCACCTGCAACCGTCACCTTGGGATAAGAGACAACCATGTCCAGACCTACGGCGCTGTACGTTCCACATGTTTTAAGCGCAGCGGATATCGCACCCGAAGAGCGCTATAAGAGATTGTCGCAGAACATTAACTGCTACGGTATTGAAGTGGTTAACAACCGGCGGCCGGACGAGATTATTGCCACTCATAAAACTATCTCCGGCGTTAACGGAGATTATTGTAGTGCGATGGGTTCAAAAAACGAAACGATATTCGACCCGCACCAGACAACGGAATCTTCGATTTATATTTCACTGATCGTTCAGGGCAACCAAATCATTCGCGGTCGTAAAGAGTCCGCCAACTCACAGGTGAATCAGGGAACGTTAATTGTTCACCAACGCAACGACTATTATCATTATCAATGTAATGATGTAAAACAGCTCTACGTTATTCCTCGCAGCGATAAAATAAACGAAGTATTCAGTGGGAAATTAAACAGCCCAATGGTCTCTTTAGAAAATCATCATCTGGCAGGATTTTTGAAATCACATATGCAGTTACTGGATGCGCAGTCTGCCATTCTGTCAACAAAAGAGACGGCGACCGTCGTTGATGGATTGCATAATATGGCTTTAATCATGCTTGCCGATGTCGCTAAAGAGAGAGGCTTATTTTCCCCAGGCAAGCTAAGCCATCTATTCAATGGCGCTAAGTCTTTCATTATGCAGAACTATCATCAACATAGCTTATCGCCAGATATGCTGACGCAAACGCTACGCTGCTCGCGCGCCAGTCTCGACAGAGCCTTTAATGAACAGAAAACATCGGTGATGGCATTAATAAGAGACATACGTTTAGAGGCTGCGAGAGAGATGCTGGAAAATAACCTGCAGCTTCGCATTGAGCAGATTTCCTGGGTTTGCGGTTTTGTCAGCCATCCATTATTTGGCAAGCAGTTTCGCGAAAAATATCACGTATCACCGAAAGTCTGGCGAGACAATTATAATAAGGCGAGTTAACTCGCCTCTCAATATCAAACTTATCGCTGGCGGAAAGGCCGAAAGCGTTTGGCCCGGCGTTCTTTAATATAGCTTAGCAAGCTATATACCGATATCCCCAGCAGTAAAATAGCGATGGTCATCAGAAAAATGGTACTGATATTCATTGTTGCGCTCTCTTATCCCCGTCATAATTCGAGCTGCATGTGTGTTGGCTTTCCTCGTTCACCCCAGTCACTTACTTCAGTAAGCTCCCGGGGATTCACTGCGTCGCCGCCTTCCTGCAACTCGAATTATTTAGGGGGTATATCCCCATCATGTTCGACAGGTAAGATTTATTATGAGATTTTTATAATAATGATTCTTAACAGCACAACCAGACTTCCGGGCCTCAACTCTGTTCTCTGCCCCTCAACACCTCTCTTTACGTACCCGGTTCAAACCTTGATCTTCTCCGACGTACAGAGCAGCATGGAAGCGCAAACATCATAAAACAACAATACCGCAACCCAAAAACAGGAGAAAATCAGTGCAGACAGGACATCGCTTCCAGGCTACGGACCTGCATCAATTTGTTAAAACGCTGTTCACTCATATGGGCAGTACTCCCACCGAAGCCTCCCTCGTTGCCGACCATCTGATTGCCGCTAACCTTGCCGGTCATGATTCCCACGGCGTGGGCATGATCCCGAGCTATGTACGTTCCCACGCGCTGGGTTGTCTTCAGCTCAACCGCCATGCCAGCGTGATGAAGGATGCAGGCGCGGTCGTCACCCTTGATGGTAACGGCGGGTTCGGTCAGGTAGTGGCTCACGAAGCCATGCAGATGGGCATCGAAAAAGCGAAACAGCACGGCATGGCCGCCGTCGCACTGCGTAACGCGCACCACATAGGCCGCATCGGCTACTGGGCAGAACAGTGCGCCGCCGCCGGGATGATCTCTATTCACTTCGTGAACGTTGTCGGCAACATTATGGTCGCGCCGTTTCGTGGCAAAGACAGCCGCTTCGGTACCAACCCGCTGTGCGTGGTTTTCCCGCGCGAAGGCCATCCCCCGCTGTTGCTGGATTACGCCACCAGCGCTATCGCTTTTGGTAAGACCCGCGTCGCTTGGCACAAAGGCGTTCCGGTACCGCCAGGTTCATTGATTGACGCTCAGGGCGTTCCCACCACCGACCCGGCGGTTATGCAGACCTCGCCGCTCGGCGCGCTGTTGACCTTTGCCGAGCATAAAGGCTACGCGCTGGCGACGTTGTGTGAAGTCATTGGCGGCGCGGTATCCGGTGGCAAAACCTCGCATAAGGAGAATCTACAAGCCAGCGTAGACGCTATTTTCAACTGTATGACCACCATCATACTCAGCCCGGAAGCATTCGACGCGCCAGATATGCAGCGTGAGACCGAGGCGTTTATCGACTGGTGCAAACAGTCACCGCATGATGAAAATACACCGATTCTGGCCCCGGGCGAGTGGGAAGAAGCCAACCGTCAGGAACGTCTGGCGCAGGGTATTCCACTGGATGCCGGGAGCTGGCAGGCGATTTGCGCCGCCGCCGAGGAAGTCGGATTACCCGCAGAGACTCTCGCGCAGCTACGGCTTAAGCTGGCCTGACCCATCCCTTCATGACGCCCAACCGGGCGTCATGTCATCGTCATTAGTGTCGACATCATGATCACCCTCGCCTGCCCAGCCCCCTATTCCCTATGAAATCATAACGTTAAATTTTGGCACAGCGTATGCATAACGCTCCCGTCCTCTGCCGATGCGCTGGCAGAGAACGCCCTGACAAAGGCGGGCCGGGCCCGGTCTGTCCGTTGTTGTTTATTCTCTGTTAACAGGTCTGTTACTGATGAAAAAAATCACGAGCGTTTGCCCTTACTGCGGGGCCGGTTGCAAACTTAAGCTGGTCGTCGATAACAATAAAATTATCCGCGCCGAAGCGGCCGATGGTGTGACTAACCAAAATCAGCTATGCCTCAAAGGCTACTACGGCTGGGATTTCCTCAACGATACGCAACTGCTGACGCCACGCCTGCAGCAACCGATGATTCGCTACCAGAAAGGCGGTAAATTCACTCCGGTCAGCTGGGATGAAGCTATCCGCTACACGGCGAAAAAACTGCGTGAAATAAAAGAAAAACATGGTCCGCGCGCCATTATGACCACCGGTTCATCCCGTGGTACCGGCAATGAAACCAACTATGTGATGCAAAAGTTCGCCCGCGGAGTGCTCAATACTAATAACGTCGACTGCTGCGCCCGCGTCTGCCACGGCCCGTCGGTAGCCGGTCTTCAGTTAGCGCTCGGCAACGGCGCGATGAGCAACTCAATTAGCGATATTGAAAACTCAAAATGCCTGCTGGTATTTGGCTATAACTGCGCCGATTCCCACCCTATCGTTGCCCGCCGGGTGATTAAAGCCCGCGAAAACGGCGCGAAAATCATCGTCTGCGACCCGCGTCGTATCGAAACCGCCCGCATCGCCGACCGCCACCTCCAGCTCAACAATGGCAGTAATATGGCGCTGGTTAACGCCTTCGCCCACGTGCTGTTGGAAGAGAATCTGTATAACCATGATTATGTCGAGCGTTATACCGAAGGGTTGGATACCTATCGTGAAATGGTCAAAGACTACTCTCCCGAGGCTGTCGAAGAGATAGTCGGCGTTTCGGCGCTTGAGATTCGTCAGGCAATGCGCATGTTTGCCGCCGCACCTTCTGCCACCATTATGTGGGGCATGGGCGTGACCCAGTTTGGTCAGGCGGTGGATGTGGTCAGAGGGCTGGCGAGCCTCGCACTGTTAACCGGCAACCTCGGACGCGCTAACGTCGGCGTGGGACCTGTGCGCGGGCAAAACAACGTCCAGGGCGCCTGTGATATGGGCGTGTTGCCAAATATGTTCCCTGGCTATCAGGATGTCACCGATGCTAACGCACGCGCTAAATTCGCCAAAGCCTGGGGTATTGATCCCGCGCTGATGGACGACAAAGTTGGGACCCGCATCACCGAGGTGCCGCATAAAGCGCTGACCGGCGAGATCAAAGCCTACTACATCATGGGCGAAGACCCGCTACAGACCGAGGCCGATCTGGGCCTGGTGCGCAAAGGTATCGAAGCGCTCGATTTTGTGGTGGTGCAGGATATCTTTATGACCAAAACCGCAGAAATCGCTGATGTGCTGCTGCCCGCCACCTCCTGGGGCGAACATGGCGGCGTCTTTACCTGCGCCGACCGCGGTTTTCAGCGCTTCGAACAGGCGATTATTGCCACCGGTAACGTTAAGCGCGACTGGGAAATCATCAGTCTGTTGGCCAGCGAAATGGGCTACCCGATGCATTACGATAACAACCAGCAGATCTGGGACGAAATGCGCGAGCTGTGCCCGCTATTCTATGGCGTCACTTATGAAAAAATGGGCGATATGAACCACGTGCAGTGGCCGTGCCCGACGCTGGATCACCCCGGCACGCCGTGGCTGTATAAGGACAATCAGTTCGATACGCCAACCGGAAAGGGTCAGCTGTTTGCCGCGCCGTGGCGAGCGCCCGCGGAGATACCGGATGCAGAGTATCCGCTGGTGCTGTGCACCGTACGCGAAGTCGGCCATTACTCCTGCCGTTCGATGACCGGTAACTGTGCGGCGTTGCAGTCGCTCGCCGATGAACCGGGCCGGGTGCAAATCAACCGCGCCGACGCGCAGCGTCTGGGGATTGCCGATCAACAGCTGGTGTGGGTCAGTTCCCGACGCGGCAAGGTAATTACCCGCGCCGACATCAGCGATCGCATTAATCTCGGGGCCGTGTATATGACCTATCAGTGGTGGGTGGGCGCCTGTAATGAATTAACTCAGGACAATCTCGACCCAATCTCGAAGACACCGGAAACCAAATATTGTGCGGTGAAGGTGGAAGCAATTGAGGATCAGCGCTGGGCCGAGCAGTACGCCTGGACAAGCTACAGCGAGATGAAAGCCCGCCTGAAAGCGGCGGTTAACGTGTAAAACGGTGCAGGGAGAAGGACTTTTCCTCCTGCATATTTAGCTTTTTTGCCGGGCGGCGGCTAACGCCTTGCCCGGCCTACAAAACAACAAACATCCCCGGCTCGCGCTGCGCTTAGCCGGGCTACATTATCCAGCCCGCACCGACCCGTAGCCCGATAAGGCGCATCGCGCCGCGATCCGGGAAATCCCCCGACCAGCAACAAAATCCCAGCCCGCACCGACCCGTAGCCCGATGTGATGGACACCTCCCACCTTACGGCATCATAACGTGCCAGACTGGAAGTGTTACCTGCAGTCCACAGGAGGAGGTGTCCACCATGAATATTAAACGTATCGGTCTTGACCTGGCAAAAAATGTCTTTCAGATCCATGCTGTGGATCACCATGAACATGTCGTCGTGCGGAAATCTCTCCGCCGCGCCCACATGCACGCTTATTTCTCTCAGCTGGCTCCCTGCACCATCGGGATTGAAGCCTGCGCATCATCCCACTACTGGTCCCGCGAACTCACCCGCATGGGGCATACCGTGCGCATTATTCCCCCGAAATTCGTCAAGCCTTACCTCAAAGGCAACAAGAATGATGCCAACGATGCCGAAGCCATCTGTGAAGCCATCAGCCGCCCCGCCATGCGCTTCGTCGCGGTTAAGACAGAGCGCCAGCAGACCCTTCAGGCGGAGCATCGCGTGCGGGCCAGAGTGATAAAAAGCCGCACGGCGCTGTGCAACGAGATACGGGGCTTTCTGGGCGAATTCGGCGTGGTGCTGCCGGTCGGCATCAGCCAGTTGCGTAAGGCGCTGCCGGAGATACTGTCACAGCAGGAGCAGTGGGATGACCGGTTTATGCGCCTGCTGTGCGAGCTGGCCGAAGAGCTGCGGATGCTGGATGACCGGGTGGCGGGGCATGACCGGCGGCTCGCAGAGGCGGCGCGGGAAGATATCTGCATCCAGCGGCTGATGAAAATAGAAGGTATCGGCGTGATAACCGCCAGCGCGATGGTGGCGTTGTTGGGTGACGCGACGCAGTTTAAGAACGGTCGGGAGATGGCGGCTTATGTGGGGCTGGTTCCCCGGCAGCACTCAAGCGGCGGTAAGCAGCAGCTGGGGCATATCAGCAAGCGGGGTGACAGCTACCTGCGTACGCTGGTCATCCACGGGGCACGGTCAGTTCTGAAGACATGTGCAGGCAAAGAAGACCGGCGGAGCCAGTGGCTGCAGTCGGTGGCGGAAAGACGGAACCGGAATATCGCGACGGTGGCGCTGGCGAACAAGAATGTGCGGATAGCGTGGGCGGTGATGAGTCGCGGAGAAGATTACCATGGTTCACGGGTCGCCGGTTAACCGACGCCCCGTGAGCCATGCAGTAAAAAGAGCAGTAACCCTGTCGTGAGATTGCGAAGCGATTTAGCGTGATGAGTAACCGGTAAGACCAGCACCTGAGAAATCCGGCCTGTCCGAAGGCTCCCTGCGAAGCAAAGCCGATAGCCCGAAAGGAAGCAGGTGCGCAGAACACATCATGGCCCGGGTACGACGGTACCGAAAGAGAGGCCGGATATACGAACGCAACTTACCCTGGTGACTCACACAAAAAATAGCTTGCATCACGGGAGGTGTCCATATACGGACAGGTGCGCAGCACCGCCTCCGGGATCGGCATCTTACGCCAGCAGCTTTTCCACCAGCGCCGTCCACAGCGCTACGCCGTGCGGAATCAGTTCATCATTAAAATCATACCCGGCATTGTGCAGCGGCTTCGAGGCCGTCTCACCGTCGGTCCCTATCCAAAAATAGGCTCCTGGACAGGCTTCCAGCATGCAGGCAAAATCCTCCGACGCCATGGATGGGTTTCCGTTCCAGCTCACCGCAGATTCCCCCAGCAGCGCGGTCGCCACATCGCGAACTTTTTGCGCTTCAGCAGGATCGTTAGTCGTCACCGGATAACCCGGATACCAGGAGATCTCCCCTTCGACGTCAGAGACCTGCGGCTGAGCGGCGACATAGCTCTCAATCAGCCCCCTCACCCGCTCGCGCACCTGGTTGTTCAGGCAGCGGAAGGTTCCGCGCAGCACTACTTTATCCGGCAGAACGTTAATCGCCTCACCGCCGGCAATCTGGGTGATGCTTACCACCGTAGATTCCTGCGGTGAAAGGCGGCGCGAAGGAATCGTTTGCAGCGCCATAATCAACTGCGCCGCGGCGACAATCGGGTCCGCCCCGCGTTCCGGCATCGCCGCATGACAGCTTTTACCCGTCAGGGTGATTTCAAACGCATCGAGCGAGGCCATCATCGCCCCGCTGTTAATCGCCACCTGACCCAACGCAATGCCCGGCCAGTTATGCAGCGCGTAGATGCCGTCCATTGGAAACAGGTCGAACAACCCTTCTTCCACCATTTTACGCGCGCCGCCCAGATTCTCCTCGGCGGGCTGAAACACAAAGTGGACGGTGCCGCGAAAGCGGCGGGTTTGCGCCAGATGCGCCGCTGCCGCCAGCAGCATCGCGCTATGTCCATCGTGCCCACAGGCGTGCATCACGCCCGGATTGCGCGATTTATAGCTAACGTCGCCCAGTTCGGTTATCGGCAGCGCGTCCATATCCGCCCGCAGTCCAATTACCGGACCAGGGCCATTCTCCAGCGTCGCCACCACGCCGGTACCCGCCAGCCCGGTATGGACCTGAAGTCCAAATGAAGTGAGTAATTCAGCAATACGCCGCGAGGTTTCCTGCTCCTGGTATCCCAGTTCAGGGCAAGCATGAAAATCACGTCGCCAGCGGATGGCCTCGGCGATCAGTGAAGGGGATACTGCCATGTCTTACTCCTTTCCTGCACAGCATCAGCGCTGAACCAGTGTTTTATTCAATAATTTGCGGTTATACGTTACCGACGATCCTATTGGTTATATCCTTTCGCCCGCGCGCTGACAACATTCAGCAAACCCTGAGCCCATGCGCATTAGCGAGGCGTCCCGCCAGAGACGCCTTTTTTGGCAGTCATATCAACGGTGACAGAAGGCGTGCGATTAATTATTATGCAGCTATACTGGCCTTTCGCCGAATAATTCACTCTTCAGACTTCCGTTATCGGGAATAAAATGTTCAACCCAGACCAGAGTCGCCTTGCCCCCACGCTGGCGATGATCATGGCCGCTTCATTAGTGGGATTTATCACCGGCTATACGGTGCCTTTAATCAGTCTTGAGCTGGCACAGCAGCAGATTGATACCGTCTACGTCGGCCTGCTGGCCGCGCTACCGCCAGCGGGGATGATGATCTCCTCCTTCCTCTCACCTGCGCTGTGCCGACGCTTTGAGATGGGGATGCTGCTGGCCGCCAGCCTGGTGGTGCTCGCAGTCTCCACGGTAGCCTCCTGCCTGAGCTTTGATATTGCACATCTTCTGCTGCCGCGACTGCTTACCGGCATGGCTTCTGGGGTGATTATCGTCCTCGGGGAGAGCTGGATAACCGGCGGCGCGGCGGGCAAAAATCGGGCGACCTTAACCGGGATTTACGCCTCTGCCTTCACCGGCTGTCAGTTGGCTGGACCATTATTGATTTCCGCCGGGCCAGACTATCAGCCGTGGGCGCTGTTGGTCATTGGCGGCATCACCGTGGCCTGCCTGCTGATGCTGCGTCACTTGCCAACAGGTAGCCGCGAACGACTCGCCGAACACGCCAGCTGGCGCAGCCTTGGCGCTTTTTTACCGGTACTGGCTTCCGGCGTGTTCTGCTTTGCGTTCTTTGATGCCAGCATTCTGGCGCTGCTGCCGCTGTACGGTATGGATAAAGGGCTAAATGAAGTGATGGCGGTGCTGCTGGTCACGGTAGTCCTGACCGGCGACGCCCTGTTCCAGGCACCATTAGGCTGGATTGCCGACCGCTTCGGCATCCGCCGCGTACATCTAACCTGCGCGGTCGTTTTCTGTCTCGCCCTGCTGGCCCTACCGTTCCTGCTGGCATCAAATATTCAGCTTATTGTTGGCTGTATGATTCTGGGAGCCGCGGCGGGCGCGCTCTATACGCTATCGCTGGTTCGCGCCGGGAAAACCTTCTCCGGGCAGAAGCTGATAATGATCAACGCCCTGCTGGGTTTTTTCTGGTCTGCTGGCAGCGTCGCGGGTCCGGTGGTCAGCAGCCTGCTGATTAGCGTCGCGGGCTATGATGGTCTGGTGATGACGCTATTTGCCAGCGGCGCGCTGTTCCTGCTGATTCAGTGCTTCGGCAAAAGCGAAAAAGCGCTGCTGGCGGATGCGCGTGAACGCGAAGAAGAGATGGATGATATTAGCGAAGTCGCACGGTAGTTTTTATCTCCGGGCTTCGAAAATCAGCGACTTTCGGAGCTGGTAATCCTACAACCAGCGCCGCACTTTACGCGCATATTCCGGCCACTGGCGAGGAAAGAGACGAGCCATTTCCGCTTCTTCCGGGCGGATATGCAGCACGGTCAGCAAATAGATCAACAACGGTAGCGTCAGCAGCAGTAGCGGTTTGCCGCTGAGAATAATCAGGGCCAGCTGTACGCCAGTCATCGCCAGATAGATTGGATTGCGCGAATAGCGAAACCAGCCGTCGGTCATCAGGGTCGTGGTCTCTTGCGCTCGAAGCGGATTCAGGGTGGTACGGTGAGTGCGAAACTGGCGCAGCGTCCCAAGGACGATAACCGCGCTAATGATAAGAGGGATCAGCGCAAGGCCGAAATAGAGTGGACGCCACGCCCAGAACTCGCGTCCGGCAATCAATAGATCGAAAAGCACAAACAGCAGCAGTAAAACCGGCGGGACGAACACCTTCCTTAACATCAGCGCACTCCATGGAATGAGCAACAAAATCATTCGGATTGTTCCCCGGCGGCATAGCGCACGCCGGGGCTGAAAGCCATTACAGCACTTTACTCAGAAACTCAGCGGTGCGCGGGTTTACTGGCGCGGTAAAGATCTGCGCCGGTTTGCCCTCTTCCTGAATAATCCCCTGGTCGATAAAGATAACCCGGTCGGCCACTTCGCGGGCAAAGCCCATTTCGTGAGTCACAATGACCATGGTCATCCCTTCGCTGGCGAGATTTTTCATCACCTCCAGCACATCGCCCACCAGCTCCGGATCCAGCGCCGAGGTCGGCTCATCGAACAGCATAATCGACGGCTTCATCGCCAGCGCGCGGGCAATCGCCACGCGCTGCTGCTGACCACCGGAAAGGCTGGAAGGCCAGGCGTCGCGCTTGTCGCTCAGTCCCACCTTCGCCAGCAGCTCTTCCGCCAGATGTACCGCCTCGGCTCGCGCCATGCCGCGCAGGTTCATCGGCGCCATAATCAGGTTTTCCAGCACCGTTTTGTGCGGGAACAGATTGAAACGCTGAAACACCATACCGACGCTTTCGCGCATCTTATTAATGTCAGTGGCGCGATCGTGGGCGGCAAAACCGTTCACCTCAACCTCACCTTCGCTGACGGTTTCCAGCGCGTTCATGCAGCGCAGAAAGGTACTTTTTCCCGAACCCGATGGCCCGATAATGCAGACCACTTCCTGCGGTTTGATATCACAGCTGATGCCGCGCAGAACGTGGCTGTCGCCGAACCGCTTGTGTAAATTATGAATGTGAATCACTTTTGCCAAACCTCTTTTCCAGACGGTTAACCAGCTGCGCCAGCAGGAAAGTAATAACCCAGTAAACCAGAGAGATGGTCAGGTAGGGTTCCCAGTAGGTGGCGTAAGCGCCGGAAACGGTACGCGCAGCGTAGGCCAGATCCGCCAGACCGATGGCTGAAGCCAGCGAGGAGTCTTTAACAATGGCAATGGCGTTGTTACCGAGCGGCGGCAGAATGCGGCGAAACGCCTGCGGCAGAATGACCTGACGCATAGTTTTCCACCACGGCATCCCCAGCGCGCGGGAGGCTTCCATCTGTCCTTTATCGATAGACTGGATACCGGCGCGGAAGATTTCGGAAACATAGGCCCCGGCGTTGAGCGTTATCGCCACGACGCAGGAGAGAAACGCGCCGTAGTTGGAGCGCAGCTCGCGGGCAAAATCGGCGCTCATCATGCCGCTGGTGACCAGCAGCCCATCGCGCGGATTGATAAACAGCGGCACCAGTGCGAAGTGAACCACCATGATTTGCACAAACAGCGGCGTGCCGCGAAACGCGCTGACGTAAAAGCGTACCGGAAACTGCACCAGGTAACGCAGAACGTATTTCCATACCCCGTGCTCGGCCTTCGCCATTCGCCCCAGCCCGAGGGTCAGCCCCCACAGGGTGCCGAGGATCACGCAGATAATGGTACATTTAATGGTCATCAAGGCACCGTCCATAAACAGCGGACCGTACTCCTCAATGATCTCCCAACGGAATCCCGTCATAACCCTTCCCTAAAAAATACGGCTATCGTTAATGTCGATAGCCGTGATGAAAACAAAAATACAGATTATTGTGCTGGCAGCGTCGGTACGTTCTCGTCGAACCAGGTTTTATAAATTTTGGCGTAGGTGCCATCAGCAACGATTTTCTGTAAACCGGCGTTGATTTTCGCCTGCAGTTCGCTGTTACCTTTCGCTACCGCAATGCCGAAATACTGACGTTCAAATTTGGCGTCCGGCACCAGTTTGAACTGCTTCTCCGGGTGCTGCTTGATGTAGTATTTCACCACACCAACATCACCTACCGCCGCGCTCACGCCGTCTTCAAACAGCTCTTGCAGCATCAGCGGGGTGTTATCAAAACGCTTGATTGAAGTGCTGTTTTTACCCAGTACGTCGGAAACGACGATATCGCCGGTGCTGGAGTTCACCACCCCGACTTTCTCGCTTTTCAGCGCTTCCAGTGAAGTGACTTTAGAGTCTGCAGGAACGACGATGGACTGTTCAGCCGGGAAGTACGGGGCGGAGAAATCAACCATCTGCTTGCGCTTATCGGTGATGGTGATCCCAGAGATAATAATGTCGCGGTCGCCGGTGCTCAGCGTGGCGAAGATCCCTTCCCACGGGGTGTTAATCAGTTTGATATCAAAACCTTCCGCTTTCGCGATCGCTTTGATGATGTCGATATCAAAACCTTCCAGCTGTTTCTGGCTGTTTTCAAACTCAAACGGACGATAGGTCCCGCCGGAGCCGACCACGTAAGTTTGCTGGGCCGCCTGGGCGGTGCCAATCAGCGCTGCCATCAGGCAGCACGCTTTCATCCAATTCTTAACCATAACAACTCCGTTTTATGCATTTATTTTGCATAAAAATACACAGAGTCAGCAGAGCATGCAACCGGAAACCTTCCCGGCGGTGAATTATCTTTTGATTAGCCTCGTTTACCGCCGGATTTACCAATAGCCCGATGCAATTCATTGATCCGCTTCATCGATTTTACCGTCTTTTGCGGCGCGGTAGAGGCCACCGATAGCACGATCATCTCCAGGCACACCAGCACCGTACCATGTAGCGGCACTCGGCCATTGTCGTCGCCGCGCGGCACGTCGATCACCACCTGTGCCTCCTGGCTAAAGCGGGAGTCCACCGCCTGGGTGAGCAGAATCGTCGGGATCCCCAGCCGCCGCGCTTCACGCAGGGTGGTCATTCCCTCCCGGTGCGGCGATTTTTGCCCCATCATAATCAGCACATCACCGCGTTGCAGGCTAATGAGCTGTTCGGCGAGGCTAAATCCGGTGCGGTTCATCACATACGAAGGCAGGCCAATGCGGCTCAGCAGCCTGGCGGTATATTCGGCGAGAATGCCCGACGCACCGATACCGAAGATACCCACCTGACGCGCATCACTCAGCAGCGCCACCGCCTGAGCCACCGCCGCGCGGTTATCAGGACGCGACAGCACCGCGCAGGCCCGCTGGTGCCCTTCGAGCACGAAATCGATACTCGAATTCACATCGCTGGACAGCGCGCCCACCGTCGAGATCATTTTTTCTGACGAGGTCGCCGACGGACCAAACCAGCGCTCCATGGTCTGTTTAAGCTCACGCAGCCCGGCAAAACCCAGCGCCTGAATCGCCCGCACCACCGTGGCATCCGAGGTATTCGTCGCGGTAGCGATCTCCATGGCCGTGCGCTCCAGCACCACTTCACGGTTGTCATTGATATAGCTGACCACCACCAGCAGGCGTGGCGACAGCTGATGCGCGCGGGCGCGAAAACGCTCGCCAAACAGGTCAACCCGCCCTTTCTCTCTCTTCACCGGCGTTTTCATTTCAGTCCCTCGGGCAAAGGGCGTCCGGCAATATGCGACTGAACCTGGGCGACCATCAGCGTCAGTGCGGCAAACGAGTTCGAAATAACATCTTCACGCGGCAGCAGAATATAGCGCCCGGTACGGCAAGCGCGCATAAAATCACACCAGCCCGGCATCACGCCTTCCATCGCCTGTAGCTCATCCTGCGGCTTGCCGCCGGTATCCGAGCGCCAGGTGGCGAATACGAAATCGGCATCCAGCTCCGGTAGCTGTTCGGCACTCACGTCAATGCGCTGGCCATCGGGGATCTTGTCAATCAGCGGCGGGAAGCGGAATCCGGCATCGCGCAGCACGCGTCCCAGAGCATGATAAGAGTGATGCACGGTAACCTTGCCGTTATTGGCCTGAATCACCGACACGACAATCTTTTGCGTATCCACCGTCGCCTTCAACTGCTTAATCTGCTCCTGATAGCGACGTTCGAGGATCAATAACCGCGGTTGGGTGCCGGTCAACTGCGCCAGCTTGCTATAAATGCGCGGCGCGCTGCCCTGCAGGTGGTCAATGCTCACCGTCGGGGCAATCTTCTCCAGTTGTTCAACCGAAACGTGGCGGCTGTTCTCGGTGATAATCAAATCCGGCTTTGCGGCGGCGACGGCTTCAAGGTCGATATCCGCCGTGCCGATAAACTGAATCGCGCTGTTATCGAAATCAATCCCGGTTAACTGCGCGCTGGAGCGGAGAAAATGGCTGCCGTCAGGACGGGTCCGTCCGTGGCTGGCGACCGGCGGCACCCCAAGCTCGATCAGCGGAATGGTGATATCCAGATCGTGCATCGACACAATGCGCTGCGGGTGCAGCGGGACGGTCACCGTCCGGCCTAAGTCATCAGTAAATGTTTGCGTATCGGCCGCCGTGGCGACGCCCGCCATTAAGACCAGCAGAGAAATGAACCAGCGCATAGCAATCCTTTTGATTTACAAGGCGTCACGACGACGCCAAAGCAGCACAATAAAAAACGGGCAGCCGACCAGGGCAATCACAATTCCCGCCGGGATTTGTAGCGGAGCAAAAGCCAGTCGCCCCAGGGTATCGGTCACTAACACCAGCAGTGCGCCAATCAACGCGCTGCCGCTGAGCAGAGCTACCTGACCGCCGCGCAGTAAAAAACGCGCCATATGCGGTGCCATCAGACCCACAAAACCCAGGCTGCCAACGCAGGAGACGCTGGCGGAAGTCAGCAGTACCGGCGCGAAAAAGCGCAGCAGCGTCAGTTGTTGCAAACGCACGCCGAGGCCGATGGCGGTCCGGTCGCCCAGCAGCGCCGCATCAGCGGCCCGGGCGGTAAGAAACAAAATCAGCGCCCCCGGCAGCGCCCAGCCAAAAGCCACAATAAGTAGCGGCCAGGTCGCCGCATGTAGACTGCCCGCCAGCCAGATCATCGCCGTCTGCACGTCACGCACGTCTGCGGTGGTCATGAAAATGCCAACCGCCGCTGCCAACGTCCACGACACGCCGATACCGATCAGAATAAAGCGCGGCCGCGAGCAGTCACGGGCCAGCAGCAGAACCAGCAGCGCCACCAGCACACCGCCGAGCATCCCCGCCAGCGGCCGCCAGACGAGTCCCACCGCCGGAAAGAACAGCACCAGCGCCAGCACCACGATGCTGGCACCCTCTTTCACACCGATAAGCCCGGGATCCGCCAGGCCGTTGCGGGTAATACTCTGCATCGCCGCCCCGGCCAGGCCGAGCATCGCCCCGCACAACAACGCCATAAATAGCCTCGGAAGGCGAATATCAAACAAAATAAAGCGTTGCTGCTCCGCCACGTTTTCCGGAGCCAGCAGCGCCTGGAGCAACGTCCCGGAGGGCATAGGGAAGCTGCCGCGCGTCAGACCGAATAGCGCCAACAGCAGGGTCACCAGCAACAACCCACCAGCGATTCTCAGCGCCACCGGGCGCAGCAGCAACTGATAAGAACCAGCAGCAAATGGACGAAACCCGGCGCGATGGGCGGCGCTCTTCATTTAAAAAACCTCGCGGCGATAAAAATAAACACCGGCGCGCCGACCAGCGCGGTCATCGCCCCGGTGGCCAGCTCCTGAGGAGCCACCAGCGTGCGGGCGGTGATGTCCGCCAGCACCAGCACCAACGCACCGACCGGAGCGGCCAACGGCAGCGCCAGGCGAATATCTTCAGTCACCAGACGACGCACCACGTGCGGCACCACCAGGCCAACAAAACCAATCGGCCCGGCTACCGCCACCGCCGAGCCACAAAGCAGCGCGATGGCGGCAAGTCCCAGCAGGCGGGTCTGCACTATCTTCACCCCCAGCCCCAGCGCAACCTTATCGCCCAGCGCCAGCACGTTCAGGCGCGGTGCCAGCACCAGCGCAATCGTCAGCCCCGCCAGCGCAGGGATCAGCGCAGAGCGCAACGTTTGCCAGCTAAGACCGGCAAGATCGCCCGCCAGCCAGGTGCGCATCGCCAGCAGCGTTTGTTCATCGAGGATTAGAATCGCCGCGGTCACCGCCGAGGCAAACGCCGACAGCGCTACCCCGCACAGGGTAATGCGTAGCGGCGTCGCCCCTCCTCGCCCTGACGACGACAGCAGCATCACGCCGCCAAACAGCAGCGCTGCGCCGCAGGCGGCGGTCAGCGGCCTGGCTAACGCCACACCGCCGAGGCTAATTCCCAGCGCCGAAGTTGCCACCACCGCCAGCGAAGCTCCGGCGTTCAGGCCGAGAATATGCGGCTCGCCAAGCGGGTTGCGGATCACGGTTTGCAGCAGCAGCCCTGCCACGCCAAGCGCCGCGCCGGTCAGCAGCGCTGCAGCCAGGCGCACCAGGCGTAAATCAACAATAATGCGGTGATCGAAGTTGCGTGGATCGTAATGAAAAAGCGCCTGAATCACCGTTTGCGGCGCAATCCAGCGCGCGCCCAGCCCGAGATGCACCAGCGAACTGCCAAGCAGCAACAGACTCAGCAGTACCAGCGCCAGCCGGGGCCGGGATTGTCGGCGATGCAGGGACAGCGCGGAGGCGCTCATAAATCCCTCTCCTCGCGAACGCGAAACGGCATAAAAAAAGGCTTGCCGGTCTGCGGATTGACTGACATCTGCACGTCAACGTCAAAGACGGTTTTAATCAGCTCCGGCGTACAGGTTTCTCCTTCGTCGATCACCCCGGCGATCTGCCCTTTTTTGAGAAACACCAGCATGTCGGCGTAGTTCACCGCAAAGTTCAGGTCGTGCAGGACGGTCACTACGGTGCGACCATGTTCGCGGGTTAAGGTTTGCAGCAGTTCGAGGATATCGACCTGATAGCGCAGGTCGAGCCAGGTGGTGGGTTCATCCAGCAGGATGGTCGACGTTTGCTGCGCCAGCGCCATCGCAATCCAGCAGCGCTGACGCTGGCCGCCGGAGAGGCTGTCGACCGGTAAATGGGCAAATTCGGTGGTGCCGGTAAGCCGGAGCGCCTCTTCAACCGCCCGTTCATCGGCATCGGACCACTGACGCATCAGCCCCTGCCAGGGATAGCGTCCGCGCGAAACCAACTCAAAGACCGTTAGCCCTTCGGGCGTCAGCGGCGATTGCGGCAAAATACCCAACCGGCGGGAAACCTCCCGGGTCGGCATCTGGTGAATCACCTCACCGTCCAGGCGCACGCAGCCGCCCAGCGGCTTGAGCATCCGGGCGATAGTCGACAGCAGCGTCGATTTACCGGAACCGTTGGCCCCGGCCAGTACCGTCATTTTCCCATGGGGGATGGTCAGATGAATATTATCGACAATTAACGTCTGGCCATATCCGGCCGACAGGGAATCGAGAACGATCCCCTGCTCTGCAGGTAACACCCGCTGTGGCATAACTCACTCCTGCGCCGCAACGGCGTGGCGCTAACCCGCACGTTCCGCACTCAAACAAAAATAAATCTCATTCTCTTTTGATCATGCGGGGGATGAATGTAGTAGTCAATACCCCATCGTTACGGAAGAAACGCCAGGTTACTACCAAAAACCACACGCTAACAAATAGATTTAATAGTCAATAAAAACAAATAATTAATCCAAAATCGCTTTCTCAATTCAGCGCTAAAATATTGATTATTGCTGCTGACGATTTTTTATCTTACATAACATTTACTACTACATTCCTTCGTGATTGAATGATTCTCAATTACATATCTGAACGCATTTCAAAAGCGAATACAGATAGATTTATTTTTCAGGGCAATGATTTTATTGGCTTTACCTCTCCGCAAAGGCGAGGTTCGTTCACGAGAAACAGAAAATGATTCCATTAAATGTCCCTTTTTCGGCATTAAAAGGGCGTGCGCTTTTTTCACTGATTTTTTTGACCTCACCGGGATTATTGGCGGCAGAAAATAGCGCCGATAAAACAAAGAAAACCGCCGACGAGACGATTACGGTGGTAGCTGACGACGCACAGCAGAACGCCACTAGCGGCTATCAGCCGGTCAGTACCTCAACCGCCACGCTGACCTCGATGCCGATGCTGGATATTCCGCAGGTGGTCAATACCGTGAGCGATAAAGTGCTGGAAGATCAGCACGTCACCAATCTTGATGAGGCGTTGTATAACGTCGCTAACGTCGTACAAACCAATACGTTAGGCGGCACCCAGGACGCCTTTAGCCGCCGCGGTTTCGGTTCTAACCGCGATGGTTCAATCATGACTAACGGACTGCGCACCGTGCTGCCGCGCAGCTTTACCGCCGCCACCGAGCGGGTCGAAGTGCTGAAAGGCCCGGCCTCAACGCTATACGGTATTCTCGACCCCGGCGGCTTGATAAACGTCGTCACCAAACGCCCGGAGCGCACCTTCGGCGGCTCCGTTTCCGCCACTTCCACCAGCTTTGGCGGCGGCACCGGTCAGTTTGACGTAACTGGCCCCATTGAAGGGACGCAGCTGGCGTACCGGGTGATTGGCGAATATCAGAATGAAGATTACTGGCGCAATTTTGGCAAAGAGAAGAGCAGCTTTATCAACCCTTCCCTGACCTGGTTCGGCGAACAGGCGACGGTAAACGTTTCGTATTCACACCGTAACTACAGCACCCCGTTCGATCGCGGCACTATCTTCGATCTGAACACCGGTCATGCGGTTAACGTCGATCGCAAAACGCGTTTTGATGAACCGTTTAACATCACCGACGGTTATTCCGATCTCGCGCAGCTGAATGCGGAATATCGTCTTAATGACGCCTGGACCGCGCGCTTTGACTACAGCTACAGCCAGGATCACTACAACGATAATCAGGCCCGCGTGATGGCCTACGATTCAGTGACCGGAGACCTGACCCGCCGCGTCGACGCCACCCACGGTTCAACGCAGAAAATGCACTCCACGCGGGCGGATTTGCAGGGTAACGTGGTGATAGGCGGTTTCTATAACGAGATCCTCACCGGCCTGGCGTACGAGAATTACGATCTGCTGCGTACCGATATGATCCGCTGTAAGAACGTGAAAGGATTCAATATCTATAACCCGGTCTACGGCACGGTTGACAAGTGCTCCAGCGTTTCGGCATCCGATAGCGACCAGCGTATTCAGCAGGAGAGCTACGCGGGCTACGTTCAGGATGCGCTCTATCTGACCGATAAGTGGATAGCCGTCGCCGGGGTGCGCTATCAGTATTACACCCAGTACGCGGGTAAAGGCCGTCCGTTTAACGTCAACACCGACAGCAGCGACCAGAAATGGACGCCGAAAGTTGGCCTGGTGTATAAGCTGACGCCGACAATCTCGCTGTTCGGTAACGTGGCGCAGTCGTTTATGCCACAGTCCTCTATCGCCAGCTATATCGGTAACCTGCCGCCGGAAGAGTCCACTTCCTACGAATTAGGTGCGAAGTTTGAGCTGTTCAGCGGCGTTACTGCCAATATCGCGCTGTTCGATATTGATAAGCGCAACGTCCTCTATACCGAAGCGGTGGGCGATGAAACCATTGCGAAAACCGCCGGTAAAGTCCGCTCGCGCGGCGTGGAAGTGGATGTGGCCGGGTCGTTGACCGATAACCTTAGCGTCATCGCCAGCTACGGTTATACCGACGCGAAAGTTACCGATGACCCGGATTACCAGGGCAAACCGCTGCCGAACGTGCCGAAGCACACCGGTTCGCTGTTCCTGAGCTATGACATTCATAACGTCTACGACAGCAATACCCTGACGGTCGGCGGTGGCGGTCGGGCGGTCAGCAAGCGTTCCGGCACCAACGGCGCGGATTATTATCTGCAGGGCTATGCGGTAGCGGATGTGTTCGCGGCCTATAAAATGAAGCTGCAATATCCGGTCACTCTGCAGGTTAACGTGAAGAACCTGTTCGATAAGACCTATTACACGTCATCTATCGGCACCAATAATCTCGGCAACCAAATTGGTGACCCGCGCGAAGTGCAGTTTACGGTGAAAATGGATTTTTAAGTTGATAGCGTTCCCCGGTAGTCCAATTAGGCTACCGGGGAAAACAGGGTTAACGGTTTTTCTTAATCGCCCCGGCGTTGTCATACAGCGTCTGAATAAGCTGCTGCTGTTCAGCCGTCGGCTTGATGTCCAGTGAATGGAAAATCTTACCCACCTGATACAGCTGCTCGTTCCCTGAAGCATCTTTAAAGGTTATAGGGACCTGAGTAGTCAGCTTATTCAGCGTAAAAGTGAGATGCTGGATACATTCTGGCGTGCTGGTGACGCAGAGATTTTGCAACAGCGTCAGGTTTAAACTATCAATTCTGTCTTCCTGCACCATTAGCTCGCGCGCTTTATCCCACTCTTTCGCCCGCATATAAAAATCGATCATGGTATAGGATTCAAAATCCGGAACATGCTCATGCAGAACCCGCCGGGCATTAACGGTGTCGTTGGCATAGCTGTAAAATTCAGCAAGCGTTTGATAGGGCCGCGCCATTCTTCTGCCCGGATTATTTTTCGCTTCAGCGAGATAAATAGCTTCTGCGTTCGCGGCAAGCTTTTGTCCTTCAGTGAAGCGTCCCATCTCCATCAGGCTTTTAGCGATCTGCTTTGTCGCGCTCTCCCATTGGTCAAAACTCTGCCCCTGTGATTCAGCGATAAGCGTATTTAAGTATTTATCCGCCAGCGCATCTTGTTTACGCTCATAAAGATACTGCAACGCCTGCATTTTATTTTCGTTGCAATAATTATTGTCGTAGCAGGCATATTCCGGCGCGGTCATCAGTTTGTCCACGCGCTGTTCAAACAGTTCTTTTTCACCAAGATTAAACAGCAGCCTAATCAGATTCAGTTCATCCTGCGGTTTTGGCTCGAAAGCAAACGCTTTATCGTTCTGGGCAATTCTTTCCGATAGCGCGACTGAATAAAGCAACGTCAGGCCATTGTCTTTGTAAAAAGCCAACAGTCCCGGCAGTGACTGTTCATAATAGCTGCCGTTATCCCCCGTCGCCTTCGTTAAGCGTTCTGACAGCGCAATGGCTTTATCTTTGTTACCCGCAAAGGCATACAGGTTAAGCAAATCGATATATTGCTCAAAGTAGGCTACGCCGGAATTTTCCCCTTCCGCAATAATCGCATCCAGCATTGCTAACGCTTTATCGGCATAAAGCGTCGCGTTGGGGATATCATTTTTCGCCTGATAACCTTTAGCAACAATCACCAGCATTTTGAGCTGCATGGGAGGTGACACGACTTCGGCGCCATAGTTTTTTTCATACAGCGCGGCAGCCTGATCGGGGTCAGATTGATAAGCAGTTAAAACAACGGGGAAATAGTAGTCTTTAATTGTAGCATCAGACTTGTTTAGCAGCGCCAGCGCTTTTTCTGGCCGCTTGTTCTTCACCCATGTATTGATGTAGCTCTCATATGAAGTCATTGAGCCAGGTTGTTTCAGACCTATTCTGGATAAAAATTCCAGCGCGGCTTCCGGTGAGTCATTTTCAGCAAGCCAGCTGGCGGAGAAACTCAGCGCGAACTTTGCCTCTTTCGATTGCGAATCCAGCTTCTTCAATAATGCATCGGCCCTCTCCATGGAGCCGTACATAAACATTTCCCTTTGTAGTTCAAACCACGGGCCTTGTGCAGAAAACTTGCTATATTCGGCCAGCGGCACCGCCTTTTCGAGCTTGCGTTCAACAACGGAATAAACATCCGGCTGTTGCTGACTTTGCGCCATGAGAGGGGTCGAAAACAGCGTAGCCAGAGTTAACAGCGACAGTTGAGATAATTTAGTTTTCATTTAAATAATTCCTTTTATGATTTCGTCAATAGCAGCTGCGCCGCAGAATTACCCTGCTTAGCAGATTTTTCTAACCATGCCATTCCAGTGGCAGAGTCGGTACAAGTCAGGTGGTATTTTCCCAGTTCATACTGCGCGGCGGCATCTCCCTGATTGGCTTTATTGGTAATTTCCGTGGGTTTGTACAACGCCGCCAGTTGCTCATTTTTACGATAGCAACGGATAACGCTGACGCCATCTTGGTCGTAGGTTTCCTCAGTGCCATGCATATCGCCATCAACATAAGGTACGGCGCTTAATAATTTCCCCGTGCGATCGTTAAACTCTTTTTTCATGCCATTTTTAATATCATCGACATAATCAACTTCTTCGATTATTTTCCCCGTATTTACGCTCCAGCGGCGATCGGGTCCATTCTTTTTATCCGCTTTATACGTCGTGGTGAACTGTAACTTACCGCGTTCATCCCAGTACTTAGATTCACCGTCAAGCTTGCCATCTTTATAGGGATAAAGTGACTTAGGCTGGCCATTTTCCCGCCACTCTTCGGCGTTGCCATCTTTGACATCATGCTTATAGCTGACCAATGTATTCAACTGACCATTGGCAAACCACTCTTTTGCCACTCCATCTCTACGGCCTTCACTATCAAAGAGTACTTCCTGTTTTAATTGACCGTTCTCATACCAGCTTTTTTTTGCCAGCTGTTTGCCATCTTTATAGGTTGAGGTCGATAACAGCTTCCCTTCTTCGCTGTACTCCTCACTAACGCCATCGTCATTACCGCGGTCATTTTTATGCGCAATTAAGCGAACCTGCCCTGAAGGAAAATAGATAATTTTCTCGCCGACGACCTTACCCTGGCGGTAAGTTGATTTTTCTTTAATTTTGCCATCAGCGAAATACTCGAACTTAAGGGTTAAACCGAATGATTGAGGACGCGCTGAAAGCGTATCCCGGTTACAGGGCGTCTTACTTTTAAAATAGAAGCGATCGGCCAACGGCAGTTTCATATCTTTACCGATAGCGGTTTTACCAATATCAATCTTATCTATTTGCGCAATGAATGTTATCGGTTCAGGTTTTTCCTGAGATAGCGGCTGCAAATAAGATACTGAAGGATAAGCCAGGCATATAATGGCTGCAGATATCTTTCTCAAAACTCATTCCTTGTTTTGGATGTTTTGCCGGAAAGATATTACTGCCAGTTTCAGGTGTAAAGTTATATCATGCCTCTGTCGACTACCGGGCTATATATACCCGTCATACTTCAAGTTGCATGTGCGTTGGCAATAACTCGGCCCATCCCTGGGCCTCGCCCCTTCGGGGCCAGCGCAAGCGCTGTTCAAGGCACGAGTGCCTTGTCCTGCAACTCGAATTATTTAGGGTATAAGCCCGGCATTAGGGAAGGTGCGAATAAGCGGGGAAATTCTTCTCGGCTGACTCAGTCATTTCATTTCTTCATGTTTGAGCCGATTTTTTCTCCCGTAAATGCCTTGAATCAGCCTATTTAGACCGTTTCTTCGCCATTTAAGGCGTTATCCCCAGTTTTTAGTGAGATCTCTCCCACTGACGTATCATTTGGTCCGCCCGAAACAGGTTGGCCAGCGTGAATAACATCGCCAGTTGGTTATCGTTTTTCAGCAACCCCTTGTATCTGGCTTTCACGAAGCCGAACTGTCGCTTGATGATGCGAAATGGGTGCTCCACCCTGGCACGGATGCTGGCTTTCATGTATTCGATGTTGATGGCCGTTTTGTTCTTGCGTGGATGCTGTTTCAAGGTTCTTACCTTGCCGGGGCGCTCGGCGATCAGCCAGTCCACATCCACCTCGGCCAGCTCCTCGCGCTGTGGCGCCCCTTGGTAGCCGGCATCGGCTGAGACAAATTGCTCCTCTCCATGCAGCAGATTACCCAGCTGATTGAGGTCATGCTCGTTGGCCGCGGTGGTGACTAGGCTGTGGGTCAGGCCACTCTTGGCATCGACACCAATGTGGGCCTTCATGCCAAAGTGCCACTGATTGCCTTTCTTGGTCTGATGCATCTCCGGATCGCGTTGCTGCTCTTTGTTCTTGGTCGAGCTGGGTGCCTCAATGATGGTGGCATCGACCAAGGTGCCTTGAGTCATCATGACGCCTGCTTCGGCCAGCCAGCGATTGATGGTCTTGAACAATTGGCGGGCCAGTTGATGCTGCTCCAGCAGGTGGCGGAAATTCATGATGGTGGTGCGGTCCGGCAAGGCGCTATCCAGGGATAACCGGGCAAACAGACGCATGGAGGCGATTTCGTACAGAGCATCTTCCATCGCGCCATCGCTCAGGTTGTACCAATGCTGCATGCAGTGAATGCGTAGCATGGTTTCCAGCGGATAAGGTCGCCGGCCATTACCAGCCTTGGGGTAAAACGGCTCGATGACTTCCACCATGTTTTGCCATGGCAGAATCTGCTCCATGCGGGACAAGAAAATCTCTTTTCTGGTCTGACGGCGCTTACTGCTGAATTCACTGTCGGCGAAGGTAAGTTGATGACTCATGATGAACCCTGTTCCATGGCTCCAGATGACAAACATGATCTCATATCAGGGACTTGTTCGCACCTTCCTTAGGGAATTACCAATCCTCTTCCTGCCCGAGAATACGTAAAATATCCTGCCGATACTGCAACAGCTGCGGATTATCGCGATGGCGAGGAAACGCAAGCGGGAGCGCGAACTCGGCGATAATTCTTCCCGGGCGCGGCGACATCACCAGTACCCGCTCACACAGCAGCAGCGCCTCTTCGATATCGTGGGTGACCAGCAGGCTGGTATAGCCCTGCTGCTGCCACAGTGCAATCAGCTCCCGCTGCATACTGATGCGGGTGAGCGAATCGAGTTTGCCCAGCGGCTCATCGAGCAGCAGCAGGCGCGGTTCATTTAGCAACGCGCGCGCCAGCGCCGCACGCTGCGCCATCCCGCCGGAAAGCTGGCGCGGCCAGGCCTCGCTAAACGCCTCAAGCCCCATCCGTGAAATCAGCGCGTCGGCCTTCGGCTCAAGCCCCTTCTTGCCCTGCGCCTGCGGCCCCAGCAGCACGTTTTGCCGTACCGTCAGCCACGGGTAGAGCGTCGGGTCCTGAAACACCAGAATTCGCTCGGGCCCCGGTCCGTCCATTGCCGCCTCATCAATCTGAATTTGCCCACTCTGCTGCGCCTCCAGCCCCGCCAGCAGCCGAAGCAGAGTCGATTTACCGCAGCCTGACGGCCCAAGCAGCGCGACGCTCTCTCCGGGCCGCAGCTGCAGGCTGATATTCTCCAGCACCGGAACCGCCTGTTTGCCAAGCGTAAAAGCATGATGAAGATGGCTAATCGATACCGTTGCGCCGGTAGATATCGCCTGAGAATTTAGCGTCGCGGTTACCATTTCATCCCTCCCCGCTGCCAGCTCAGCAGCCTGTCGCGGACCATAAACAGCCCGCTAATCAGGCCGGAACATAACAACGCCATCACCAGCAGCGCCGCGTACATATTAGGATACGCCGCCCAGCCCTGCGCCCATTGCAGATAAAAGCCAATCCCGGATTTTACCCCCACCATTTCAGCGACGATCAGCACCGAAAACGACGCGCCGAGGCCCATAAACAGGCCGACAAACACGTTCGGTAGCGCCGCCGGAATCGCCACCCGCAAAATCAGAAAGCGCTGGCTGGCCCCCAGGGTCCGCGCCACGTCATACCATGCCCTATCGATGCCGATCACCCCGGACCAGGTCAGCACGGTCACCGGGAACCAGGTGCTGAGCGCAATCAGAAAAACGCTGGCGCCGAAGCTTGAAGGGAAGATAAACAGGCACAGCGGCAACAGCGCGGTGGACGGCACCGGCCCCAGCAGGCGCAAAACCGGATGTACCCAGTAGCCGATACGCTGAGACCAGCCGATCGCCAGACCGCTGATAAAACCGCAACTGGTGCCAAGCAGCACGCCAAGCCCGAGCAGCCCCAGCGAATGCAGAAGGCTATCGATCAGGCGCGGCCAGTCATCGTGCAGCACTTCAATCAGCGCCTGCGGCGGCGCGAAAAACGGTACCGGCAGAAACGCCGTCTTCGCCGTCAGCCCTTCCCATATAGCAAACAGCACCGGCAGCAGCGCCAGCCATTTCCCGGCATGTTGCAACCGCGCGCCCCGCTGCCGCCAGTAGCGGTAGCTCAGCGCCAGCAGCAGTAGTCCCCCGCCGACGCTGAACTGAGCCAGCGCCCAACCTTCGCTAAACGGCCAGCGCCGCCCGACATCCGGCCAGGCGAGAGTAAAAAAGCCGCCCAGCAGCCACAATACGCCAGCCAGCAGGCCTTCATTCCACAGCGGCCTGCCGCGGGTCGGGCGCGACAGAACCCGTTCAGGCGAAAACGTTGACATAAATACTCTCCGCAAACTGATGAGGATCGGTCCCCGGTTTGATCACCTGCACCCGCTGAAGATCCACCGCATACTGCGTCAGCTCTTTGACAAACGCCTCGCCCACCGCATGATGACCGTGCCCCTGCCCGTGAAGGATCCCGCTAACCTCCGCTTCATTGGTATTGAGCGCATGGGCCAGGAAGGATTGCGCCACGCTTTCCGGGTGTTCAGCGGCGTAGCTGTGCGCTTCAAGAATCGCCTGAGTGAGCGCGGCGGCGGCGGGTTTGTGATCTCGCGCCAGGGTACCGCTGACGCCCAGCACGCAGCAGCTCAGATTGGCGTAATCGCCGGTCATATTGCTGGCGATAAGCTGATATTTACCGGTTTCCAGCAGGCGATAGCTAAACGGTTCGCTGCCGCTAATGGCAGCGATTTCGCGTTTATCCAGCGCGACGCTGAGCAGATCGGCGGGATAGACTTTCCACTGCACGTCGCTTATTGGGTCGATGCCGTGGCGCTTGAGTAAAATGGCGAAGAAGTTTTTGTCCGGCCCGGCCATGTCGGTAACGCCGATAGTTTGCCCTTTTAAGCTCTCCAGGCCGCCAAACGGCGAGTTTTTCGCCGTCAGCAGGTTCAGACAGCCGCCGTGGGTTCCGGCGGTCAACTTGACGTCGAAGCCCTGTTCCAGCGCCTTCAGCCAGCGCAGCGCCATGCCAACCCCGGCATCGGCCTTGCCGGTGGCAATCGCCTCCAGCAGCACGTCCGTTGAGTTGCCGAAGTTAACAAACTCAACGTCGAGATTGTATTTACTGAAAATCTTCTGCTGCTCCGCGACGGCAACCGGGGCAAGGCACACCGCGCTTTTGTTTATCGCCAGTTTGATTTTGTACGGCTGTGCCAGGCGCAGCGCCGGATGCTCGTCGCTGCTCGCCATCGCCGCCATATCGTGAGCCCATAACGGCAGGGATGCCCCCGCCAGCGCCACGCCGCCGGTTAATTGTAAGAAGCGACGGCGGGAAAAACCGGAATGCATCATGGCGCGACCTCCGCATGAGCCTGCGCGGCAGGCACGCTAAAACCGTTATCAAATGTCGGCGTGACGTCGAGCTTTGCGCGGATCAGGCCGTTAGCGAGGTAGAAATCCGCCGTAGACTGCTGCTGGGCGACCGTTTGCGAATCCAGGCGCAGCCACTGCGACTGACGATTGGCAAACTGCGCGCGGGCGATATCCGCCGGGAAGCGGATAATTTCCCCCAGCGTTTTACCGTAGCTATCAAGGTTGGCGTAGGCCCAGCGCTCGGCCCCGGCCAGGCGATTGAGATAATCTTGTAGCGCCGCGCGTTTTTGCGGATCTTTCAGCGCATCATCGGTGGCGGCGAGGAAAGTGTTGCCCGGCAGCAGCCCTTTGCCGCTCACCAGAATCTGCCCCTCGTCGGTCTTGACCAGCTGAGTGGTGTACGGCTCCCAGGTCGCCCAGGCATCTACCGAGCCGTTAAGCAGCGCCACTTTGGCGTCCACCGGCCCGAGAAACACCCACTGCACCTCTTTGGCTGAAATGCCCGACTGCTCCAGCGCTTTCAGCGCCACGAAATGACCAATCGACCCTTTACCGGTGGCGATACGCTTGCCTTTTAAATCCGCCGCGCTTTTCAGCGGGCTGCCGGGAGAGACCAGCACAGCGGTCCCCGCCGGATTACTTTTATCGACGGCGATGGCTTTGACCGGCGCACCGTTAGCCAGCGCGAACAGCAGCGGCGCATCGCCGATAATCCCCACGTCCACCGCACCGGCGTTCAGCGCTTCCGCCAGCGGCGCAGCGGCCGGAAACTCGGCCCACTTAATGTCGTACGAGAGATTTTGCAGCGCGTTGGCGGCTTCCAGCTGCGAACGCATGCCGCCTTTTTGATCGGCGATGCGTAGAGTGATTCGCTCCTGAGCCGCCGCATAGCCGCTCAGGGCCAACAGCATCACCGCCCCGGCTAAACGGGTGAATTTGGGTATGCGCATATGAATTATCCTTATTTTTGAAAAGCGTATTTGCCTGCCGCCAACCACGCGCTGTCGTTCTGCGGGGTATGTACCCGCCCGCACAGCACGTTGCGATAGTGGCGTTCCAGAGGGTTTTGCCGACTCAGACCATGATTGCCGGTCAGCTCAAGCGCCAGGTTCACCGCCTGAATGGCGTTATCGGTAATGGTGACTTTTGCCAGATTCGCCTCGATGGCGGAAAAGCCCAGCTCCGCGGCCTTCTCCAGCAGGTTGCGATTCACCAGCAGTAAGCCGTCAATCTGCCCGACCTTTTCCTGCACTCGCGGCAGGCTGGAAAGAGGCTGCCCGAGGTTTCCCGGAATACGCGCACTCAGCCATGCCACCAGCCAGTCGCGGGCGGCGCGGGCGACGCTGTCGTAAATCGCCGCCAGCAGCGCCGTATGGCGGTTAGCAAACAGGCGAAACTGTTCGGCATCCGGCGCGGGGGGCGCATCGACAGGCCATACGTCCACCGCATTCTCTGCAGACACCTGCACATTTTTCAGAATGACTTCATGACTGCCAGTTGCCCGCATTCCGGCGTGATCCCAGCTTTTCACCACGGTGATGCCGTCACTATCGCGGGGTACCAGCCAGGTACCGACCAGCGGCGTACTGTCGTCACTGCGACCCCAGAGTGCCAGCCAGCTCAGGCCTTCGATGCCGGTGGTATAGATTTTGTGGCCGCTAATTCGCCAGCCCTCCGCGCTGCGGCTCGCCACGGTTTTCGGCAGACCGCCGCGCGCCGGAGATCCCAGCTCCGGCTCCACGCGCAGGCTATTAATCAACCCGCCTCGTTCAACGGCATCCTGAAAAACCTGCTGGCGCAGCGGCTCGGCCCAGTTTTCATTTTCCGCCAGCCGTAGGTGATGCAGGTACTGCATGCAGACGATCAGCGCCGTCGCCGGTTCACCCCAGGCAATGGCGGCGATAGCCTGCTGAAGACGCGCTAAATCGGCTCCCGCCCCGCCATGTTGTCGCGGCACGGCAAGGCTTAAAAAGCCGCGCTGGCGTAAACGTTCGATATTGTGGTGAGGAAATTCACCGCTGGCGTCGAGGCTGGCCGCCTGCTCTGCCATCAGTTGGCGGATCTCCGTCAGCCGCCGCGACCAATCATCGAATGCGGAATCGGTCACGATGCGCGCTCCGCAACGGAGCGTAAGGCGGCTTTTTCACGGGTTATCGGCAGCAGCGCTTTCCCGTACTCCTGCGCATCGTTGAGCGGATCGAATCCGCGGATCAGGAAGTTGCGCACCCCAAGGTCGTAGTAGTCGAGCAGCGCGTCGGCAACCTGTTCTGGCGTGCCCACCAGCGCGGTGGAGTTGTGACCGCCGCCGACCAGTTGGGCGATCCCAGTCCACAGGCGCTTATCCACCACCTTGCCCTGCGCCGCCGTCGCCCGCAGGCGCTGCGCGCCGACGCTATCGGGCTTGGCTTTGAAACCGCCTTCAGTCTGCGCCGCGCGTTCGGTGGCGACGTGCAGAATATGCTCGGCTTTTTCCCAGGCTTCGGCTTCGGTGTCGGCGATAATCGGGCGGAAAGAGACGCTGAAGCCAATCTCACGCTGATGTTTCGCCGCCTCGGCCCGCACGCGCCGGATGGTTTCATCGGTTTGCGCCAGCGACTCTCCCCACAGGGCGAAAATGTTGGCGTGCTTTCCGGCCACGGCAATGGCCGCTTCCGACGAGCCGCCGAAATATAAGGGGATATGCGGCTTTTGCAGCGGGCGGATCGCCGACCAGGCCTGTTCCGCCTGATAAAAATCATTGGCGATATCCACCGGTTGTTCGGCGGTCCAGACCTTGCGGAGGGTGTCGAGGAAGGCATCGGTACGGGCATAGCGCTGGTCATGATCGAGATAGTCACCGTCGCGGCGCTGCTCAGCATCATTACCGCCGCTGATGATATGCACTGCCAGGCGTCCACCCAGCAGGTGTTCAAGGGTAGCGAATTTACGCGCCGCAAGAGTTGGCGAGACAAAACCGGGGCGATGCGCCAGCAGGAAGCTGATGTTTTGCGTCGACAGCCCGGCCAGCGCGGTCACCAGAAATCCATCGGGTTGATCGGACCAGTGGCCCACCAGCAGGCGGTCGAACCCGGCAGCCTCGTGGGTTTGCGCAAAGCGCACGATGTAATCGCGGTCAAAAATCGGGCCAACCGGGGCGATGGTTTCCGACGACAGGCGATGACCGATCATGCCGAGAAACTGAATGCTCATACAGAACTCCTTGTATCAGGATAACGAATGGGCCGCAGCGGCGGCGCGTTTTCATTACCCTATACACAGGCTCTTAATGAACAAAATGCATTTTTATCATATCTTAATATGCGATATAAGCATTTAAAAAATTGCATATATTTTTCATACAGATACATTAAGTTGCTGAACGACCTTAGCGGCAAAAAAAGTCAGCGGTTGGCTCAGATTAGCCAGATTTTGCGCGTTAACCAACCACAGATGTACCTCGGGCTGAAAATCCTCAAGCGTCAGCACCGTCACTTCATCGCGCCAAGGGCTGACGGCCAGCGCAGCGCGCGGTACCAGGCCCAGTCCCAGCCCCTGAGCCACCAGGCTTATTTGCAACTGGGCACCGGCGGTTTCCACATTCAGCGCTAACCGCAGCCCCTGCGATTGCAGCTCGCGGATCAGCCCCGCCCGCAGGCCGCAACCGTCGGGATTCAGCACCCAGCCTTTCTCCGCGCAGTCCCGCAGCGCTCCGGCGTGCAGACGCCAGCTTTTCGCCGCAATCACCACGATATCCAGCGGGCAAAGCAGCCGCCCGCTGTAGCCGTCAGCAAAGCTCAGTTGCTCAGGCCCCATCGCCAGCACCCCATCCAGTTCGACGCTCTCCAGCCGCCTTTGCAACAGCCCGCTCCAGCCGCAGGTGACCTGTGGTTGCAGGGCGGGAAACTGCTGGCGCAACGCGGCCAGCGCCGGTTGCAGCGCAATTTCCGCCACGCTTTGCGGCACCCCGAGACGCAGGATGCCGTGCGGCTCAGCCTCAGGGTCGAGCAGGCCATACAGTTTTTTAGTTTCCCGCTTGATACTCAGACATTGCTCGTAAACCCGGTGCCCGGCAGCGGTCAGGGTAAGCGGTCGGGTCTGGCGCTCCAGCAGCGTCACGTTCAGGGTTTGCTCCAGACGCTGGAGGCGGCGGGTAATCGCCGATTGGGTAATACCAAGATATTCTGCGGCCTGATTCAGGGAGGAAAACTGCACGGTGGCCAGCAGAGCGTCAATGTCGTCGATGCGCATAGAATCCTTAAAGCCTGGCCCATCAGAGCTATTTTGCTTGCCATTTTGAACCTGGGCAGTGCTCAGATCCCTCACGTACTACGTGTACGCTCCGGTTCTTCCGCGCTGTCCGTGTTCAAACTGCCTGCGCCAATGACGCTTGATGGGTAGGCTATCAATGTGATTTTTGCATATTAATATATGCGGAAATTGCATTTTAATTATATTAACGCCTTTGCTAGCGTAAAGACCAGTCCCGACAACAGGAAGCGATCATGACCGCACCGCGAGTGGAAAAATTACGCCAGTTTATTCAAGACGTTGATGCCCTGCATCGCGATTTTACCGATGAGCCCGCCCTGCTGGATGCCGTAGCCCGTCGTCTGGCGACGCTGGTGAAAAAAGATGACTGGCTGCCGGAGGAGTACACGCTGCCGCATCCCCACCACTATCAGCAGTATCTGCTGCACGCCGACTCCGGGCAGCGTTTTTCCATTGTGAGTTTCGTCTGGGGGCCGGGGCAATCGACGCCGATTCACGATCACCGGGTGTGGGGAGCCATCGGTATGCTGCGCGGCGCGGAGGAGAATCAGCGCTACCGCCTGGACCAGCACGGTCAGCCGGTAGTTAGCGGCCTTGCCGAACGCCTCTCCCCTGGCGAGGTGGAAAAGGTCTCTTCCCGCGACGGCGACATTCACCGGGTAAGCAACGCGCTGACGGACAGCGTCTCTATCAGCATTCACGTCTACGGCGGCAATATCGGCGGCGTCAGGCGCGCGGTTTATACCGAGGAAGGCCTCGTTAAACCGTTTGTTTCCGGCTACTCCAATCGCCACTTACCCAATATCTGGGATCTCTCTAAGGATAATTAATATGCCTGATTACTCTTATCGCCCGGCGGCACAGCTGCGCCAGGCGCTGCTTGACGGCGCGGAGCTGGCGCTGGTCGACCTTCGCGAAGAGGCGGAGTTCGCCCGCAATCATCCGCTGTTTGCCGCTAACCTGCCGCTGAGCAAGCTGGAGCTGGAAATTTTCCGTCGCGTACCGCGCCTGACGACGCCGATTACCGTGTATGACAACGGCGAAGGTCTGGCGGAACTGGCCGTTGAGCGTCTGCATAGCTGGGGCTATCAGGACGTTGCGCTGCTGGAAGGCGGCCTGCAAGGCTGGCAGCGCAGCGGCGGAGAGCTGTTTCAGGATGTCAATTCACCGAGCAAAGCCTTCGGCGAACTGGTGGAAAGCAAGCGGCATACGCCCTCGCTGAGCGCCGAAGAAGTGAAAGACCTGCTCAACGGTCAGCAGGAGGTAGTTATCGTCGACGCGCGCCGCTTCGATGAGTATCAAACTATGAATATTCCCGGCAGCATCAGCGTGCCCGGCGCAGAGCTGGCGCTGCGTATTGAGGGGCTGCTCCCTTCGCCGCAGACCACGGTTATCGTCAACTGCGCGGGACGCACCCGCAGCATTATCGGTACCCAGTCGTTACGTAACGCCGGTTTGCCCAATCCGGTCTACGCGCTGCGTAACGGCACCATCGGCTGGACCTTAGCCGGGCTTGAACTCGAACATAGTCAGCAGCGGCGCTACGATACAGATTTTCACGCCTCAGCCGAACGCGTGGCGGAAGTGAAACAGCTAGCCGAGCGCGCGGGGGTGATTTTTATCGATAGTGACACCGTTAAGCGCTGGCAGCGGCAGCCCGAACGTACCACGTATCTATTCGATGTACGCAGCCCGGAAGAGTACGCTGCGGGCCATCTGCCGCAGAGCGTGAGCGCTCCCGGCGGGCAGCTGATACAGGAAACCGATCATTTCGCCAGCGTGCGCGGGGCGCGGATTGTGCTGGTTGCCGATGATGAGATTCGTGCACCGATAACCGCCTCCTGGCTGGCGCAGATGGGCTGGGAGGTTGCGGTATTAAACGATGTGCGGCGGGATGATTTTAACGAGCGCGGAACCCCAGCCATCAGCGTCCCTCCGGGACCGCAGGCGGAGGAGATTTCGCCACTGCAGCTGGCGGAACAGCTACGGGAGCCGGGTACCGTGGTGCTGGATTTCACCACCAGCGCCAACTATGTCGCCCGACATATTCCCGGCGCGTACTGGCTGGTGCGCGCGCAGCTGCGTCAGGCACTGGAGACAATCCCCTCAGCTGAACGTTACGTTGTCACCTGTGGCAGCAGCCTGCTGGCAAGATACGCGGTGCCGGAAGTGGCGGCATTAACCGGTAAACCGGTACAGCTATTGAGCGGCGGGACGCTGGCGTGGATTAGCGCCGGACTGGCGCTGGAGCATGGTGAGACGCATCTGGCGACGCCGCGTAGCGATCGCTATCGCCGTCCGTATGAGGGAACCGATAACTCCCCTGCGGCAATGCAGGCCTACCTCGACTGGGAGTTCGGCCTGGTTGAACAGCTGGCATGCGATGGCACGCACGGGTTTAAGGTATTGTAAATCTTCTCGCTCGCGCTGCGCTTAGCAGGGCTACCGGTTCACAGGCACCTGCGGGCCGGTAGCCCGGGTAAGGCGTTTACGCCGCGACCCGGGAAACCACATCCAGCGCAGCTTCGGATGATCTCCCCGGTGGCGGCTGACGCCTTACCGGGGCTACGGGTTCATCACCGTCTGCGGGCGGTAGCCCGGACAGATGCGCAGCATCGCCTCCGGGAGTTTCTCGGCACCTACCGAAATCAGATCTCTGGCGTGGTTTTAAAACCGGTCAGCATCAGCATTGGCTCCTGCTGCGCGAAAGCCGGGTCGAAATGGTAGCTGTTGCCCTGACGGTCGCCGCCAATATACCAGGAGATCTCGGTTTTACCTTCCGCCAGCGCCTTACGCACCGCTTTATCAACGTTCACCATCCGGTATTCCCGCGATGAATTCAGATATAACGAGGCATCAGAGCTGTAGTTGCAGGACGGACGATGGTTCCAGGTCACGCTATCTGCGCTCCAGTCGTTGCTCGCCGGATAGAAGAAGATCTGATCCGCACCGTTGGTTTCCACTTTACCGCCGTAAATCCGCACCTGATATTTAAACAGTGAGGTGTCCTGCCCCTGCGGCAGCGGCGGGATCTGGAATTTCACCAGCGTCATGGTTTCCGGATTATGCGTGCGACCACCGTTCTTCCAGTTATCGCTCACCACCAGATTTTCTGGCGCAGCATGCGTAGCAGTCGGTTCGGTACTGTCTACCAGCGCGTTCTCTTCCACCGTCGTGAAACCATATGGCACCGCGCTCCCGCAATCGATCCCCTTGTTCATGCAGCGCTCGGTCATATAGTGCGCCGCGTCTACCGTCCAGCCGTTCATAAAATCAGCGTGGGCGGAGTAGATGCTACCCCAGTGTTCTTCACGTACATCACCGTTCATTACCGGATCCATCGACAGCTCAACCTTCGCCGTATCGAGAGATTTAATCTGTGGCAGAACATAGGCGATATTCATATTCACCGTCGGCATTTTGACCGGATAAGCGGTCGGGCAGGCACCATTTACGTCGTAGGTTGCGTTGCTATGTCCATGATGTGGCTTCAGGTTGACGCCATCCCAGCAGTTAGGGAACTGAATACCGATATTAAACTGTACCGCGTCACCCGCTTTACGCAGCCCGCAGACCTCTCCGGCTTTGTTGCTGTAGCCTTTGCCGTTAGCGCACAGAAAAGTGATGCGCGAACTGGGTGCCGAACCGTGGTGATCGCCAGCCAGCAGTTCGAGGCCTGCCGGGAACGGATGCAGCGGATGTTGTTCCACTTTGGTGGTCTGGTAATAGGTTTTCTGGTAGGCAGGCGTCACCACCTGGCCATCCGGTAGCTTCATCGACGGTGCCCAGTAGGCAGAGCTGTCGGCTTTGTTATCGCAGGTAGTTTCCGGCTGGTCGCGCAGCGTCTGGTAAGTAGACACCGCATCGGTATGGGTGTTGCCGAAAAAGTCATGCCACATGGCCTGATTCGGCTTACCGAACATCATAATGGCGTCATCGCCGAGCGTATGGTGATAAGCGCAAACCACATGAGCCTGCGGGCCAGCATGAGCGGAAAAAGCGCTGGCGGCCAGCAGCGGGGCGAGACTTAAAGCGAACGAGTTCAATTTCATTTTGCAATCCTCCTTGTTTGAAGGAGTGCAGAGATAGCAAACGCCCGCCGATGTTACACATCATCAATCATCATTTCGTCTCATCAACTCATCATCGCCCGGCTCGCGCATGATCCAGGAATACTGGAACGACTTCTCTGCCGGCGTATGGGTGCGGCGGCGAAACGACCCCAACGACTGCGGCGTACAGTAGGTGCAGCTCCCCAACCACTCCATATTTTCATCAGGCACGCCCGCATTGCGCAGCAGCAGTTCGGCAAAAGCCCGCAGGTCAAACCATAAATTATCGCTGCTGGTCGCTTTCGCCCGAGCCCCCTCAGACGGGGTCTGATGAGGCTGAAAAATACGTTCACGATGGCGTTTTGCCAGTTCGCCCGCAGGCATTGCCAGCAGCGCTTGATAAAAATCCGACGAAACTTCGTAGCAGCATGAGTGAATATGCGGCCCGCTCACCACCACCAGCTCTTCGGGAGAAACCTGATAACGCCGAAACAGCGCGAGGCTATTTTCGATGATCCCGCTGGCCGCGCCGCGCCAGCCCGCGTGGACGCTACAGATATAGCGCCCGTCTCGCGAAGCCATCAGCAGCGGCAGGCAATCGGCGGTCACCACGCCCATCTTCTGCCCCCTGACGGCGGTAAACATCGCGTCGGCGTGGGGTCGCTCCGCCTGCGGTGCCTGATAGTGATGTACGACGTTGCCGTGAACCAGCTTGACCGGCGCCATTTCGCCGTAGGGAAAGGAGGCAGTTTCATGAACATCGAGAAAGGCGTAGCGGATGCCGGGGATATCGCTCAATAAGCGGGATGTAAAAGACATGATGCTCGGAAGAATCAATGGATGATGATTTAACGTATGCCAAAGTGGGTGGATGCGCAAGGTAAGGTATCCTGCGAGCGACTTCCCCTCACCCTAACCCTCTCCCCAAAGGGGCGAGGGAACGGTTTTGAGCGCCTTTTTATTATGGAGCTCCCTCGGCTACAAGCAACAACCTTCTGCGGGCGGGTAGCCCGGGCAAGGCGCAGCTTTTCCGCGCCGCCCCCGGGAATAAGCGAAAATGCTCAGGCCAGCGCCGCGCGCTTTTGTCGGCTCATCAGCCAGAACACCGCCGCACCTGCCAGCAAAATTCCGGGAGCCGAAGCCGCCATCACGCCGAGGGTGCCGGTGCCCAGCGCGAGCATTTTTCCCGCCAGCAGCGGGCCGCTCATTGCCCCTAAACGCCCTATCGCCACCGCAGTCCCCACCCCGGTCGCGCGGATTTCGGTGCGATAAAACAGCGGCGCCAGGGCATACAGCACGCTCTGCCCGCCGGTGGCGAACAGTCCGGCAACAAATCCCGAAAACAGCATCGCGCCAAGAGACGATGCAGTGCCCAGCGCCAGCAGCGACGCCAGCATGCCGGTGTAAATCAACAGCGACATCCACAGCGGGCTGAGCTTATCCATCAGCGCCCCCAGCAGCAGCGTACCGCTGGCGGCACCGAACTGGAGAACAAACATCACGCCCGCCGCCTCGCTGGCGCTGAAACCCTGACCGACTAACAGCATCGGCAGCCAGTTAATCAGCATATACACCACCAGCAGCGTGAAGAAATAGCACAGCCACAGCAGCAACGTGGCGGCGGCGTTACCCGGCGCGAGCAGCGTACGCAACGGCACGCCTTCCACGCTGCGCCGAAAGACCGGCGATTCCGGCAGCCAACGCATTAATAACGGTACCAACAGCAGCGGAACGACACCGCCAACCCAGAATACCGTTTGCCATGCCGAAGCGAGGCCGAAAAAGCCCAGCGCCGCCGCCAGCGCTGCGCCAATCGGCACGCCGCAGTACATCAGGCTCACCGCCCTGCCGCGAAAGCGCGGACCGGCTGCCTCGGAAGTTAAAGCAATCAGATTGGGTAGGGCAGCGCCCAGCCCAACGCCGGTCAACAGCCTGGCCAGCAGTAGCGTCGGGTAATTCCACGCCAGAGCGGTGGCGATGGAGAACAGGCCAAAGAGCAGAACCGAGCCCAGCAGAATACGCTTGCGCCCATAACGATCCGCCAGAATGCCGCCCACCAGCGCGCCGGGCAGCAGGCCGAGGATCCCGGCGCTAAAAATCCAGCCCATCTGCATTTTATCCAGCGCGAACGCCTGCGCCATGCCGACGGCGGCAATGCCCGCCGCCTGCAGATCCAGCCCTTCCATCAGGGCCACCATAAAACAGAGCCCGACGGTTAACATCAGGCGTGAATTGCTTGCAGTCGTGGTTTGGGTCATAGGGTACCTTTGCGATATCCGGATAATCGGAGCAGGTGAATGGCGGCTGATACGTTGCCAGCCGCGCATTGAGACTGATGACAAACCCTAAAAAGAGCACGGACGATCCCCTCTCCCCTTAGGGGAGAGGGTTAGGGTGAGGGGAATCTGCTGATTAATCAGCTCGTTAAAACCCTCACCCCGGCCCTCTCCCTGAAAGGGAGAGGGAGAAAAACGAACCCTCATTCGCTTTTAAGCACATTTGCCATCAGCCGCGCGTTTCTTCTATTTGTTACGATTAAGCAGGTCCAGCGCGACGTCGACGATCATATCTTCCTGACCGCCCACCATCCGCCGCTTGCCGAGTTCGACGAGAATATCCACCGCGCTCAGGCCGTAGCGCGCCGCCGCCACTTCACTATGGCGCAGGAAGCTCGAGTACACCCCGGCATAGCCCAGCGCCAGCGTTTCGCGGTCAACGCGCACCGGACGGTCCTGTAGCGGGCGCACCAGCTCATCGGCGGCGTTCATTAAGGCGTAGAGATCGGTACCGTGGTTCCAGCCGAGTTTGTCGGCGGCGGCGATAAAGACCTCCAGCGGCGCGTTGCCTGCTCCAGCGCCCATCCCAGCCAGGCTGGCGTCGATGCGGTCACAGCCCTCTTCCACCGCGGCGATGGAGTTGGCAACGCCGAGGCTCAGGTTATGGTGCGCGTGCATTCCGGTAGCGGTTTCCGGCTTCAGCACCGCCTTCAGGGCGCGAAAACGATCGCGAATGTCGTTCATATTCATCGCCCCGCCGGAATCGACCACGTAGATACAGGTTGCACCGTAGGATTCCATCTTCAGCGCCTGCTGCGCCAACTGCTCCGGGGTGGTCATATGGCTCATCATCAGGAAACCAACGGTGTCCATGCCCAGCTCGCGAGCGAAGGCGATATGCTGCGCCGAGACATCCGCTTCGGTGCAATGAGTTGCGACCCGCACCACCCGAGCCCCGGCCTGATAGGCGTTTTTCAGGTCGTGGAGGGTGCCGATACCGGGTAGCAGTAAAGTGGCAATTTTCGCCTGGCTGACCGACTCCGCCGCTGCTTCAATCCACTCGAGGTCGCTGTGCGCGCCGAATCCGTAGTTGAAGCTCGACCCTTGCAGACCGTCGCCGTGCGCCACTTCTATTGAATCGACCCCCGCGCTATCCAGCGCCCGGGCAATCTGGCGCACATTATCCAGTGAATACTGATGGCGAATAGCATGCATCCCATCACGCAGGGTCACGTCTGAGATATAGAGTTTTTTGCCGTTCATGCTGCTTCTCCCGCCGCACCGTTCATCGCCTGAGCCATTTTTTCCGCCGTCGCTAACGCCGCCGAGGTCATAATATCGAGGTTACCCGCCCAGGCGGGCAGGTAGTGAGCTGCCCCTTCAACTTCCAGATAAACCGCCGTTTTCAGGCCGGAGATGCGGCCAATACCCGGCAAGTTCACCGGTTTATCTTCCGGGATCACTTCAAACTGCACCTGCTGCTTCAGGCGATAGCCCGGCACATAAGCCTGTACCGCCGCCGCCATCTCTTCAATTGAGGCGGCAATTTCCTGCTGCGATGCCATTTCACTCAGCATATAAACGGTATCGCGCATCATCAGCGGTGGCTCCGCTGGATTCAGCACAATAATCGCTTTGCCCTTCGCCGCGCCGCCGACTTTCTCAATGGCCTGCGAGGTGGTTTCGGTAAATTCATCGATATTAGCCCGTGTCCCCGGACCGGCGGATTTGCTGGCGATCGAGGCGATGATTTCCGCGTAATAGACTTTCGCCACTCGCGATACCGCCGCCACCATCGGGATGGTCGCCTGGCCGCCGCAGGTCACCATATTAACGTTGCCCTGTTGCAGATTGGCATCAAGGTTGACCACCGGTACGCAGTACGGGCCAATAGCCGCCGGGGTCAGGTCGATAACGCGAATTCCCGGTTTGGCTTCGCGCAGCGCGGCGTCGTTTTTCATGTGCGCGCCAGCGCTGGTGGCATCAAAGACAAAATCGATGTCGGCGAATTCCGCCATCTGCATCAATCCACCCACTCCCTCGTGGGTGGTGGCGACATCCATACGCCGCGCACGCGCCAGCCCGTCGGATTCAGGGTCGATACCGACCATCACCGCCATCTCCAGATGCTGCCCATGGCGCAGAATTTTGATCATTAAATCGGTGCCAATATTACCGGAGCCGATAATCGCAACTTTACGTTTACGCATGACTGCCTTCCTCTCCGGCGACAAAACTAGCCGCCACTGAACCTAACCCCTCAATATGGGCTTCAAAACGATCGCCCGCGTTAATCGCCACCATCGGCCCCAGCGCGCCGGTCAGCACGATATCCCCCGCTCGCAGCGGCTCGCCAAGGCTGGCCATTTTGCGCGCCAGCCATACCGCCGCGTTCAGCGGATGACCGAGACATTCGCTGCCGCGCCCGCTGGAGACTTCCTCCTGATTGCGGGTCATGCGCATGGTGCAGTTTTTCAGATCCAACCCGGCAGGTCGCCGCGCCGGGCTGCCGATCACGTAGACGCCGCAGGAAGCGTTATCAGCTACCGTATCAACGAAACCAATCGACCAGTCGCGAATGCGGCTGCCGACCACTTCCAGCGCGGGCAGCACCCAGTCAATGGCGGCATACAGCTCATCAAAGGTGGTATCGGCATGCGGCAGATCGTGTTTAAGCACGAGGGCGATTTCGGCCTCCACTTTCGGCTGCAAAACACGGGAGAACGGCACATTGGCGTTATCGCCGTAGCACATATCGGCAAACAGGGTGCCGAAGTCCGGCTGGTCAACGCCCAGCTGTTGTTGCACTTTGGGATGGGTCAGTCCGACCTTGCGCCCCACTACCCGGCGCCCCCTGGCGACGTGGTGCTGGACGTTGAGCCGCTGGATGGCGTAGGCAGCTTCGGCGTTGTCGACGCCAATAATATCGCGCAGCGGTTCAATCGCCTGCCCTTGGGTTTCGGCCTCGCGCAGCCGCTGTGCCAGTTGTTCAAGAGATAACGTGGTCATGATGATTCCTTAAGTCCGCGCCAGAAAATCGAGCACTAGCTGGTTGAAGCTATCCGCGTGTTCCCACTGCGCCCAGTGGCCGCAGTCGCGATAGATATGCAGTTCAGAGCCGTTAATGCCTGCCAGCAGACGCAGCCCGGCGTCCATCGGTACGAAGCGGTCGTTACGCCCCCAAACGATCAAGGTCCGGGCGCTGATTTCTCCAAGGCGCGGGCTGAAGTCCGGGAACTGCTTCGGATTGGCTTCCAGGCTTTTGACAAAGTTGTCCAGATGATCCCGCCGCGACAGCATATTGTTGAGGCGCGCTTCGAACAGCGCTTCGGTCAGATCGCGGGTATCGAAAACAAAGATATTCATCATCTTTTTCAGGTTTTCGATGGTCGGTTCGCGGTACAGGCCGTTGAGCAGCTTGATCCCTTCCGTCGGCATCGGCGTAAACAGGCTCATGCCGCCGGTTCCGCCGCCCATCAGCACCAGTTTGCCAACGCGTTCCGGCCAGCTCAGGGTAAAGGCCACCGCGCTGTGGCCGCCCATGGAGTTGCCCAGCAGATGCGCTTTGCTGATATCCAGTTGGTCAACGACGCTTTTCAGCACCCGGGCGTTGAGATCAGAACGGGAACCACCGTTGATGATAGAGTCGCTTTTCCCCCAGCCGGGGCAGTCCAGCAGAATCACCCGGTAGCCCGCCTCGACCAGCGGATCGATATTGCGGCTGAAGTTAGCCCAGCCGGTAGCGCCGGGGCCGGAGCCGTGCAGCAGGACCACGGTTTCATCGCCCTGGCCGCAGTCGTTAAAGTGAATGCGTAAGGTTTTTCCGTCCTCTTCAACGTTGAGGAAACGACTGGTAGCGGCTTCGGTTTGTGGTTGATAGCTCATATGTTCTCCCTTTTATTCAGTTCTGCGTGGCGGCACTCAGCGAGCCAAATCCGGCAATCCACTCGGGGATGGGTCGGTAATAGCGGCCTTCGCTGCGCCAGTTGCCAAAAGCGGATAGCGCAGCAAAGGCGGCTACCCAGGTTTTAATTTCGTGCGTCGATTTACCCGCCATCGCCGACAGCTCTTCGTTACTCACGGCATCCAGCTCCGCCAGCCGCCCCTGCTCCAGCAGGCTCATAAAGCGGTTATCCCAGATGGGGTTGAGCGGATAGAGCGAGTTTTGATCCTTAATAAACTGCTTCGCCGCGCCGATTACCCGCTGCTGGCGCAGCTCGCGCTCGTCCGGCGGCAGCTGTTTGCCGCTGCCCAGCAGCCGGTCGCGCATATGCGCATCAGCCTTCGCCAGCTCCGGGACCGGCGGCTGGTGCGAAAGTCCACCGGAACCGAGGATCAGTACGCGTTTATTGAGAGTGGTGAGAAAGCGGCCGATGGCTTCGCCCAGCATCCGGGTGCGCTGAAACCCCGGCAGCGGCGTCGCCACGCCGTTGATAAACACCGGCAGAACCGGCAGCTTATCCAGCCCGCCGAGCAGAAACTCCAGCGGTTGCGCAAAGCCATGATCCACCTGCATACAGTAAGAGACCGCCAGGTCGATACCGTCTTTCATCACCGCGTGAGCGCAGGCCTCCGCCAGCGCCGTCGGCACCGGTAGCTCGCCGCTGGCGCTGGCGAAATCGCCAATAGAGGTTGCGCCAATGCCCAGGCAGAACGGTGGCATCACGTCGTAGAAAAAGCCGTTGTAGTGATCGGGGGCAAACAGCACCACCAGTTCCGGGTCGAAGGCGGCAATTCGCGCCCGCGCGTCGGCGATCACGCCGTTGACCTCGTCCAGCACCGCCTGCTCCGGGTCAACATAGCCCACCAGCGGGGTATGCGAGAGACAATGAAGATAGGCATTCATATCAGGCCACCTGTTCAATCTTTGCTGCGGGTTGCGCGGATGCCAGCTGCATTTTACTCGCCAGCGCATCAAGCTTATTGCCCAGGGTTTGCGGTATCGCCACGGTGGCGACGAAGCGGTCCGGACGCACGACGGCGATGGCGGTATCGTGCTGCGCAAACCAGCTTTTCAGGCGATTTTGCGTGTCGCCGAGGCGAATGACGCCGGGAACGTTGTCCTGGTCGCAATGAATCTGCACCTCCGGCACCACCTGGATAAAACGCACTCCGGCGGCGCGCCAGCGGGAAATCTGCTCATCGCTCAGCCCCCATTGCGGGTTACAGCCCCAGCCGATGATGGCAAAGTTCGCGCCAATCACCTCATCCAGCAGCGTGACGTCACCGTTTTCAAGCGTGACCTTCGGCTGGATAAACATCTTGCCGACCGGGGAATTTTTGCCTTCGCCTTCCGCCAGCAGCGCGCCATCTTGATACTGCGGCATCGGCTTGAAGCGCATTTCGAGGAAGTAGCGTTTAACCGGCGGCAGATAGTTGAGCAGCCAGGTAACGCCATCGCGTACCGCGCCGTGCCAGCGTTTCGGCGGCGCCAGAACGTTACCGGCGGTGACCGACAGATCGATCATCGCTTTCGCGTGGTCCCGGCGCTCCTGCTGGTAACTATCGAGCAGCGACTCTCCGGCCTGACCGTTCACCACCAGCGCCAGCTTCCACGCCAGATTGAAGGCATCGCGCATGCCGCTGTTGTAACCCTGCCCCTGCCAGACCGGCATGATGTGCGCGGCGTCGCCCGCCAGCAGTATGCGATCCACGCGAAAGCGTTCGGCGATGCGCGCGTTATGGGTATAGACGCGCTGGCGGATCAGCTCGACGTTATCCGGGTCCGGCAGCACCTTGCTCAGCAGCTTGCGCATATTGTCCGGCTCGCTCAACTGGGCCTCGGTTTCACCTGGCATCACCATAAATTCAAAGCGGCGTACCCCGTGCGGCAGCGCGGCGGAGACGTACGGGCGCACCGGGTCGCAGCACAGATAGACATGCGGAGTGGCAAGCGGGTCGTTAGCAATATCGATAACAATCCACTGATTCGGCGCGGTTTTCCCTTCAAAGGGAATATTCAGCGCCCGGCGAATAATGCTGGCGCCGCCGTCGCAGGCCACCAGCCAGTCGGCGCGTACGGTTTCGTGCTCGCCATCGCTGCCGTGTAGGTTTAACGTGACACCGTCACTATCCTGGCTGAAGGCTTCAACTTCGCGGGAGAACAAGCAGCGTACGTGGGGGAAGCGGCTCAGGCCGTCATACATCACCCCATCCACCTGCGGTTGAATAAAAGCGTTGCGGCGCGACCAGCCAAACTCGTCGGTCATCGGCTGAATATCGGCGAAGCAGCGCCCTTTCGGAGTCAGAAAGCGCATGGCGTGCCACGGCGTGGTGTGCGGCAGCACGTTGTCCACCAGTCCGACGGCCTGCATCGCCCGCAGCGCTTCATCGTCGATACCGATGGCGCGGGGGTAATCGATCAGTGAATCCAGCTTCTCAATCAGCAGCACGCTGACGCCCATTTGCCCCAGGTAGTTGGCGATCATCAGACCAACAGGGCCAGCACCGGCAATCGCCACCTGGGCGGTATGCTGCACGACCGGTTGGATATCAGGATTAGATGTTGTCATTTCAAAACCTCACGCTTCGGTCAAATTGCCGCTATCTGGAAAACATCAACAACGCGGCAACTTGTTAATTAAATGTGAATATATTTTTATAGTGAGGTCAGTATAGAGTTGCTAAATTGCGCTACAATCAAAACATCATCAGATGTGCACCAGGTGCACATGATTGTTTAAAATGATTTTTATCGAGGCGATATGAGCGAAAATTCGTCAGCGGATTACAAGACGGTACGCGGATTAAGCCGCGGGTTATTGTTATTAAATTTGTTAAATAAATTCGACGGAGGCGCGACGGTCGGCACCCTGGCTGAGTTTAGCGGCCTGCATCGCACCACCGTCAGGCGGCTGCTGGAAACGCTACAGGATGAGGGATACGTTCGCCGCAGCAGTTCCGATGACAGCTTCCGTTTAGCCATTAAAGTCCGGCAATTAAGTGAGGGATTTCGTGACGAGCATTGGATTTCTGCCCTCGCCACGCCGCTACTGGGCGAGCTTTTGCGGGAGGTTTTATGGCCCACCGACATCACGACTCTGGATGTTGATGCCATGGTAGTACGCGAAACCACCCACCGCTTCAGCCGCCTCTCTTTCCACCGGGCGATGGTCGGCCGCCGCCTGCCGCTGCTGCTGACCGCCTCCGGATTAACCTGGCTGGCCTTCGCGCCGGAACACGAACGAAGCCCAATCATCGAGATGCTGGCCGCACGCCCGGAAGAAGAGTATCAACTGGCGCGGGAGCCAGAAAAAGCTGGCCGCCATTCTCGAACGCACCCGGCACAACGGCTATGGCGAAAACTTTCGCGGCTGGCAGCAGGAGGAGAAAATTGCCTCGATTGCGGTGCCCGTCCGCCGCCAGCAGCGGGTTGTCGGCTGCCTGAACCTGGTGTATATGGCCCAGGCAATGACCATTGAACAGGCCGCACAGAAGTATCTCGCCTCATTGCAAAAAGTGGCTAGCCAGCTCGAAGAACGCATGGCCGATGAAGAGGTTTTTTACGAATAACCCTGTCCTGAAGGGGTAAATGGCCTGCTAGCAATTGCGATCGGTTTCGCTATGTATTTTAATATATAGCGATTCCCTTTACGCAACTGAGCCATTCCATGTCAAAACAACCGCGTTTTTTATTGGCGCTGACGCTGCTAAGCGCCAGTCTGTTCGCCGGTCAGGCCTTTGCTGACCGCATCGTCACCGACCAGTTGGGCCGCGAGGTCACCCTCCCCGACCACGTCACCCGCGCCGTGGTGCTTCAGCACCAGACCTTAAACCTGCTGGTGCAGCTTAACGCCGCTGACGATATCGTCGGCGTGATGAGCAGTTGGAAAAAACAGCTCGGCCCGCAGTTTGCCCGCTTTATGCCAGGCATTGAGAAACTGCCGATGCCGGGCGATCTGGCTCAGGTCAATATCGAGAGCCTGCTGGCGCTGCATCCGCAGGTGGTGTTTGTCGCCAACTATGCGCCGCTGGCAATGATCCAGCAGATCCAGAACGCCGGGATCCCGGTGGTGGCCGTCTCGCTGCGCCAGGATGCCGCAGGCGAGAAAAACAAAATGAACCCGACGATGGCCGATGAAGAGCAGGCCTACAACGAGGGCCTGAAACAGGGCATCCGCCTGATTGGCGATGTGGTTGATCGTAAAACTCAGGCTGAAGACCTTATCAGCTACACCTTTAGCGCGCGGGAAAAAGCCAACGCGCCGGTTGCCGATATTCCGCAAAACCAGCGGGTACGGGTATATATGGCCAATCCGGATCTCAATACCTACGGTTCGGGTAAATATACCGGCCTGATGATGACGCACGCCGGGGCGCTAAACGTCGCTGCCGCCAGCGTGAAAGGCGCACGTCAGGTGTCGCTCGAGCAGGTGCTGCAGTGGAACCCGGAGGTGATTTTTGTCCAGGACCGCTATCCGGACGTCGTCAAGCAAATACAAAATGACCCGCAGTGGCAAAGCATTGATGCGGTGAAAAACCACCGCGTGTGGCTGATGCCGGAATACGCCAAAGCCTGGGGCTACCCGATGCCCGAAGCGCTGGCTATTGGCGAACTGTGGATGGCGAAAAAGCTCTACCCATCCCGCTATAACAACGTCGATGTTGATGCGAAAGCGCAGGATTACTATCAGCGTTTCTATCGCGTGAAGTGGACGCCGGATGCTCAGTAATCGCCACCCGGCCCTGGTACAATGCACCCTCGCGCTGGTTACGCTGTTAATTGCCGTCGCTTCAATCTGTTTTGGTCAATACCCGTTAAGCCTGGCGGAAGTTTTCCGCCAGCTGGCGCATCTTTCGCCCGTTGACGGCGTGGCCGGACAGGTTGTCTGGTCGGTAAGGCTGCCAAGGATCGTGATGGCGCTGCTGGCCGGCGGTGCGCTGGGGCTGTGCGGAGCCACGTTGCAAGGCGTGTTCCAGAATCCGCTGGTGGATCCGCATATTATCGGCGTCACCTCCGGGTCGGCTTTTGGCGGTACGCTGGCGATTCTGCTGGGGCTCAATACCCTGCTGATGATGACCTCAACCTTTTTCTTCGGACTTGCCGCGCTGATTCTGGTGTACCTGATTGCCGCACTTCAGGGGCGGGAAAGCACGCTGGTGCTGATCCTCTCAGGGATTATTCTCAGCGGCTTTTTTGCCGCGCTGGTGAGCCTGATGCAGTACCTGGCCGATACTGAAGAAACGCTGCCAAACATTGTTTTCTGGCTGCTGGGTAGTTTTGCCACTGCCAACTGGCACAAAGTGCTGATGATGGCAATTCCAGTGGGCTACGCGGCGGCGGTGCTCTTTAAGCTGCGCTGGCGGATTAATCTGCTGGCGCTGGAGGACAAAGACGCTCGCGGGCTGGGAGTCTCCGTTACCGCCCTGCGCCGTGGCGTGCTGGTGTGCTGCGCGGTGCTGGTGGCTTCCCAGGTGGCGGTGAGCGGCAGCATTGCGTGGGTCGGACTGGTTATTCCGCATCTGGCGCGGCTGCTGGTGGGGGCCGATCATCGGCGTCTGCTGCCGACCGCCTTCTGGCTTGGCGGCGGTTTTATGATTGTCGTCGATGACCTTGCCCGCACGTTAACCCAGGCCGAGATCCCTATTGGCATTATTACTGCCCTGCTTGGCGCACCGCTGTTCACTTATCTGCTGGTACATTCACGGCGCAGAGGGGCATTCTGATGACGCTTTCCTTGCGTTTAACCGACCTGTTATATGGTCATAGCCAGCCGCTGTTTGCCCCATTGAGTTTACAGTGCCGTTCCGGCGATATCTGGACGGTGCTCGGCGCAAACGGGCGCGGTAAAAGCTCCCTGCTTGATACCCTGACCGGGGTACTGATGCCGCTCGGCGGTCAGTTTACCTGTGAGGGCGGTATCGGCATTGTGCCACAATCTTTTCGCCCGGCCTTTAGCTGGCAGGTGCGCGACGTAGTGCTGATGGGGCGAGCCCGCCACGTCAATCTGTTCGCTCAGCCTTCAGCGGAAGATGAGCGCCAGGTGCAGGAGGCGCTGATACAACTCGGCATCGCGTCGCTGGCCGATAAGGTGTTTCGTTCGCTGTCCGGCGGCCAGCAGCAGCTGGTGCTGATCGCCAGAGCGCTGGTGGGAGCCAGCCAGAATATCCTGCTGGATGAACCCTGCTCAGCGCTGGATCTGGCCAACCAGCAGGTGGTGCTGCAATTAATCAGCGACCTCGCCCACCGCCAACGGCGCACGGTAGTGTTTACCACTCATGACCCGACTCACGCTCTACAGGTAGCGAGCCATACCTTGCTTCTGTTACCGGATGGGCAATGGCTGGCAGGAGAATCCATCGACGTGTTGACGGAAGAGAACCTTCAGCGCGCCTATGGTTTGCCGGTGCGCAAAATCAATCATCCCGGCTCGGCGGTTCCGCTGCTGGCCCCGCAGTTTACCATTCATCGTTGATAGCCAAAAAACCAGCGTTTTTCAGGAAGCGCTGGCCCTCCACGCCGAGGATAAAGCGGCACAACAGTCGCGCCCCCGCACTCTGTTCAATCTGCGCCAGCTGATAGTCGCAGCGAATATTCCACGACGGCGGTATGACCAGCGTACGCAGGTCAGCGCACGCCGTCATCTGCGTAGCGTAATGTGCATAGCCAATAAACAGATCGGCTAAGTTTTCGCGAATCAGCCATGCTCCGGCGGTTTCACCGGCAGGTATGGTCAGAGAGTCTCGTCCCCCTACCAGCTGCCGGGCGCGAGCCGTAATAGCTACACCCACGCCGGGGCAACGTTGTTCAATCAGGGAAAAAAGCTGCCAGGTATAGTCACCCGACGGGTCGCAGCCCGGTGTTGACGTTCCCAGGCGCAAGACCGGGTCGCTGAGAAGCGCCAGCCAGTCCCGCTCGTCGGTTTCCACGCGGCGCCTGGCGGTCAGCATAAGCTGATTACGGGCAAATAAGTGGCACTCTCCGGCCAGCCCGGTCTGACGCAGCGCCTGCGGATGTAGAGTATTGGCTGAAGCGAAAACGGAGCAGGGTTCCCCGGCCTCAATGCGCTCGCGCAGCAGGCCTGCAGGTCCAAAATGAACATCGACCGGGATGCCGGTTTGCTGCTGAAAGCGTGCCAGCAGCGGGATAAAAGCCCTTTTCAGGCTTCCCGCCGCCAGCAGCGTTAAAGAGATGGTAATCATGACAATCGCTATATATTAATAAATATAGCGACATATTAACTGGATCCAGCCCGTTTCAGTAACGAATTTCCGCCAGTTCCCGCAGCTGTTCCGGGGTTGCCACCGGCAGGTTGAAGAAGCGAAGATAAGCCGGGATCATCTCGAACAGCATATCGGTACCGCGCTGGATTGGGCATCCCGCCGCCTGTGCCGCCAGCAATAATGGCGTGAACTCTTGGGCCATCACCACTTCGCCGACAAAGGTTCCCGGCGTCAGACGTTGAGGATCCAGCGGCAGCGGATCGCCCTCTTTCATTCCCAGAGGCGTCGCGTTAACCACCAGATCGTGGCCCTGCGGATCGCGCTGCATCAGGGTAATATCCAGCTGAGGATAGTGCGCAAGCAGACGCTCAGCCAGCGCTTCCGCGGTCTGCGAATGAGCGTCGTACAGCGTCAGCGCGCTAACGCCAGCTGCCGCCAGCGAAGCGGCAATGGCCGAGCCTACGCCGCCGCTACCAACCACCAGCGCTCGCGCCCCTTGTGTCACGAAACCTTTACGCTGAATGCCAAGAACAAATCCATCGCCATCAAACATATCACCGCTCAGGCTGCCGTCGGCTTCAAGGCGAATCGCGTTACAGGCTCCGGCAATCGCCGCCGTCGGGCTAATATGCTGGACCAGCTCGCAGGTGGTGATTTTGTGCGGCATGGTGACCAGCGCGCCGATAATATTGGTCATCTTAAACAGCGTCGGCACAAAGGCGGCATAATCCTCTGGCTTCACGCCCATCGGCACCACTTTGGCATCAACCTGCTGATGGGCAAACCACGGGTTATAAATCATCGGCGCTTTAAATTTGGCGGTTGGGTAGCCAAGATGCGCTATCAGCCGCGTATTACCACTAATCACCATGCCCTGCTCCTTTAGTTACTGCAAAAATGTTACTGCGAAAGTTCGATACGTTTAACGTCGCCCAGAATAAACAGATAGGCCGCTACGCCCAGCAGCGCCGCACCGCCGATATAGATAAGCGCATAGAAGAAATTTCCCGTAGCGGCAACGATAAAGCCAATCACCAGCGGAGTGAGGATCCCGGCGAGGTTGGCGCAGAAGTTAAATAAGCCGCCGGTCAGGCCGCCGAGGCCTTTTGGCGCGATATCAGAAATTAACGTCCAGCCCAGACCGACCATTCCCTGACCAAAGAAGGCGAACGACATCACCAGGATGACCGCCAGATCGCTGGTCAACCAGTTGGCGGAAATAATGGTGCTCGCCATCAGCAGACCGGCAACGATAGGCAGCTTGCGTCCTAGGTTTGCCGAGCCGGTAGCTTTCAGCAATTTGTCCGAAACCCAACCGCCGAACATCACGCCTCCCGCCGCCGCGAGAAACGGCATGATGGCGAAGAAGCCGACTTTGATCCACGGCATATGGCGTTCGGTCGCCAGATAGGTCGGGAACCAGGTGAGGAAGAACACCAGCACCGTATTACCAGCGAACTGCCCGATGCTGGCGCCGAGAATCTGCCGTTTGGCCAGCAGTTGGCGAATCAGCGGCCAGCTAAACGCCGTGTGTTGTTCCGCTCCGGTCGTCATCCCGCCGCCGTTGACGATATGCTCGCGCTCCAGCTGATTAAGATGCTTATCCTCATGCGGCTCGCGGTAATTACGCCACCACACCAGGGCAAACAGCACACCAACCGCGCCGACGCTAATAAACAGCGCCCGCCAGCCGAAGCTGCCCATGATCCAGAACAGCAGCGGTGAAAAGCAGGCCAGCCCGAGATATTCACCGACGGTATAAACCGCCGTCGCTTTTGCACGCTCCTGCTGCGGGAACCAGGCGCTCACCACCCGACTGTTCACCGGGAAACAGGGCGCTTCGCTGACGCCAAGACCAAAGCGGCACAGCAGCAGCGTTTTCAGGCCCACCGCCATACCGTGGAACATGGTAAATAGCGACCACAGGGTCAACGCCAGAAAATAGGTAATTTTGTTGCCAAAGCGGTCCAGAAAGATCCCGCCGGGGATCTGCGCCAGCGCGTAGGTCCAGGCAAAAGCGGAGAAGACGATCCCCATCACCGCGGCATCGATACCCAGTTCAGCGGTCAGCTGCGGTGCGGCAATCCCCAACACCGTACGGTCGAGATAATTGATCATTGTGCCGACGGCCAGCAGCGCAAGAATGCCGATACGCCGCCGGGAAGGTCGCACGCCGTTGGCTGCGCCCGCCGTCGCCTGATTTTGGCTATAAGAGTTCATAGTCGTTTCCTGTCATAGAGTACAGATACGTGTTGTTATTGTGTTTGTGCTGTTGCGTTGTGAACCATCTGCTACATTACTCGGTGTACTGCATTGCTGACAAGCGTACCGCTGCGTTTACAGCACCATAAAGTGCGTAACCCTCGCGTCGCTCAGTCAATTCGAAGAAAAAACGTCCTGCGGAGAAGGGACGGGTATAGAGATGCAGAAATTCGCCGCCGCTGCCATCGCGGTCATAGAGAATTTGCAGGCGCTTTAGCAGGTTAACGCGGTCGCTCTCACCAAAACGGGCCAGCAGATCCTCATAGTAGTTCGCCGGGATCGGTAGCGCGTTGACGGAGACCTGCGGCAGGCTTTCAAGCGTGGCGGGTAAATCACGGCAGGCAAAGGCCGCGTGCTGAAGGCCAGCGCCCTGATAGCAAGCGACGGAGCGGGCAATCTGCGTGGCGCGACTTTGCGAGATATTTAATGCAAGGCGAATGTCGCCCTGTGGGCTGCGCACCGCCAGGCTGCGCACCAGCCCGTACGGGTCCGGCAGAGTTTGTTCGTGCTCAAGGCTGAAGCCAAATACGGTGCGGAAAAAGATAATCCAGTTATCGCGGCTGTCCGCCTCCATCCCCAGCGCCAGGTGATCGATTCCGAGGTAATCGTCGCGCAGAGGCAGGTCGGCGCACAGATGGAAATCGCGGGTGTAAATATCATCCCCCATCTCAATCAGATAAATCAGGCTGCCGTCCGGGGCGCAAATCGCCGGGATCGGGCTTTCATTCGGCCCTGCGTCGCCCTGCCAGGTAGCATACCCGTATGCGCGGGCGCGTTCGACAATCGCCTCACTCTGGCTGACGCGCAGCGCCATCGCGCACAATGACACCCCATGGCGCTGGTGAAAATGATCGGCCCAACTGTGCGGTTGCGCATTGATCACCACCCGCGCCCCTCCGTTACGCCAGAGGGAGACGCGTTTTGAGCGATGCGTTCCCTCTTCGGCAAAGCCGAGCTGCGCCAGCCGTTGTCCCAGCCCTTTAGCCTCCGCCGGATTCGCGGCGAACTCGATAAACTCCAGCCCGGCGTACTCAGGAAGTTCCGGAGGCGCGAACAACGGCGCGCTGCTCTGCGGCAACCGCTGGCGAGTCTGCTCTTCCAGCCACAGCAAAGAACGATAGCCATCTTTCGCCGTCACATTGTTGGGCGAGGCGCGGAAGCTATCATTGAAAATCTCCAGCGACCACGGGCCGCGATAGCCGCTGCGGGTTAGCGCGCAGGCGAAATCCACCAGCGGCAGCTGCCCCTGACCGGGGAAGCAGCGGAAATGGCGGCTCCATTCCAGAATATCCATCTTCATCAGCGGCGCGTCGGCCATCTGCACAAAGGTGATTTTCTCTGCCGGGACTTCCGGCAGACGTTGGAGCGTATCGCCGCGCGCCAGAACATGGAAGCTGTCGAGCACAATGCCCAGCGCCGGGCTGTCAACGCTTTTGACCCGCTCCCAGGCCTGATGCCAGCGGTTGACGTGCGTACCCCAGGCCAGCGCCTCATAGCCAATAGCTATGCCCTCTTGCTCCGCCAGTTCAGCCAGCGCACGCAGGTCAGCGACCTGTAGCTCAACGTCGGCGGAACAATCCGGCTGGACGTTGCTGCACAGCAACATCGTGTCGCAGCCCAGTTCATGCATTAGCGCGAATTTGTGCTTTGCACGTTCCAGATTCGCTTCGAACTGACTGCGGCTGGCGCCTTCAAAATCACGAAAGGGTTGAAAAAGCGTGATTTTTAGCCCTAAATCAGCGGCCAGATGACGGATATCGCTCGGCGTACCCGTATAATAGAGCAGATCGTTTTCGAAGATTTCGACGCCCTGATAACCCGCCGCGGCAATCGCGTGCAGCTTTTCGGGTAAAGTACCGGAGATAGAGACGGTGGCGATTGAGCGCAGCATAGAGTCCTCGTGTCATTAGCTGACCTAAGACCTGAATATGTATCATTTGGTTCAATTGCGCCATGATAGGTTGCTAAATTGTGATCAATATGTGTATTTTTTGCATCTTATTAAAAAGGAGCCGTTATGTCCGCCGTTGCTCACGATGAAGCACAATCCCTCAAAGAGCGGATCTTTGCCGCTGCCATTACCGTTTTCGCGGAACATGGATTGTCAGGTGCGCGAATGGAACAGATCGCCACCGAAGCGCAGACCACGAAAAGGATGGTGGTTTATTACTTCAAGACCAAAGAGCAACTCTATCAGGCGGTGCTCCAGCACATCTATGCACGTATTCGCGAAACCGAGCAGCAGCTTGGGCTGGAAAACGTGCCGCCGGTCGAGGCGCTGGTGCAACTGGTGAAGTGGAGCGTACGCTATCACGCTACGCACGCCGACTATATGCGGGTGATCTGTATGGAAAATATGCAGCGCGGGAAATGGCTAAAAAATTCTGGTCAGTTAAAACCGCTAAACCGCACCGCCCTGTCGATTCTGGAAGACATTCTTCAGCGCGGCCAGCAGCAAGGGGTGTTTCAGGCAGGACTGGAAGCGCGCGATGTGCATCGGCTGATCAGCAGCTTTAGCTTTTATCAGGTATCAAACTTTTATACCTTCAGCAGCCTGTATCTCGACGATCCGTTGCCGGAAATTGATGATGAAGCGATGGTCACACATCACTGCGATATTGCCGTCAAAGCGGTGGTTCGCTTCGTGATTTCCTGAAGCGAAAAGGCAGCGCGCAGGAACGGCTAGTTTCCAGAAAGAGCATGGACAACTTTCGCCATCGCTTCCTGCGTCAGTTCGGAACGCTGAACATGAGAGTTAGCCAGAGCGGTGCGCAGGACGCCGGCGATAACGATATGTTTCGGCTCCTGGCCCAAATCGCGCATTTCAAGCACGACTTTACCGACTACTCGACACATTTCCTGGTACAGTTCGTCGTCTTTCGCTTTATTTCCCATTATATTTGGCTCACAAATTTTCATTATCAATCAAATCATTATTGATATATTTTCTGGATAAATCAAACCAGTGCCGCTTTTGCTGGCCAGTAGATGATTTTCTCTGCAAAACTTGTGAATAAATCCGCGTTTTCGCGCTATTTATCTTGTCAGCTGGTGAAAAAACGTGTTGCAGATAATCATAGGATTAGTTTGCTTTTTGTTAAGTGTATGGCTATAGAAATGAAACATGGTTTTCATTTTCTTTTTTGGATTTGGCAACGTATAATGCCCAGCAAATTCTTATTGAATGGTTTCAGCGCATTGGATTGCATGACTAAACGCATAACACATTGCCTCTTTTCATGGGCTGAACCGCCAGCACACTTTCTTCTGCACGCTCTAATGTTGTCACCTATCCTTAGAGCGTGGCATAGCAACTTTCGTAATACAGGTTTAACTCCATGGCAGTGCGCCCACGGAGTGAGAATCCCCTATCCTTATCCTTCACAACTTAAAGACTAAAACTGTCATGAAAAAGACCAAAATTGTTTGCACCATCGGTCCGAAAACCGAATCTGAAGAGATGTTAACCAAAATGCTGGACGCGGGCATGAACGTCATGCGTCTGAACTTCTCTCACGGTGACTATGCGGAACACGGTCAGCGCATCCAGAACCTGCGCAATGTGATGAGTAAAACCGGTAAGAAAGCGGCTATCCTGCTGGATACCAAAGGTCCGGAAATTCGTACCATTAAGCTGGAAGGCGGTAACGACGTTTCCCTGAAAGCCGGTCAGACGTTCACCTTCACCACCGATAAAACCGTTGTCGGTAATAACGATATCGTTGCTGTGACCTATGAAGGTTTCACCAGCGACCTGAGCGTTGGCAACACCGTACTGGTAGACGATGGTCTGATCGGTATGGAAGTCACCGCAATCGAAGGTAACAAAGTTGTCTGTAAAGTACTGAACAACGGCGACCTCGGCGAGAACAAAGGCGTTAACCTGCCTGGCGTTTCCATCGCCCTGCCGGCGCTGGCTGAAAAAGACAAACAGGACCTGATCTTCGGTTGCGAGCAAGGCGTTGACTTTGTTGCTGCTTCCTTTATCCGTAAACGTTCTGACGTCGTTGAAATCCGTGAGCACCTGAAAGCCCACGGCGGCGAGAAGATCCAGATCATCTCCAAGATCGAAAACCAGGAAGGCCTGAACAATTTCGACGAAATCCTCGAAGCGTCTGACGGCATCATGGTTGCACGTGGCGACCTGGGCGTAGAGATCCCGGTTGAAGAAGTTATCTTCGCTCAGAAGATGATGATCGAGAAATGTATCCGCGCGCGTAAAGTGGTTATCACCGCGACTCAGATGCTGGATTCCATGATCAAAAACCCGCGTCCGACCCGTGCAGAAGCAGGCGACGTGGCTAACGCCATCCTTGACGGTACCGATGCAGTGATGCTGTCCGGTGAATCCGCAAAAGGTAAATATCCGCTAGAAGCGGTCACCATCATGGCGACCATCTGCGAACGTACCGACCGCGTGATGACCAGCCGTCTGGAGTTCAACAACGACAACCGTAAACTGCGCATCACCGAAGCGGTTTGCCGCGGTGCGGTTGAAACGGCTGAAAAACTGGAAGCGCCGCTGATTGTTGTCGCGACCCAGGGCGGAAAATCTGCACGTGCCGTACGTAAATACTTCCCGGATGCGACCATCCTGGCGCTGACCACCAACGAAACGACTGCGCGTCAGCTGGTGCTGACCAAAGGTGTTGTGGCGCAACTGGTAGAAGATATTTCTTCTACTGATGCTTTCTATATCCAGGGTAAAGAGCTGGCGCTGCAAAGCGGCCTGGCACGCAAAGGTGACGTAGTTGTTATGGTTTCCGGCGCGTTAGTCCCAAGCGGAACCACCAATACCGCTTCTGTGCATGTGCTGTAATAATTTACAGGTTAATTAGTGTTTCCTTTAAAAGCGCCTCTTCGGGGCGCTTTTTTTTATTTTAGTACTAGCTACTATTAATAAAAATGCAAATCGGAATTTACTATTTAACCAGAGATTATCTAAGATGAATCCGATGGAAGCGTGCTGTTTTCACACGCGTTTTTAAACTAAAGCGACGATTTCGATGCTTCTTTGAGCGAACGATCAAAAATAAGTGCATTCAAGTAAAAAAATATTCTCATCACAAAAAAGTTTGTGTAATACTTGTAACGCTACATGGAGATTAACTCAATCTAGAGGGTATTAATAATGAATCGTACTAAACTGGTACTGGGCGCGGTAATCCTGGGTTCTACTCTGCTGGCTGGTTGCTCCAGCAATGCTAAAATCGATCAGCTGTCTTCTGACGTTCAGACTCTGAACGCTAAAGTTGACCAGCTGAGCAACGACGTGAACGCAATGCGTTCCGACGTTCAGGCTGCTAAAGATGACGCAGCACGCGCTAACCAGCGTCTGGACAACGCAGCTACTAAATACCGTAAGTAATAGTATCTGTGTAATAAAAATGGCGCACATTGTGCGCCATTTTTTTGCTTTGCTTTTCGCCCCCGCCTACTGCGTTCTTTTCGCTTCATCCACCGGCGCATTTTGTACCGACAACGTTGAGGTCGCGTTCTCACTACCTGATACCGCCACCGGATACCCTGCTCGTCTGGTCAGTGCGCGCTTAAGTAACGCCTCATCTACCGCTTTATCGCCAGCAAACTGATGAAATTCCGCAGGGTGCGTATAGGCCATCGTCTGCGTATTGCTACCTTCATCAGATGTTAACGGACGATGAACTTCAACATAACGTTTGCCGTCAGGCTCTACGGCGAACTTCACTGGCTGATTGATAATGCGCACCGGCGTGCCGCTTCTCACCTGACTGAATAAAGACTGAATATCCGCGGCATTCATTCGCATACAGCCTGAGCTGACGCGTAGCCCTACGCTGTCCGGCGCATTAGTACCATGAATAAGATACTCGCCGTTACCGTACGCCAGACGCAGCGCATAGCGTCCTAACGGGTTATACGGCCCTGCAGGCACTACCGGCGGCAATTTAATTCCTTTCTCCAGCGAGCGTGCTCGTATGCCCGCCGTCGGCGTCCAGGTCGGATTAGGGATTTTCTGTCCGATACGGGTGGTCATCTCTGGCGTTTCCAGCCCCTGTTGACCAATTCCCAGCGGATAAACCTGCACCTGATTCACGCCCGGCGGGAAGTAGTAAAGGCGCAGTTCAGCCAGGTTGACGACAATCCCCTCTCGCGGTACGTCAGGCAGCAGCATTTGCGAGGGAATAAGCACTTGAGTACCCGGTTTAGGCTGCACCGGCGCGATAGTATCGTTCGCTTCAAGGATCAGCATCGCCGCCGTGTCAAAACGACGGGCAATCGCCTGTAGATTGCGGTCGTCCTCCTGCACGGTCCAGGACTGGTTTTCACCAATCAGGCGGCTATTGGCTGGGGGAAGTGGGTAATCAACGGCCCAGGCAGCGTGTGACGCGCTGAGGGCGCTCAGAAGGGCTATGGTAATGAGGGACGCGCGTTTCATACTGAGATTCCTTCTTTCGCTGATAAAACGCCAGGCCTGTATGCCGACGGGAAGCGAACTCCCGTCGCGCATAACAGAATGAAATCTACCTGTTTTATTCTAGCTAAGAATTGCCGCTTTCGCGCGAATTGCGCGGATCATGGCTTCCAGTCCTTGCGACCGGGATGGGGTGAGGTGCTGCGTCAGGGCCATTTTTTCGAACCACGGACGCACGTCAAAAGCGGTGATATCTTTGGCGGTCATCTGATCATAAAGAATAAACACCACTGCGATAAGCCCTTTCACGATCGCCGCGTCGCTGTCGCCACGCAGGGTAATCGCGCCGGTCTCATCCTGCGCCATCACGATCCACACCTGACTTTGACAGCCCTGAATAATGTTCTGCGCGATGTGCTCTTCCGGGCTCATTGGTGCCAGGCGCTGGCCTAGTTCAATAATGTAGAGATACTTCTCTTCCCAGTTTGCGCAACGGCTAAAGTTGCGCAGCAGTTTGTCTTTGTCCGGTAAAGCCGCCATGGTTGCTTCCTTTAGCTCAATAATTTGTGGACTCGCTGCAGCCCAGCCACCAGCCTGTCCACTTCTTCCGTAGTATTGTACATCGCCAGCGACGCACGACACATGGCCGGAACACCGTAGAACGCCATTAACGGCATCGCGCAGTGATGACCGGTCCGCACCGCAATCCCATAGTTATCGAGGAAACTGCCGACGTCGTAGGCGTGATGCTTACCGAGATTAAAGGCAATCACCCCCAGACGGTTTTCCGGGCCGTAAAGGGTTAAATCCGGCACGCTCTTCAGCGCCTGTAGCGCATAGCGCATCAGGGTTTGTTCATATTCAGCGATATGCTCCAACCCGAGCGCGCTAACATAATCCAGCGCCGCGCCAAGGCCGATAATACCGCCGGTATTCGGCGTTCCCGCCTCGAAGCGCCATGGCGCTTTTGCCCAGGTGGTGCCTTCCGTCAGGCTCACGGTGGCGATCATCGACCCGCCGCCTTCCCACGGCGGCATCTCCTGCAATATGTCCTGCTTAACATAGAGCACGCCTATCCCGGTTGGACCGTACAGCTTGTGCGCGGAAAAGGCGTAAAAATCACAATCCAGGGCCTGCATATCTACCGGATGATGCATCACCGCCTGCGCGCCATCGACCAGCACTTTAGCCCCATGCTGATGAGCCAAAGCAATCAGAGCCGAAATGGGGTTTTCGGTGCCCAGCACATTCGAAACCTGGGTGATAGCTAGCAGGCGGGTCCGTTCGTCAAACAGACCAGGGATCGTGTCCAGTTGCAGAGTACCGTCCTGATTGAGCGGGATCACCCGCAGCTGCGCCCCGACTCTGGCACACAGCATCTGCCACGGCACAATGTTGGCGTGATGCTCCATTGCGCTGACGATAATATTGTCGCCAGCGCCGACGTTGGCACTCCCCCAGCTGTTCGCCACCAGATTAATCGCCTCGGTGGTACCGCGAACAAACACCAGTTCTTCCGCCGAGCGGGCGTTCAGGAAGGTTGCCGCCTGCTGGCGCACCTGTTCCATTCGCGCCGTTGCTTCCGCGCTGAGCGTATGAATACCGCGATGCACCGCCGCATAGCCGTGGCGGTAAAACTCGGCTTCAGCATTAATCACCGCTTCCGGCTTCTGCGCGCTGGCGGCGCTATCGAGATAGGCCAGCGGTTGGCCGTTAACCTCACGATTGAGCAGCGGGAAATCCGCACGCACCCGTTCCACTGAAAATGTCATGCCATACCTCCCGGCAAACGCTGGCCAATACGCGCCAGGATCTGTTGCCTGAGTGCCTCATCGCCGATAGCTTCCGTTAGCTCTGCGGCAAAGGCGTAAAGAATCATCTGCTGCGCTGCCTGCTGGGTGATACCGCGCGAGCGCAGGTAAAACAGCTGCTCATCGTCTATGCGGCCGATGGTCGCGCCGTGGCTACATTTAACGTCATCGGCGTAAATCTCCAGCTGCGGTTTGGTGTCCACTTCGGACAAACGCCCCAGTAGCAGGTTGTTGTTGGTCATCTGGCCATCGGTTTTAATGGCATGCTGCGCCACGTTGATCAGGCCATTAAACACCGCCCGACCTTTGTCATTGACGATGGTTTTATGCAACTGGCGGCTGTTGCAATATCCCACCTTGTGGTCAAGCCAGGTGCGGCTGTCACACACTTCGTTGTTGACCGGCATCACCAGTGAGTTAATACGCAGGTTGCTGTTTTCACCATTGAGCTGCGAACTGGTGTGGTGTCGCAGCACCGAAGCGCCTAGCAGAAAGCTGCTGCTGAAAGCCGAGGCATCGCGCCCGAGCGCCAGGTCGTTATGCGCAAAGTGGTAGCTCTGTGCGTTCTCAAAGGCCAGCTTGATATGCTGGAGATGAGCGTTATCTGCCACCGACATCGTCAGCCTCGCGCCGGTAAAGTGGCGTTCGTCATTCAGGCTCAGGTAGTGCTCGATAATTGTCGCTTCTGCGCCACTCTCCAGCTCAAGGTGATGGCGATAGTGAGCGATATTCATCTCATCGTTCGCCAGTCCGTGAGTCAGATGCATGATTACCAGCGGCTTTTGAGGGCGCTGATTACGCTTGACTCGGATGTGAGTGACGGTTGACGCCAGGCTTTCGGTGAGATGCAGAAACACCTCTGGCTGCACGGCATCGGGTAGCGCCTGGCGCTGGTTATCCACGCTGACATCGTATCCGCTGGCGGCCAGATCATCGCTTAAGCTTGCGCTAAACTGGCCGTCGACAAACACCAGACGCCAGGCATCGATGGGCAGTGCCAGAGTATCCCGTTGCGCAGGAGTCAGCGCCTCCGGCTGAGCCGTCACAAAGGTCTGGTTGAGCAATGCGTCCAGCGGCGTATATTTCCAGTTTTCATGCTTACGCGTCGGCAAGCCCAGACGCAGCAGTTGCTGCAGGTGCTGGTGCGCCTGCGGGCTGCGCTGCTCGCTCTGCGCTTCAAACAGATGATGCCACTGTTGCAGCGCGTTACTGCTGTTCGGTAAGCCAGCCATAGCCCTGCTCCTCCAGTTGTTTGACCAGAGTAAAATCGCCGGATTTCACAATCCGTCCCTGGTACAGCACGTGGACGTAATCAGGCTTGATGTAGTCGAGAATACGCTGATAGTGGGTGACGATAATAAATGAGCGTTTGCCGTCGCGCAGAGAGTTGACGCCGTCAGAGACTATCTTCAGGGCGTCGATGTCCAACCCGGAATCCGACTCATCCAGAATGCACAGTTCAGGTTCCAGCACCGCCATCTGTAGAATATCGTTGCGTTTTTTTTCACCGCCGGAGAAGCCGACGTTGACCGAGCGGGTCAGCAGATCTTCCGGCATCTTCAGCAGCTTAATTTTCTCTTCCATCAGGTCCTGAAAATCAAAACGGTCGAGCTGCTCCTGACCACGATAGCTGCGCACAGCGTTGAGCGCGGTTTGCAGGAAAAACTGATTGCTGACGCCGGGGATCTCTACCGGGTACTGGAAGGCCATAAAAATGCCTTCACCCGCGCGATCTTCAGGGGCCAGCTCCAGCAGATCTTTGCCTTTAAACTCCACGCTGCCGCCGGTGACTTCATAGTCTTCACGCCCGGCGAGCGTTGCCGAGAGCGTACTCTTGCCGGAACCATTTGGCCCCATAATCGCATGCACTTCGCCAGGGCGAACGTCCAGATTCAGTCCGCGCAGAATCTCTTTATCTTCAACGGCGACCTGCAAATTTTTAATACTTAACATCTTATTTCCTTTGTTATCAGCCGACGCTGTGTTCAAGACTAATCGCCAGCAATTTCTGCGCTTCAACGGCAAATTCCAGCGGCAGCTCTGAGAAGACGTCCTTACAGAAACCATTGACGATCATTGAAATCGCATCGTCTTCGCTGATCCCGCGCTGTAGACAGTAGAACAACTGGTCTTCGCCAATACGCGACGTGGTGGCTTCATGCTCTAACTGAGCGCTGTTGTTGCGACATTCCACATACGGGAAGGTATGCGCCCCGCTATCCGGGCCAATCAGCATAGAGTCGCATTGGGTAAAGTTGCGCGCGTTGGTCGCCGTCGGCATGATTTTCACCAGGCCGCGATAACTATTCTGACTATGACCGGCGGAAATCCCCTTCGAGATAATCGTCGAACGCGTGTTTTTGCCGATATGGATCATTTTGGTGCCGGTATCCGCTTGCTGGTGACCGCTGGTCAGCGCTACCGAGAAGAATTCACCGATGGAGTTGTCACCGCGCAGAATGCAGCTCGGGTACTTCCAGGTGATCGCCGAGCCGGTTTCCGACTGGGTCCACGACATTTTGCTGTTTTCGCCTTCGCACAGGGCGCGCTTGGTGACGAAGTTAAGGATCCCACCAGTATTGTTGTCGCCAGGGAACCAGTTTTGCACCGTGGAGTACTTCACCTCGGCGTCTTTATGAATAATAACTTCGACCACCGCCGCGTGCAGCTGGTAGCTATCGCGTACCGGCGCCGAGCAGCCTTCAATATAGCTGACGTAGCTACCTTCATCGGCCACCAGAATCGTGCGTTCGAACTGGCCGGTTTTCTCGGCGTTAATGCGGAAGTAGGTCGAGAGCTCCATCGGGCAGCGTACGCCTTTCGGCACGTAGATAAAGGTGCCATCGGATGCGACCGCCGCGTTCAGGGCAGCAAAGAAGTTGTCATTGCCGGGCACCACGGTGCCGAGATATTTTTTCACCAGCTCCGGATGATCGTGGATAGCCTCGCCGAAGGAACAGAAAATAATCCCCTGCTCCGCCAGCTTTTCGCGGTAGGTGGTCGCCACCGAGACTGAGTCAAAAATGGCATCGACGGCCACTTCTCGCCCTTCGCGTACCGGTACGCCGAGCAGGTTAAACGCCTCTTCCACTTCGCTGGTCAGAAACGCGCTGGAGCCTGTTTGCTGTGTGGCTCCAGGCTCGGAGGCGCAGGTATCATCGCAGTTGCCGCAGGAGGGCGCTGAGTAATAGCTGTAATCCTGATAGTTCAGCTTGTCGTAGTTCGCTTTCAGCCAATGCGGTTCTTCCATCGCCTGCCAGGCTTTAAACGCATTAAGACGAAACTCCAGCATCCATTCTGGCTCATTGCGGCGTGCAGAAATCGCCCGAACCACCTCTTCATTTATGCCTTTTGCCAGCTCATCGGTTTGTAGCTGGGTGAAAAAGCCTTCTTTATAGTTGAGTGGCCCGCCGCTCCAGGTTTTGACATCGTCAGTTGCTTCAGTATTACGAGACATAGTTACTCCGCCTGAACGCCAAAACTTTCACCACAGCCACATTCGTGCTGGGCTTTTGGATTATGAAATTTAAAGATCTGATTTAAGCCTTCGCGAACGTAATCGAGCTCGGTACCATCGATAAACGGCATGGCCTGCAGCGGCGCCCACAGCTTTGCACCGTCAAGCTCAAACAGCAGATCGTCTTTCGCCGGTTCGGCGATAAGTTCGAGAACGTAACCAAAACCAGCGCAACCGCTGGTTTTTACGCCTAAACGCAGCCCCTGCATTTCGGGCTGCTTACGGACCAGATCGCGAATATGAGCAGCGGCGGCTGGGGTCATCACCAGCCCGCGCCAGCTAAAATCGTCGGGATTAAATGTTCCTGCATGTGATTCCATCGCTCTACCTCATAGGTTGACGCCATCAGGGCATATCGCTATGTTAGTGATAATGATTATCACTTCAACCCATCTGGAGAAGGGGTATTCCTTCATCAGGCTCTTTTTTTGTACTTTTTATAAGCATAGACCCTGTTCCCCGCGTTTTCAGCCCATCATTTTTTGTTTTAATAGATTGAAAAATAATAAGTTATTTATTAGCAGGCGGAGTGCTGAGGCGCAATGGAAAAGATGCATCGAAAATACCGATTTTTGAAATAGAAAAAGAGTCGTTCTGCTGATTACCCCGATGAGTCAAATCAGCTGCTTAACCCCCAATGCTCGACTCGCAGTGAGTGGGCGAAAAACGAACAATTCTCATACTAATTCAAAGCAAATACATTCATGCAATAGATTCTATTCATTTTCATTATAAGTACTCCTGTTTCACAGAAATAAAGATTTATTTGCCAAAAGCTAGCTCGTGTAAAATGAGCTGCTAAATTTTCTTCATCTTTAAACGCAATGTCACAATGCTGACTTATCAGGAACGTATGTAGTACTGGATTATGGATATAGAAACAGATGTAATGTCGATGTGTATGGTCGTATTGTTAATTATAAGCGTTTTGCTCGATTAACCTCTTCCCCCCTATAAATCCGTGAGCCTCGCCGTCATCGGCAAGGCCTTCACACTCGTTACGAAATAAAGAAACTCGTAGGATTCGCCCACCGTGACACCATAGATTTATCGGCACTGAAAAGCGCGATCAGGTTATTTTCAGCAATTAAAAAGGCTGCCGACAATGGCGGCAGCCTTTTCATTTTAAAACTCAATGTATGCGGGGCGAGTATTAGCTCTTAATCTTCCTGTAGATAAACAGTACAACCAGCGCACCGATTACCGCCACGATAAAGCTACCAAAATTAAACCCGTCCACCTTGCCAAAACCGAAGAAGGTGCTGATCCAGCCACCGACTACAGCACCGATGACACCGAGAATTACGGTAACGATAAAACCACCGCCGTCTTTCCCCGGCATAATCCACTTGGCTAAAATACCGGCAATAAGCCCAAAAATAATCCAGGAAATGATACCCATAGCTAACTCCGTCCTCTTTGTTACCTTGTAAATCTTTCGTATCTAAAATATTAGCATATATATTACGAAGTTTTTATGATTTTATATTTATCATGTGAATACTTGTCATATGAGAGATGATGGTCTACAGATTATGGCGTGGGTAACTCATATAGGGAGTGAAGAATGGGCTATTACGTCATTAAAAAATCGGAAAAGAACGTCTCTCAACCTTGGTATTTTGTGCTAAAAGCGGACAATCACGAAACGATTGCCTCCAGTGAAATGTACTCCTCGAAAGAGGCTGCGAAAAAGGGGATTGCTTCAGTGCAGAAGAATGGCGCAAGTGAAATCATTAAAGACGAGACGCAGTAAAGTTCAGGGGGGAAATGCTCCCCCCTGATTATCTTATATCACTGCCGTGGTGAGCCGCGAAGAGCAGCAAAGACGCCCCTGCTCATCAGAGATTTCGATTTGCCAGACCTGGTGGCGAGAGCCAACGTGCAGCGCCCGGCACACGCCGCGAACTCTGCCGCTGCGCACCGAACGAATATGGTTGGCATTGACCTCCAGCCCCACCACTTTCTGCTCTCCTTCGCTACACAAATAGCCGGCCACCGAGCCTAACGTTTCGGCTAATACCACCGATGCACCGCCGTGCAGTAGCCCAAAAGGCTGATGGGTGCGACCGTCTACCGGCATCGTCGCCTCGAGCGAGTCATCGGTAATCGCTTCAAACTGAATATCCAGCAGGCCGACCATATTGCCGTCACCCATCGCGTTCAGCTGTTCCAGCGTGCTTTGACGTTTCCAAATCATCCAATAATCTCCAGTAACGCCTGCAGCGGGTGACGGACACCGCTACCTTCAATACGCTTCACCTGGCTACGGCACGAATAGCCGGTAACCAGACAGCGGTTACGCGGTAGACGCTGCATTGCCTGCTGCCAGGAAAGCGCGTAGATGGCCAGCGAGTTGGCGTGATTCTTCACTTCATGACCGTAAGTCCCAGCCATGCCGCAGCAGCCGACATTAACGTTTTCCAGCTTCGCACCGAAGCGCGCGAAAATATCCGCCCACTGTTTGGTCGACGCGGGAAGCGCCGTCACCTCGGTACAGTGGCCAAACAGATACCATGACTCGCCGCCGTTATCCTGTACGGCGGTTTCCGCCAGCGCCTGCGGCAGCCACTCATGCACCAGCATCACGCGAAAATCACCGCGTTTATCGCCCAGCACCTGGTTGTATTCATCGCGATAGCAGAGCACCAGCGCCGGATCGACACCGACCATTGGCATGCCTAGCTGAGCCACGCGGTTGAGGAAATCGGCAGTTTTCTGCGCGGTGCGCGCGAAGCGCGTCAGGAAACCCTTAATATGCTGCGCCTTGCCGTTTGGCGAGAACGGCAGCAGTACCGGCTGATAACCGACCTTTTCGACCAGACGGACAAAATCGGCCACCACCTGCGCATCGTAATAACTGGTAAACGGATCCTGGACCACCAGCACCATCTTCGCTTTCTGCTCGGCGCTCAGTCCTTCCAGCTGTTCCAGCGTCGTATTTACCGAGCGATGGCCGACCATCTGCTGTTTCAGCGAGGGCGTCGAGAGCAGCGGTAAATCCACCATGCCGATATGCTTTTCCGACAGCTTGCGTATCCACGGCTGGTTAATAAAGAAGTTAAAAGTCTTCGGCGCATGCGCCATCAGCGGCGCATAGGATTCAACCGTTGCCACCAGATGATCGCGAACCGGGCGCAGGTAACGGCTGTGATAGAGCTGCAGGAAGCGCGAACGGAACTCCGGGACGTCGATTTTTATCGGGCACTGGGTCGAGCAGGCTTTACAGGCCAGACAGCCGGACATTGCCTCTTTAACCTCATGCGAGAAATCGTACTCTCCTTTGCGCGCATGCCAGCTGTTGCGGGTGCGTTCGACCAGGGTCCGCAGGCTGGCACGTTTTTCCGGCAGATCGTTTTCCAGTTGGTTAGGATCGATACCGCGATCCGCCAGCAGACGTAGCCACTCGCGCACCAGCGTCGCCCGACCTTTCGGCGAATGGATACGGTGGTTGCTGACCTTCATCGAAGGACACATCGGACTTTTGGCATCGAAGTTGAAGCACAGGCCGTTGCCGTTGCACTCCATTGCACCACGCCACGAGCTGCGCACCGCGATAGGGATCTGCCTGTCGAAAGTACCGCGCTTAACTGCATCCACTTTCATCATCGGCGCATCAACGCCCTCCGGTGGGCAGATTTTCCCGGGATTAAGGCGGTTGTCCGGGTCAAACGCGGCTTTAATCTTGCGCAATTCGCTAAACAGCTCTTCACCAAAGAATGCCGGGCTGTACTCGGCGCGGAACCCCTTGCCGTGTTCCCCCCACAGTAGACCGCCGTACCTGGAGGTTAACGCCACCACCTCGTCAGAGATGCGCTTCATCAGCATCTCTTGCTGCGGGTCGCACATATCCAGCGCCGGGCGCACGTGCAGTACGCCAGCATCGACATGGCCAAACATGCCGTAGCTCAGGCCATGACCGTCAAGCAGCGCGCGGAATTCAACAATATAGTCCGCCAGATGTTCCGGCGGCACGCAGGTATCTTCGGCGAAAGGTATCGGTTTGGCCGCCCCTTTGGCGTTCCCCAGCAGCCCGACCGCTTTTTTACGCATCGCATAAATGCGCTCCACGCCGTCGAGTTCATTACAAACCTGCCAGCCGATGACGCCCGCTTCGTTACGCGAAATCAACTCATCCAGACGCTGACACAACGTCGTCACCTGGCAGTCAATCAGTTCAGCGTCATCACCGGCAAATTCGACGATATTCAAGCCCAGCATCTCTTTATCCGGGACATCGGCGATCAGTTCGCTGACCGAGTGCCAGACAATATCTTCCCGCGCCAGATTGAGCACTTTCGAATCGACGGTTTCCACCGATAGCGCCTTCGCCTCAACCATAAACGGCGCGTTGCGCAGCGCTGAGTTAAACGAATCGTATTTAATATTAACCAGACGGCGCACTTTCGGCAGACGGGTGATATCCAGCCGCGCCTCGGTGATAAACGCCAGCGTCCCTTCTGAACCCGTCAGAATGCGGGTCAGATCGAATTCGCTCATCTCGTCATTAAAGACGTGGCGCAGATCGTACCCGGTCAGGAAGCGGTTAAGTTGGGGGAATTTATCGATAACCAGCTGCCGTTGGGCTTTACAGCGCTGATAAACCGTACGGTAAATACGCCCGATTGCCGACTGTTCAGCGCTCAGGGTTTCCGCCAGCGCCACGGGAATCTGCTGGGTATCAAGAATATCACCGCCGATCAGCACCGAACGCACGCCGAGAACGTGATCGGAGGTTTTGCCATAGACCAGCGAGCCCTGCCCGGAGGCATCGGTATTGATCATCCCGCCAAGCGTCGCGCGGTTGCTGGTCGACAGCTCCGGCGCAAAAAAGTATCCGTAGGGTTTAATGTATTGATTAAGTTGGTCTTTAATGACCCCGGCTTCCACCCGCACCCAACCCTCTTCAGGATTGATTTCAATAATGCGGTTCATGTAGCGGGACATATCGACGATGATGCCCGCATTTAGCGCCTGCCCGTTAGTGCCGGTGCCGCCGCCGCGTGGCGTAAAGATCAGCGTTTTAAAACGCTCTTCCGCCGCCACTCTTGCCAGCAGAGCAACGTCTGCCGTGGAACGGGGGAATAAAATCGCATCCGGCAACAGTTGATATACACTGTTATCAGTCGCCATTGTTAGCCTGTCGGCATAACTTGTGGCGGTATCACCGGTAAAACCTTGTTGCTCCAGTACCTGCAAAAAATTCAGCACCAGTTGAACGACACCTGGCGCTTGAGAAATTTGTGGGATCATGACGCTCGACCCTGCCTGACTATGTTGTGTTGTAAGTGATTAAACGTTTGCGTTGTGCACTCAACTTTTTATCACATTTTTTTCATATGCGCCCGCCAGAATTAAGTGCAAAATCAGGCGCGCGAACTTATTGATATTATTATCAGTATATGGAATTACGCTGCGTCAGCCTTTTGACGCGACTGCAAAGGTAAAATTTCACTATGATTAACCCCAATCAGCCCCGGGACATACCGCAAGTTCTGCTGTCGGTGCTGTTTTTGTCCCTGATTATTATTTCCTGCCTGTGGGTTGTGCAGCCATTTATCCTGTCATTTGCCTGGGCCGGCACTGTGGTTATCGCCACCTGGCCAGTACTTTTGCGCCTGCAGCGCCTGCTTTTTGGCAAACGCTCTCTGGCCGTGCTGGTCATGACGCTGCTGCTCTTTTTACTGTTCGTTATCCCTATCGCACTGCTGGTCAACAGCCTGGTGGATAACAGCGCGCCGCTTATTAAAGTGGTCACCAGCGGCAACTTTACCCCGCCCGATCTGGCGTGGCTGAATAGTATTCCGCTGATTGGCGATAAGCTGTATACCGGCTGGCATAATTTGCTGGAGATGGGGGGAACGGCAATTATGACCAAAATTCGTCCCTACCTTGGCACCACCACCACCTGGTTTGTCGGCCAGGCGGCGCATATCGGCAAGCTGTTGGTTTATTGCGGCCTGATGCTGCTGTTTAGCGCCCTGTTGTACTGGCGCGGCGAACAGGTGGCCTATGGATTCCGCCACTTTGCTACTCGTCTGGCGGCAAAACGCGGCGATGCGGCGGTGATCCTCGCCGGGCAGGCGATCCGTGCCGTGGCGCTGGGAGTGGTGGTGACCGCGCTGGTTCAGGCGGTTTTGGGCGGTATCGGTCTTGCCATCAGCGGCGTGCCCTACGCCGCGCTGCTCACCGTGGTGATGATTTTCACCTGTCTGGTGCAAGTGGGGCCATTGCTGGTTCTGGTGCCGTCAATTATCTGGCTGTACTGGACCGGGGATACCACCTGGGGCACCGTACTGCTGGTATGGAGCTGCGTGGTGGGCACGATGGATAACTTTATCCGCCCAATGCTGATTCGGATGGGCGCAGACCTGCCGATGATTCTCATCCTGTCCGGCGTTATCGGTGGTCTGGTGGCGTTTGGTATGATTGGCCTGTTTATTGGCCCGGTGCTGCTGGCCGTCTCCTGGCGTCTGTACGATGCATGGGTCAACGAGGCGCCACCGCCGCCGAAAGACCCCGATCTGGTGCTGGAAGAGCTCAGTGAGCTGAATAACCGAATTCCACTGGATAAATAAAGCGAAAAGGCGGGGAGACTCGCCTTTAAATATTGTGCTCGTATTCTTGCCGGACGGCGGCTAACGCCTTGTCCGGCCTACAAAATCCATAATATCAACAAAATTACGCATTTTTCGTAGGCCCGGTAAGGCGCTAGCCGCCACCGGGCAATACCGCTTAAACTTAAATAAAACTGATACATCGCACACAGCAATCCCCTTCCCTCAAGCTATTTGACACATTTACCTCGCAGATTCTTTACCTCAATTTAACTATTGAGAGGAATCCGATCGACGCAAAAAATCTCTGTGCCTACTATTAGCTCACGGTTATGAATCAACACATTGATTTATAAGCATGGAAATCCCCTGAGTGAAACAACGAATTGCTGTGTGTAGTCTTTGCCCATCTCCCACGATGGGCATTTTTTTGTCAGCTCACTTCGCAACGGCTCATCATGCGCCAGTCCCGCGGTAGCTCGCGAACCTCACCCTTCACCGTTACGGTTGCCGTCCCGCGAATGTCTGCGGAGGATGCGCCAATCTGCAGTTCAAACTCTCCCGGTTCGACAATTCGCTGACCGTCACGACGGGTGAAGTTGAGCATATCTACCGGCAAATAGAAGCTCAGCGTTGCCGTTTCGCCAGGATCGAGCGTCACACGCTGGAAGGCTTTTAGCTCCTGGAGCGGGCGCACCATCGAGGCGACCTTATCGCGAACGTAGAGCTGAACCACCTCGCTACCGCGGCGCTCTCCGCTGTTGCGCACGGCAACCTGCACGGCGATTTCACCCTCCACGTTAACCTCCTGCGCCAGCAAATGTGGTTCGGCGTAATCGAACGTCGTCCAGCTTTGCCCATAGCCGAACGGGTAACGTGAGCCAAAGTGAAACGCAAACGGCGTACCGCCGCTTTTCAGCTTATGGTTGTAGTAATAGGGCATCGCACCGGCGCTTTTCGGTACGCTGACCACTAAGCGTCCCTGCGGTTCGGCGCGACCGGTTAACACATCGGCAATCGCCCAGCCACCTTCCTGACCAGGTGCCCATGCCATAAGCAAGCCAGCGATGCTGTCTTCCAGACCCTGTAGGTTATAAGGTCGCCCTCCGGTCATCACCACAATAACCGGTTTACCGGTGCCAACCAGCGCTTCAAGGAGTTGCTGCTGAACGCCCGGCAGATTCAGGCTGTCGGTATCGGAACCTTCACCCACTGTGCCGCTCTGGAACAGACCCGCCAGGTCACCCACGCAGGCCACGACAACATCACTTTCCCGGGCGGCGCTTACCGCATCTGGGATCAGGCTGACGTCCAGCGAGACCGGTGATTGCTGCATCGGTTTGCCGCCGCTATCGCCAGGGAATACCGGCGCACCGGCCATCCGCTGTTCAATAATATGGCAGCCCTTAGCGTAGCTGACCTGCTCCTCGCCAAGATACTGCCGCAAAGCAGCTAGCGGCGTAGTCACCTGCGAGACCTCATCCACCATATCGCTGATAATCAAGTGCACCGGGAAGCTGTAACCGCTCAGCAGCGCCAGAGGATCATCGGCGGTGGGACCCACCACCGCCACCTTCGGCTTATCCGACAATGGTATCGCGCCCCGGTTTTCCAGTAGCGTCAGCGAGCGTGTCGCAACATCGCGCGCGGCCTGACGGGCGCTTGCCGATTGCAGCACAATACCCGTCACGTCGGTATAGGGTTGTTCAAATAGCCCAAGGCGGAATTTCTCGGTCAGAGTGCGGGCGACAATCTCATCAATTTTCGCCATAGTCATTAACCCGCGGTCCAGCGCCTCGCGCAGGTGACGTGCGCAATCATCTTTCGGCAATTCCACATCAAGACCAGCATTGAATGCCAGCGCTGCGGATTCCGCTGCATCGTGTGAGATACCATGATGCTGATGCAGCAGACTGACGCCGCCGTAGTCGGCAACGATAATGCCGTCAAAGCCCCACTGCTCGCGCAGAACGGTGGTCAGCAGAAAGCTATCGCTGTGGCCCGGCTGATTATCGATATCGTGATAGGCTGGCATCACCGAACCGGCATTGGCCAGCTTCACCGCCATCTCGAACGGCAGCAGGAAGGTATCGTTAAGTTCGCAAAAACCAAGGTGTACCGGAGCATGGTTGCGCGCGCCCTCGCTAAACGAGTGCCCGACGTAATGTTTGAGCGTCGCCAGCAGATCGCGTTTTTCACTTTGTAAGCCATTGACGTAGGCGCAGGCCATGACCCCAACCAGCCACGGATCTTCGCCAAAGGTCTCTTCGGTCCGTCCCCAGCGCACATCGCGAGAGACGTCCAGCACCGGAGCCAGCCCCTGTTTACAGCCGGTCGAACGGGCTTCAGCGCCAATTTCCCGCGCCGCGCGCTCGACTAACTCAGGGTCCCAGGTTGAACCGTAGTTTAGCGATGAGGGAAACAGCGTCGCATCTTTGCATAGCAGTCCAACCAGACACTCTTCATGAAACAGCGCCGGAATGCCCAGCCGGGTCTCTTCAATCAGCATTTTTTGCAGGCGATTCGCCGCCCGTACGCCGCTCTGCGCATCCACAATATGTGTCCCCAAGGGACGAGTGATTTGCCCGACGCCAAGTTTCAGCCTTTCCGCCAATGAAGTCTGCTCACTGACGCCAGCGAATTCATCGCTCATATCGCTGCGCTCACGGTGATCGCCATTTTCCGCCAACACCAGCCAGTACGCGTGCATCTGGGCAAATTTTTCTTCGGTCGTCATTCGCGACAATAAATCCGCAACGCGTTCCGCGATAGGGCGATGAGCATCCTTATAAATCACAGTCATGTTATTACTCCTGTAGGGCTGAATTCAGCGTCGGCTGCGCTGTTTCTTGCGCGCGCGCTTCACGTTTCTGGGCCAGTTCACGGGCGATGCTGTCTGCCGTACGGCTGTTGAGTTTGTAGAGCATCAGCAGAAGCGCCATGGCGATAAACAGTACCGATGGCACCAGAGTGAAAAGCGCATTGATGGTGTTTAACACCGTGGTGGATTGATTGAGCGCATTGGGGGCATAGTTCACCATTCCCAGCACCCAGCCGACGACGGCGCCGCCAAGCGCGAGGCCGAATTTAATGGCGAATAGCGCGGTAGAAAACACCAGACCATCGAGACGTCGTCCACTGCGATGTTCTTCGTAATCCACCACATCAGAGAACATAGTCCATTGCAGCGGCGTGGTGAGATTTTGTATAAAGCCAAAGATGACGTTGAGGCTCAATATTAACCACAATTGATTGGCGGGAATAAAGAAAATAGCCGCTGCAAAAACAACGTAAGTAATAATTGTCCACTGATAGGAACGTACGCGGTCAAATTTCCCGAGCAGGCGCGCAGATAATAATGCGCCGAGCAGCGCCGCAATCATCCCGGTAACGATAAATGTGAAGACCATATCCGGACGCTGCATCACATATTTGACGTAATACATGGTTGCCGAACCGCGCGTCACCACCGCGGTAAGTAATAAAATATTGAAGATAAAAACGATGCGCCACTGACTATTTCCCGCTAACAGCTTAAGGTCTTTTAATAACGAACCTGAGCTGTCGCCCTGCGGGGTATATCGCTCCCGGGTCAGGAAAAAACAGCTAAAGAAAAGCACGATGCCGAGGATACCCATCAGGCTCATGGCATAAAAATAGCCTTTTTGCGCATCACCCTGTCCCAGATGGGCGACCAGCGGTAGCGCAATCACGGTGACAATCAGCCCGCCAATAAACGACAGCGCAAAGCGCCACGACTGGAGCGAGTGACGCTCGTGCGGGTCCATCGTTAACGCGCCGGGCATAGCGCAATAAGGAACGTTAATCGCCGAATAGATAAAGCTTAAAATAGCGTAAGTGACACAGGCGTAAACGATTTTTGCCGTTGGTCCAACATCAGGAACGTAGAAAGTAATAATACAACTCACGCCAAACGGAATGGCGAACCACAATAGCCAGGGGCGAAACCGCCCGTGCCGGGTTCGGGTTCTGTCGACCAGGGCGCCAATACAGGGATCGACCACCGCATCAATAACCCTGACGACCAAAAACATCGTTCCCATAATTGCGGCAGGTAAACCAAAAACATCAGTGTAGAAATAGGCCAGAAAAAGCGTGGCCGTTTGCCACACCAGCGCGCTGGCCATATCGCCAAGACCATAACCTATTTTATCTTTTGTAGTGAGTACCGAGGAAAGTGTCATTATTATTATCCTGTACACAATAGAAGAGGTATTTCAGGAAGTGGTTATCATGATTTTTGATAACGTTGTGTCAGTATTAGTAATAAACAGAGAAGGGACAATTGTAGAAATTAACTGTCGGATTACGGTATTTTGTTTTTTCCGTTTTATGTGACTGAGCGCAAATAAGCGGTGCGGATGTGCGAAAACAAAAAAATCCCCGCCATTACTGACGGGGATGACATATTTTAACGAAAATTTACTTATTCAGTTCAGCCAGGCCAAGCCAGGTTTGCACCACGGTATCCGGGTTCAGGGACAGGCTATCAATCCCCTCTTCCATCAGCCATGCGGCAAAGTCTTCGTGGTCAGACGGGCCCTGCCCGCAGATACCCACGTATTTGCCCTGCTTCTTCGCCGCGCGAATCGCCATCGACAGCAGCGCTTTCACCGCTTCATTGCGCTCATCGAACAGCTCAGAGACCACGCCGGAGTCACGGTCCAGACCCAGCGCCAGCTGCGTCATATCGTTGGAACCGATAGAAAAACCGTCGAAGTATTCGAGGAACTGGTCAGCCAGCAGCGCATTCGATGGGATTTCACACATCATAATCAGCTTCAGGCCATTTTCGCCGCGCTTGAGGCCCTGGCGTTCCAGCTCTTCAACCACTGCTTTCGCCTGCGCCACGGTGCGGACAAACGGCACCATGATTTCGACGTTAGTCAGCCCCATATCGTTACGAACGCGTTTTACCGCGTCACACTCCAGCGCAAAGCAGTCGCGGAAACTTTCAGAAACGTAACGACCGGCTCCACGGAAGCCCAGCATCGGGTTCTCTTCTTCCGGCTCATAACGCTCACCGCCGACCAGGTTGGCGTATTCGTTAGATTTAAAGTCGGAGAGACGCACAATCACTCGTTTCGGGTAGAATGCCGCGCCAAGCGTCGAGATCCCCTCAGTCAGACGACCAACGTAGAACTCTTTCGGCGAGTCGTAGCCTTTCATTAGCTCGCGGATTTCGTTCTGCAAAGCCGGTTCCTGATCGTCAAACTCCAGCAGCGCACGCGGGTGAACGCCAATCATGCGGTTGATGATGAACTCCAGACGCGCCAGGCCCACGCCTTCATTCGGCAAGCAGGCGAAGTCGAAGGCTCTGTCCGGGTTGCCGACGTTCATCATGATCTTCAGCGGCAGCTCCGGCATTTCGCCAACGCTGGAGCTCTTAATGCTGAAGTCGAGGATTTCGGCATAGACGTAGCCAGTATCGCCTTCCGCACAGGAAACAGTGACGTTCTGGTTTTCCTGAATGCGATCGGTCGCATCGCCGCAGCCCACTACCGCCGGGATCCCCAGCTCACGGGCGATAATCGCCGCGTGACAAGTGCGCCCGCCTCGGTTGGTGACGATCGCCGCCGCTTTCTTCATGATCGGCTCCCAATCCGGGTCGGTCATGTCGGTGACCAGCACGTCACCGGGCTCAATGCGGTTCATTTCACTGATATCATGAATAACTTTTACTGGACCCGCACCAATACGGTGGCCGATGGCACGCCCTTCGGAAACAATCTGCCCCTGTGCATGGAGGGTATAACGCTCCATCACCTGGCCGCGCGAACGCACAGTTTCCGGTCGCGCCTGCACGATAAACAGCTTACCGGTGTGGCCATCTTTCGCCCATTCGATATCCATCGGACGGTTGTAGTGTTTCTCGATCTGCACTGCTTGTTTCGCCAGCTCCTGCACTTCCTCGTCGGTTAACGAGAAAACGTCGCGCTGCGCCTGCGGAACATCTTCGATACGCACCTGTTTCCCGTGTTCCTGGGTCGGGGCGTAAATCATGTGGATCTTTTTCGACCCCATGGTGCGACGCACGATGGCCGGGCGACCCGCTTCCAGCGTCGGCTTATGCACATAGAATTCATCCGGGTTCACCGCGCCCTGCACGACCATTTCGCCGAGGCCCCAGGCGGAGGTGATAAACACCACCTGATCAAAGCCGGACTCGGTATCAATGGAGAACATCACCCCGGATGAGGCGAGATCGGAGCGCACCATTCTCTGCACCCCGGCGGAGAGCGCCACGCCGCGGTGATCGTAACCCTGATGCACGCGGTAGGAGATTGCGCGATCGTTAAACAGCGAAGCAAAGACGTGCTTCACCGCGACGAGCACGGCGTCAAAGCCCTGCACGTTGAGGAATGTCTCTTGCTGCCCGGCGAAGGAGGCATCCGGCATATCTTCGGCGGTCGCGGAGGAGCGAACGGCAAAAGAAGCCTCAGCGTCGTCAGCGGACAGCTGGGTATAGGCATCGCGAATCGCATTTTCCAGTTCACTCTGGAACGGCGTATCAATGATCCATTGACGGATCTGCGCGCCCGCTTTCGCTAATGCGGAAACGTCGTCAATGTCGGTTTCATCCAGCAGTGCATAAATGCGCTGGTTAACACCGCTTTGGTCCAGGAACTGATCAAAAGCATCAGCGGTGGTGGCAAACCCGTTCGGTACGGAAACACCCATACCAGAAAGATTTGTAATCATTTCACCCAGGGAGGCATTTTTGCCTCCAACCCTGTCTACATCATTCATGCCGAGTTGGTTATACCAAAGCACCAGCGGTGACGAGCCATTGTTGGACATCGAGACAATCCTTTTGTGATTTAATACCAGTGATAAATAATTCACGATCGACTACGGGATTTATCCTGACATATTTACGCGGCTTAAAAAAACGGTGAATCGTTCAAGCAAATTATTTTTTCGTTTTTAGGATTCTTTTCCGGATATAGCTAACCTAATGATTCTTCAAGAATCTGGTGGATTTTGATACAAAAGATACGCAGTTGCGAAAAATGAACAGGGCTTTTCATTAAAAATAAAAATAGTGTTTCACTTTTTAAATATGAGACAAAGCCTGGAGCGATATGCTTAAATTTAATATCAGCTTTCAGGTAATTAAACTCTTTATACCGGATGGTCAAAATGGAAAGTGCTGTAGATCGCCACGTGTTTTATATTTCCGACGGTACCGCCATTACGGCAGAAGTGCTGGGTCATGCGGTCATGTCGCAATTCCCGGTCGCCATCAGCAGCGTGACTCTGCCGTTTGTCGAAAATATCAGCCGCGCGCGCGCCGTGAAGGAACAAATTGACGCGATTTTTCAACAAACCGGTATCCGTCCGCTGGTCTTCTACTCCATCGTTATTCCGGAAATTCGCGATATCATCATGCAAAGCGAAGGATTCTGTCAGGACATCGTTCAGGCGCTGGTGGCCCCGCTGCAGCAGGAATTACGTCTCGACCCGTCGCCGATCGCTCATCGCACCCATGGTTTAACGCCGGGTAATCTGAATAAGTACGATGCGCGTATCGCCGCTATCGATTACACCCTTGCGCACGATGACGGGATTTCGCTGCGCAACCTCGACCAGGCCCAGGTGATCCTTCTTGGCGTTTCGCGCTGTGGGAAAACGCCCACCAGCCTGTATCTGGCGATGCAATACGGTATTCGTGCCGCCAACTACCCGTTTATCGCCGATGATATGGACAATCTGATTCTTCCCGCATCGTTAAAACCGCTACAGCACAAACTATTCGGGCTAACTATCAATCCAGAACGTCTGGCGGCTATCCGTGAAGAGCGTCGGGAAAATAGCCGCTATGCTTCCATGCGCCAGTGTCGGATGGAAGTGACCGAAGTTGAAGCGCTGTATCGCAAAAACAAGATACCTTGCCTGAACAGTACCAATTACTCCGTGGAAGAAATCGCCACTAAAATCATGGATATTATGGGGCTAAGCCGCCGAATGTACTAATGAGCTAGTACATTATCAAAAATTTGTTTATGCTATCACCCGTGGCCCATACAGGATCATGCCCTGCTCTTGCAATAAGCAGGGATTGGTTTATCGTGATGCGCATCACTTCCCGGCATTTTCGCCGCGGAAGAAACAGATTTTTGAGACCCCAATGAATAAAACAGACGAATTGCGTACCGCGCGCATTGAAAGCCTGGTAACGCCCGCGGAACTGGCGCAACGGCACCCTGTGTCTGCCGATGTTGCAGCACACGTCTCCGCTTCACGCCGCCGAATCGAGAGGATCCTCAACGGTGAAGATCGCCGCCTGCTGGTAGTGATTGGCCCATGTTCCATTCACGATACTGATGCAGCGATGGAATATGCACACCGCCTGCAAGGAATGCGCGAACGTTACCAGCCGCAACTGGAAATCGTGATGCGCACCTACTTTGAAAAACCGCGCACGGTGGTTGGCTGGAAGGGATTGATTTCCGATCCTGACCTGAACGGCAGCTATCGGGTCAATCATGGCCTTGAGCTGGCCCGCAGCCTGCTGTTGCAGGTGAACGAGCTGGGCGTGCCGACCGCCACTGAATTTCTCGATATGGTGACCGGGCAGTTTATTGCCGACCTGATTAGCTGGGGCGCTATCGGTGCGCGCACCACCGAGAGCCAAATTCATCGCGAAATGGCCTCGGCGCTCTCCTGCCCGGTAGGATTTAAGAACGGTACCGATGGCAATACGCGTATTGCCGTTGACGCCATTCGCGCTTCCCGCGCCAGTCATATGTTCCTGTCGCCAGATAAACAGGGGCAGATGACCATCTACCAGACCAGCGGCAATCCTTATGGTCATATCATTATGCGTGGCGGGAAACAGCCTAACTACCACGCTGCCGATATCGCCGCAGCCGGGGATGTGTTGGCGGAATTCAACCTGCCGCAGCAGTTGGTGGTTGATTTTAGCCACGGGAATTGCCAGAAGCAGCATCGCCGTCAGCTGGACGTCTGCGCCGACATCTGCCAGCAGATCCATGCAGGATCAACCGCCATCGCCGGGATCATGGCCGAAAGCTTCCTTCAGGAAGGCACGCAGAAGGTTATCCCCGGCCAGCCGCTGACCAGGGGACAATCGATTACCGACCCTTGCCTGAGCTGGGAAGATAGCGAACGTCTGCTTGCGGAATTAGCCGCAGCAACCGCAACCCGCCTTTAGCCCTTCTCCCTACCACATTCGTGGTGGGGATATTTTCTTAGCCCCCCGACACCAAACCTGCCAAATATGGCATTCCTGTAAAAAATACTTGCCGTGAAAATCAACATTATTGATAATGATAATCATTGTTGCTTTGATTTTTATTTTTGAGTGCTATGACGCGTATGGATAACACTGCCACAGCAGAAAAAACAAAAGACAATGCCCCTTACCCCGTTTCCACGGACAGGCAGATAAACAGCCAAACGTTATTAGGTAGCGAAGGACGGGTGGTTATCGAACACGGCGGTCAGCGTTATTTACTGCGCCAGACCAATGCGGGCAAACTGATCCTGACCAAATAATTATCCCCGCCGATGACGGCAGGGATAACGATTTACTAGCTGGAACAGCTCACTTCAAGACGCCTCCCCCAGTCTGGCGGACGGTTAATATAATCATCCGTTCGATCGGTAAAGGGCTGAGATAATGCGTTATGCAGACGTTCCAACTCGCTCATGTCACCCTGCTCCGCTTGTTCTATCGCGCGCTGTGCCAGCCAGTTACGCAGTACAATTGCCGGGTTGACGCTTTGCATATGCACCTGTCGCTGTGCATCATCAATCTGCTCATCGCGCAGACGCGCGCGATAGTCGGCAAACCAGCTATCAAAAGCGGTACGGTCGATAAACTCATCGCGTAGCGGCGAGGCAGCGCTGGCCTGTTCGCTCGCACTCAGCATACGGAAAGTTCGGGTATAGTCGCTACCCTCACGCTCCATCAGCGCAAACAGTCCATCAAGCAGCTCGTTATCGCCTTTTTGCTGGGTAAACAGCCCCAGCTTATCGCGCATGCGGCGGCCGTACGCCGTCAGCAGCGCGTGCTGGTAACCATCCAGCACGGTATTTAATGCCTCAGCGCTGATAAAAGGTGACAGAGTTTGCGCCAGTCGTTGCAGATTCCATAGCCCCACCGCTGGCTGATTATCAAAGCTATAGCGCCCCTGATAATCAGAATGATTGCAGATAAAGCCCGGCTGGAAGTCATCAAGAAAACCGTATGGCCCGTAGTCCATCGTCAGCCCCAGAATCGACATATTATCGGTATTCATCACTCCGTGGGCGAAGCCGACAGTTTGCCAGTTGGCGATCATTTCCGCCGTTCGCGTGACAACGTCACTAAACCATAAAACATACTTATCGGCTTCGTCTTGCAGATGCGGCCAATGATGGCGAATCGCAAAGTCTGCCAGTAGCTGAACCTTTTGCGGCTCACGGCGATAGTAAAAGTGCTCAAAATGGCCAAAACGCAGATGGCTTTCCGCGATGCGCATCAGCATCGCACCCTGTTCAACGGTTTCCCGATACACCGGCGTGTCGCTGGTCACTATCGCCAGCGCACGGGTAGTGGGAATGCCCAGCGCATGCATCGCTTCCGAGGCCAGGCCTTCGCGTATCGTCGAGCGTAATACCGCCCGCCCGTCGCCCATTCGCGAATAAGGAGTGAGTCCGGCACCTTTCAAATGCCAGTCAAAGCGTCGACCATCGGAGAGTTGCTGTTCGCCAAGCAAAATCCCGCGCCCATCACCAAGCTGTCCGGCCCAGGAACCGAACTGGTGACCGCTGTAAACCTGCGCCAGCGGCGACATCCCCGGCAGCAGGGTTTCGCCACCCCATACGCCAGCGCCCCGCTCTGGTTTGAATAACGAATCAGGAATGCCCAGCGTTCGCGCCAGTGACGCGTTGTGCCAGACAAGCCGCGCATTCTCCAGCGGAGTCGGTGTTAATGCAGTATAAAAATCCGGCAGTTCATCACGCCAGTGGGTAGTAAAAGACAGGGCCATGGTACCTCCTGTCTCCAGTGTAGTGCTTTCAACAAATTATTAACACGGAGGGATTTCAGGGGTATTGCGATGAAAAAGGGAAACTGGCGCTTCCCTTCGGATAATTGGCCAACGTTAAATCCTTCGCGCCTGCCAGAATTTCTTATGCCAGTACACGTTATCCAGTGATGAACGCGTCACACCCTGGCTGGTGGAGGCGTGGATAAACTGATTATCCGTGTCATAAATACCGACGTGCAAGCCGCTCTCTCCGGAGCCAGTCTTGAAAAAGACCAGATCGCCGGGCAGCAATTCGCTCTTATCAATCTTAGTGCCTATTTCCGCCTGTTCACGGGTTTCGCGCGGCAACTGCAACGCGAATTTATCGCGAAAAGTCATCAGCACAAAACCGGAGCAATCAACACCGCGCGGCGACATTCCGCCATAACGATACGGCGCTCCCCGCCAGTTTCTTAACTGTTCATTGAGGTTGGCGACAACGGTAATAGAATCTGCAAGCCGCGGATTTGGCGGCGGTGCCCGATGGCTACTACAGCCCGCCAGAAATAGCGCTACAAACAACACGAACCAGAAACGCATCTCAGACGATTCCTCTGTTCCCTATCTTATTGTCAGAATAATTTAGCTTGTTTATCAATTCGCTGGCAAGGCTACTGCGTGCTACTGTGACGCAACGAGCATAAGATGGCCAGCCACCTCCACTCGTTGAAAGGCCATCGCATAGGCGGCGGTCAAATTCTCTTCACTCAGCACCTCAGATGTACTGCCGCAGGCGATAGTCTCTCCCTGACGGATAAGCCAGGAGCTCTGGGCATGGCGGAGGGTGTGATTGAGATCGTGACTGCTCATGACGATCGCAATACCTGAAGCACAAAGTTCACTTAATACCCGATCGAGCGCGGCCTGCTGCGCCACGTCGAGGCTATTCATCGGTTCATCCAACAGTAACAGCTGTCCGGCAGGATTGGCCTGGCGATGGATTTGCAATATTACCGCTGCCAGACGCACACGCTGCCACTCTCCGCCCGAAATATGATTCACCTGGCGTCCGAGCTTATCGCTCAGACCCAGTTTTTCTGCGATGGTCTTCAGGAGCGCGTTTTGCGTCTCGTTTTGCAGATGCAGCGACAGATAGTGCCAGACCGGCATCGCGAAGGGCGGCATCTGGTGCTGGCTGAGATAGGCACGATGACGCGCCAGGTCCTGCGCTGGCCAGTCGCTCAGCGGGCGCTCATTGAGCGTCACCTGCCCGGGGCCAGTGGTGAGACCCGCCATTCGCGCCAGCAGCGTGCTTTTCCCCGCGCCGTTTGGCCCCACCAGATGAATAATCTCTCCGGGTCGGACATCCGCGGTAAATGGCGCCAGCCGCCCCGCCTCTTCTACATCCTGTAGCTGCATCAAAAACGGCATTATTTGGCTAAAGCTCCTTTAATCGCGGCCACCAACTGCGGGGAGTCCGGCGTCATATCTGGTGAGAAACGGCCGATAACCTGACCGTCGCGACCAATCAGGAATTTTTCAAAGTTCCACAGGATGTCGTCTACATACAGCGGCGCCCGGCCTTTACTGGCCATTCGCTCATAGAAACCGCTGCCTTCCGGCGCGATGGCTTGCGGGGCGGCATCGACCAGCTTCTGATACAAAGGCGCACGATGTTCGCCGTTGACGTCAATCTTGCTGAACATCGGGAAAGTGACGCCGTAAGTGGTGCTGCAGAACGTTTTAATCTCTTCTTCGCTGCCTGGCTCTTGCCCCAGGAATTGGTTACATGGGAAGCCCAGCACGCTAACACCTTCGCTTTCGAGATCTTTTTGCAAAGTTTCCAACTGCTCATATTGCGGCGTCAGGCCACATTTTGACGCAACGTTGACGATCAGCAGCACTTTGCCTGCATAAGGCGCAAGCGTTGTTTTCTCACCATCAATGGTGGTGACTTCAGTATTGAGAATATCGTGTTGCATAGCCTTCCCTCAGTGAATTAAACCGGTTTCTGCGTGGTGATCCCTATCTACTGTAGCGGATTCAGACCGCGTCATTCTACTTTGAATCGCCCTGGAGTGTCTCTTGATGTAACAGCCCTGACAACATGAATTCATCTCAACAAGCAGACAGAGCAATTCAGTGTACAGTGATAAATGGATGTAATAGTATTTCGTTAATTGTTAATTTGAGAGAGTTTTATTGATGAAAAAGATGTTTAGCACGGCGTTAATTGCCGCCTCCGTGGCGCTACTCTCGGCCTGTTCGCCAGATGAAGATAATAAAGTTAAAGTGGCGATTAACACCGGTCCGGATGAGGCTATCTGGAAAGTGGTTGAACAAGTCGCAAAAGACAAATACAACCTTGATGTTGAGGTTATCTCGTTTAATGATTACGTCCTGCCTAACGAAGCCTTAAACAATAAAGATGTCGATGCTAACGCTTTCCAGACGCTGCCTTATCTGGAGGCGCAGTCAAAAGAGCGCGGCTACAAGTTTGCGATTGTCGGTAAAACTTTTGTCTTCCCGATTGCCGCTTACTCAAAGAAAATCAAGAATATCAACGAACTTCCGAACGGCGCAACGGTATCTATTTCGAATGAGACCACCACTCTGGGCCGCAGCCTGCTGCTGCTCCAGGCGCAAGGCTTAATCAAGCTGAAAGACGGTGTCGGTTACCTGCCAACGGCTCTGGATATTATCGATAATCCAAAACAGCTGAAAATTGTCGAGGTTGATACGCCGCAACTAACCCGTACGCTGGACGACCCGAACGTTGCGCTGTCGATTATTAATACTAACTTCTCTGCGCAGGCTGGTTTATCCGCCGCCCGCGATGGTTTGTTTATGGAAGGCCCGGACTCTCCGTACGTCAACGCCATTGTTTCGCGCGAAGATAATAAAGACAGCAAAAAGGTTCAGGAGCTGAAAGAAGCCTTCCAGACCAAAGAAGTCGCAGATAAGGCAGCGGAAGTCTACAAGGGCGATGCCATTAAAGGCTGGTAATATTCTCGACTTATTGCAGGCGCTGTGGCAATACAGCGCCTGTATTGCCCTACTACGGGCGGCCTGATTTTAACAATAACCAGATAAACACCGGCGCACCCAGCGTCGCGGTGACCACGCCGATGGGCAGTTCCGCCGCCGACAGCGCCAGACGTGCGACAATATCCGCCCCCAGTAATGCGCTGGCTCCGGCTAACATACAGGCCGGAAGCAAAACACGATGATCGCTTAAACCGCATAAACGCAGAATGTGCGGAATGACCAGGCCAATAAAACCAATCGCCCCGGCCAGCGCCACGCTAACTCCCACCAGCCAGCCAGTAGCCACCACCAACACTTTGCGCCATAGCCACAGCGGTAAGCCCAACTGTCGCGCGGACACTTCGCCCAGCGCCAGCAGATTGAGCGGCTGCGATTGCAAACACACCCAGCCCAACACCGGCAACAGCGCCAGCATTAGCCACAACTGCTGCCAGTCAACGCCGCCAAATCCCCCCATCATCCAGTACATCAACTGACGAAGATCGAAAGAGGTAGAAAAATAGACAGCCCAGGTCATCAGTGCACTACAGATGATTCCTAGCGCGACACCCGCCAACAGCAACCGGCTGGTGGACAAGTGCCGCCTGGCGAAGCGCAGCAAAATAAAAGTGATGACTAGTGCGCCAAGAATCGCGCATAGTCCTAGCACCCAACCTGGAAGTAAGCCTTTACCCAGCAGCACGGCGGCAATCAGGCCAACCCCTGCCCCGTTGGATACGCCCAGCAGCCCCGGCTCCGCTAGCGGGTTTTCAAATAGCGCCTGCATTATTGCTCCCGAAAGCGCCAGCGCAGCCCCTACCAGCAGGACGGCAAGGGTTCGCGGCAGGCGAATTTGCCAGATAAACAACTCACCTTTGGCGCTGAACCATTCGGCGGGGCCGATCCATTGATCGCCAGCACATAGGCTAACGGACGACGTCACCAGCAGCAGCAAGGTTAATGCGATAAGCCAACGCCGACTGCGGCGCTGTTGAATTTGAGCAAAGGTCAGCATAGGTTCCGTAACACAGGAGAGAGATGTGGTTGATTTTACGGTGGACATTCATCAGAGAAAAGAGAAACGGCCCTAAAGCCGAAATTAGTTTCAGTGAAAAATCCAGCTGGCTGCATCTACTGCAGTCTCAGCTGGATAAACTATTCAGGTTATTAATCGCTAAGCGAGGTACAGGAAAAATAGTCAAAATCAGCGCAAATTTTCTCTCCGGTAAAATCCTGACAACACATTCCAATAAATGCGCCGGTAAAACGCTCGATCATCCTCTCTTTAAAATACTCATCGGAGAGCTTGCTGTACTCCACGTAATCCCCCACCGGGATCCACGTTTTTTCATCCAGCGAATAGTAAAACCAGGCCGCATCGCCTTTTACGCAAACCTTAAGATAAACATAGCCTTCTCGGGCAATTTTAATTCCATCACCAGTTAACATACTGAAGTTATTGAGGTCGTTAACCATCAGATTAACGGTTCTTTCTCCATTGTCATTACAGGATATATTCAAATAGATAAAGTTAGTGGTGTCGTAAAAACAAACTAAGCCCGCCATCTGGTGAAATGAGCGTGGATTAAAGTCGACGCAGGTCTGGGCGGTGAACATATAGTCAGTCTGTCGTCTCGCTAACAAGCTCTGATAATGGTGTGAACTCAACGACTCGCGTCCGCGTAACCTGAGCCAGCCTTTTCTCTCTTTGAGCGTACACATATCTTCATTCAGCGGAATTCGTAACGACTGATAATGCAAAGGAATCTCAGGTAAATCAAAATCATCCCTTGCAGGTTGCTCGTCCCATGCGCGTTCATTGAGGTTTGTCTGTACCTCAATTTCCGGCGTCGTCTTGCCGTTCGCCAGTCTTAACCAACCTTCATCATTCCAGTAGACTCGCTGAATAGCCGTTTCCCGCCCCATCGGGCTACGCCCTTTTGACGGTAGAGGTCTTCCACAAAGATGCACAATAAACCATTCACCGATGCTGTTTTCAAAAAGATCCGCGTGCCCCACTCGCTGTAGAGGCAGGCGGCAATCGTAACGCGAAGTCATCATCTGACCCATTGGATCAGTTTCATATGGCCCAAAAAGATCACGTGAACGCGCCAGGGTAACACCGTGATCATAGAATGTGCCGCCTTCCGCCGTCAGTAGGTAAAACCAACCGTTAGCTTCGTAGATATGCGGCCCTTCTGTGATGCCCAACGTCGTACCCGAGTATATTTTCCGGCATTCGCCAACAAGCCGGTGTTCCTCTGCGTCATACTGCTGAATGATAATTCCATTCCACTTTGGAAAATTGGGCCTACCACCGTCCATATGGCTCATCTCCATGCTCACCAGCCATTTTGTACCGTCGCTGTGATGGAAGAGAGATGGATCGATTCCGCGGCTGTGGAGTGAATGAGGTTCAGACCACTCCCCCTCAATATTTTCCGTAGTCACAATATAGTTATTTGGATCCCAGAAACGCCCGGCTACATTTTTCACGTCGGTGAATATTAGATAAAAGCGTCCATTATGATGGCTCAGGCAAGGAGCATACACACCACCGGAATCCGGGTTACCAAGCATATCCAGCTGCGATTTTCGATTCAATGGATATGAGACCAACTTCCAGTTTTTAAGGTCATAGGATTTATAAATACAAACACCAGGGAACCATTCAAATGTTGAGGTGGCAATATAATATGCCTCACCGACTCTAATAATTGAAGGATCTGGATTAAACCCGGGGATAATGGGATTAGTAATAACGGTCATGCATAACTCCTTGTAATATTTCTTGTAAACCAGTTAATGACTGACTTGTTCATTTTCTGTAGAAGGCATTGCCACAGTATTGTTATTAGCATCGGTATTGCGGTATTTTTTCAGAATCAGCATTAAGCTTAGAACCATTACCGCGGGAATAATGGTAAAAAGCAGACGCACGACCAGGATGGCTGAATCCGTTTGGACCGGTGCATTGCCAACATAACCACCCAATGTCAACAACCAGCCAATGATCGCGCCTCCAACAGCAATGCCAATTTTGATGGCAAAAATATTGGTAGAAAAGACCAGGCCGCTAAGGGATTTACCCGCTTTCTTTTCCAGATTATAAATAATGTCGCTTAACAAACTCCACTGTAAAGGCGAAGCGCTGGCATCAAGAAAGTGAACCGCAGCGATCATTACGCAGGCCACGATGACATAATTAGCGGGGATAAAGAAAAGCATAGCCATAATAAAGGCCTGCATTATGATTGTTACCTTGTAGGCCGCTAGCCGTTCAAATTTACCATACAGAATGGAGGTAAACATGGAGCCAATAAATTTTACGCCTAAGATTGTTGATAACACAATACTGACCAAGTCCGGACGCAGTAAATAGTAATTCACAAAATATATTGCGCCACCGGTTTTAAGAATTGCGGCAATTAGGTTAACGACGTTAAGGCTAAAGATACAACGCCAGTTCACGTCTTTAATCAGAATATTCAATTCTTTATAAATTCCGCTAAATTTCTGGTTTTGATCAACTTCCTTAATGTAGCGCTCCTTCGTCATAGCAAAGCACAGGAGGAACAGAATAGTGCTCAAACCGCCCATGAGTACCATGCCATAAAAGTAGCCTTTCTGCAGATTACCATCACCCAGCACCTTGGTCAGTGATAACGCAACGGAGGAGACGATAATCCCGCCAAGGGCCGCAAAGGCGAATCGATACGACTGCATAGACACACGTTCTTTCGCATCATTGGAGATGTTATTAATCATCGCGCAGTAAGGGATATTCACTAGCGAATAAAAAAGAGACAATATGGTATATGATATATAGGCATAAATAATTTTACCGATCTCACCAAGATCCGGCGTGTAAAATGTCAAGGCGCCAAAAATTCCGAAAGGCAATGAAAACCACAGCAGGTACGGCCTGAACTGACCGAATTTCGTTCGCGTATGGTCAGCTAAATAGCCGACATAAACATCAGCAAACGCATCGAAAACCCGAACAAGGAGAAACATCGTTCCCATATGAAACGCGCTCAGTCCATATACATCTGTATAGAAATAGGCCATAAACAACATGATAGTTTGCCAGATGATATTCGATGCTCCATCACCCAATCCATAGCCGACTTTTTCTTTAAATCCTATTTTATTCATAGAGACACCTTTATTCACGCGAGACATTAGAAACATTGTAATAACAAGCAATTATTCTCGTAATAAAAATAGACTTAGATGAATTTGAAAAATATATTTTTTAAGTGGCTTTATATAATTTTTTTGCGCATGCTGAGAAACATCGATCACACTTAGAAGAAAATAACCCATAAGCCATAGCTCATAATTCAGACCGATAACTTACTCTGTATCATTGACGGTTTTTATCCTAACCCGATCACCTTGTACCCATTTGCATCATTCTTTCACCTCACCACAATACCTAAATCATTAATGTGAAAGTAGTGCCGCTCATTCAGCTTAGTGCATCATAGTTTGTTGATAGTTGCCTCGAAGTTCGACTGTTAATCCTGAATCTCTTGGGCGTCACACCAACAATTTTCTTAAACTGGAAGCAATAGTAAGCGCTATCCGTAAATTCACATTGATATGCTATCTCCGTAATATTTAACTCAGTATTTGTTAAGAGACTGGCAGACATAGCAATTTTCTTCCTTACCAGATACTCTTTAAAACTAACCTGCATAATCTTTTTGAACGTTCTTGAGAAATGGCTAGGCGACAGACCAACGGACGCCGATGCTTCGTCCAATGTAATGTTGAAGGACGTTTTGGTCTCCATTTCGATGATAAAATTGATAATATTTTCGAAAGATGTGCCATTTTCAGTTTCTGCCGACACAAGCTCTGCATGAGAAGCGTGGCTAAGCACTGTATTTAATAGCAGAATCATCACCGGGTTGACGTCTTGAACTGAATGAGGCGCTTCGTGTATCTCAGCAAACCATTTAAAAATAAACTGTAATCGTTCAGCTTCCCGCTCATTAAGCTGTATCACAACGCCAACCTGCGATCCTATCATTGGGAAAGGATACTTTAATTTACTTAGTATGGCATTATCGTACTGTAATAAAAAACGCTCATGATCGGCAGTAAAATTCAGTTCCATATCATGCAGCATCAGTGGACTAACGTAAACTAACGTATTATTTTTAATGGCAAATTTTTCATTACCAAGGCTGTAACTACCCTGAGCTTTGTGGAACCACATAACCTCATGTTCAAGATGCATATGGGGTTGTATATACACCCCTTCGTCCGGTACCCCCTCTCGCGCACGAAGCATGTAATCCACGCCTAGCGTGGTGTCTATTTTTTCAAAAAAGTGATCTGTATTCCACATGGTGAGCATAAAAATTATATAAACCCCGCTAAAAACTACATTATCAAGCAACGTATGGGTTAAAAATTATATTGAAGAGTAAAGTAGTTTTATCGCGATGTATATAGCAATGTGTATTGAGAATGTTTGGCTTGTTAGCGATAAATAATTGAGCGCTATGAAATTCTTTATCTTCGCCTGCAAAAATTAGTGGGCATTATTCATATTTGAAACATCAATTAAATTAAGGATAATCTATGCTACAGCAAGTCATGACTAAGCCTAAACATATTGAATTTAGAAAGATCGCCATGCCAAAAGCCCAAAAAGGACAACTCCTTGTTAAAGTTATGAATATTGGTATCTGTGGCTCAGATATTCACGTTTATCACGGACAGCACCCTTTCACGACATATCCGGTGACTCAAGGACATGAAGTCTCTGCACAAATTATGGCGCTGGGCGAAGGTGTATCCGGGTTTGAGGTTGGCGCAAAAGTCACGATTCAGCCACAAATCGTTTGCGGTGAATGCTATCCATGCCGACACGGGAAATATAACCTCTGTGAAGAACTTAAAGTGATGGGATTTCAGTCAACCGGAACCGCCTCTGAGTACTTTGTCGTAGACGCGGGGAAAGTCACGCTGCTGCCAGAGGAGATGAGTTACGAAGAAGGTGCCATGATTGAACCGCTGGCTGTGGCGGTCCATGCCATCCGGCAGGCTGGAGATATACGCGGTAAAAAGATTGCAGTTATTGGAGCCGGTCCTATTGGTAATCTGGTTGCACAGACGGCGTTTGGCATGGGCGCAGCAGCCGTTATGCTCACCGACATTAGCGACCTACGGCTTGAAAAAGCCAAAGAATGCGGAATTGTTGACGTCGTTAACACCAAAAACAACGACTTTGGTGAATCGATGCTGCAGATATTTGGGCCAGACAAGGCCGATGTCATCTACGAGTGTGCAGGCACCAATATCACCATAGGACAGGCAATAAAACACGCCAGGAAAGGTAGTACAATCATTCTTGTTGCGGTGTTTTCTGGCCCCGCACAGGTCGATTTGGCAATTCTGAATGACCATGAACTGGACCTGAATACATCAATGATGTACCGGAATGAGGATTATGTAGAAGCTATTCGTCTGGTTAACGAAGGTAAAGTAAAACTAAACCCATTGATATCCAAAAAATTTGCTTTTAGAGATTACGGGGAAGCTTATCAATACATTGACAGCAACCGTGAAACGACAATGAAAGTCATCATTGATGTTCAGGAATAACATCATCACTACGCCTACCACACGATGGCTCACTCTCGCACCAGCAAGAAAAAAGGCCGCATAGCGGCCTTTTTAGTTAGTTCAGATTATTTGTCTCTGGGTGACGCATTTTCGACACGGCTTTTAAGTTTCTGACCGGGTCTGAAAGTCACCACTCGCCGGGCTGTAATAGGAATATCTTCACCCGTTTTCGGGTTACGGCCCGGGCGTTGGTTCTTATCACGCAAATCGAAGTTGCCAAACCCGGAGAGTTTTACCTGCTCTCCGTTTTCCAGAGCACGGCGAACCTCTTCGAAAAACAACTCTACCAGCTCTTTGGCATCCCGCTTGCTAAGCCCAAGCTTATCAAACAGATATTCTGACATTTCAGCTTTTGTAAGCGCCATAGGTTCAATCCCTCAATGATGCCTGGAATCGCTCTTTCAATGCCTCTACACATTTGGCGACGGTAGCGGCAATCTCCTCTTCTTCGAGTGTACGGCTGGTATCCTGAAGGATTAGACTAATCGCAAGGCTCTTAAAGCCTTCCGACACGCCTTTACCGCGGTACACGTCAAATAAGTTTACGCCAACTACCTGATTTACGCCAACTTTCTTACATTCGGCTAAAACATCGGCTGCTGGTACGTTTTCCGCAACAACAACAGCGATATCACGACGGTTAGCCGGGAAGCGAGAAATTTCGCGCGCCTGAGGCACCACGCGGTCTGCGAGCTTGTTCCACTCCAGTTCGAAGACCAAAGTGCGACCGTTCAGATCCAGTTTACGTTCCAGCTCCGGGTGAACAACCCCAATGAAACCAATACGTTCACCTTTCAGATAAATCGCTGCGGACTGCCCCGGATGAAGCGCAGTATTGGCTTCGATACGGAATTCGATGTCGGATAATTTACCGGTCAGGTCAAGAACTGACTCAAGGTCGCCTTTTAAATCATAGAAGTCGACGCTTTCTTTTGCCTGGTTCCAGTGCTCTTCATAGCGGTTGCCGCAAATAACACCTGCCAGCATTACGTCCTGACGAATCCCCAACGGAGCCTGAGTATCAGGTACAAAACGTAAACCGCTCTCAAAGATGCGTACACGGCTCTGTTGACGGTTTTGGTTGTACACCACCGTACTCAGAAGGCCAGTCCACAATGACAGGCGCATCGCCGACATTTCACTGGAGATCGGGCTCGGCAGAATCAGCGCCTCTTCACCAGCGTGAATCAATTGCTGCACTTTTGGGTCGACGAAGCTATAGGTAATGACTTCCTGGTAGCCCTTGTCATTGAGCAACATTTTCACGCGCTTAAGCGACAGATCCGCCTCGCGGTGCGTGCCCATGATCAGGCCTGCCTGGACCGGCTCATCAGGAATATTGTTATAGCCATAAACGCGAGCGACCTCCTCGACCAGGTCCTCTTCGATCTCCATGTCGAAACGCCAGCTCGGTGCAACAGCTTTCCACTCGTCCTGACCTTCGGTCACTTCGCAGCCCAGACGACGCAGAATATCGCTCACCTGCGCATCATCAACGTGATGGCCAATCAGACGATCCAGTTTGCTGCGACGAAGCATAATAGTGGCAGGTTTCGGCAGCGTCGCTTCATTGGTAACATCAATGATCGGACCCGCGTCACCACCGCAGATATCCATCAGCAGGCGGGTCGCACGTTCTATTGCCTTATACTGCAGCGCAGAATCCACGCCACGCTCATAGCGGTGAGATGCATCGGTATGCAGGCCATGGCGACGCGCGCGACCGGTAATAGAGAGCGGGCTGAAGAAGGCACACTCCAGCAAAACATTTTGCGTTTCGTCATTCACGCCAGAGTGTTCACCACCGAAAATGCCGCCCATTGCCAGCGCTTTCTGATGGTCAGCAATAACCAGAGTATCGGTATCCAGCTTAGCTTCTGAGCCATCCAGCAACACCAGAGTTTCACCCTCATGCGCCATACGCACGACAATCCCGCCTTCAATGCGGTCTTTGTCGAAAGCGTGCATCGGCTGACCCAGTTCAAGCAGCACATAGTTGGTCACGTCAACCACAGCATCGATAGAGCGAATACCGCAGCGGCGCAGCTTTTCCTTCATCCACAGCGGAGTCGGTGCTTTAACATTGATGCCTTTCACTACGCGGCCCAGATAGCGCGGGCATGCATCCGGCGCATCAACCTGAATGGGCAAAACATCATCAACAGTCGCCGCAACCGGAGTGATTTCCGGAGCATTCAGCGGAGCTTTGTTGAGCACGGCCACATCGCGAGCAACACCAATAATACCCAGGCAGTCGGCACGGTTCGGCGTGACGCTGATTTCAATGGTGTTATCGTCCAGCTTCAGATATTCACGGATGTCGGTACCCAGCGGCGCATCAGCAGGCAATTCGATAATGCCGCTATGATCGTCGGAAATACCCAGCTCGGAGAAAGAACACAGCATACCTTCAGAAGGCTCGCCGCGCAGTTTCGCCGCTTTAATTTTAAAATCACCCGGCAGTACGGCACCGATGGTTGCAACCGCAACCTTCAGACCCTGACGACAGTTCGGCGCGCCGCAGACGATGTCCAGCAGACGTTCGCCGCCAACGTTGATTTTCGTTACGCGCAGTTTGTCAGCATTAGGGTGCTGAGCGCATTCAACCACTTCACCCACGACAACGCCGTTGAAGCTTCCCGCGACCGGCTCAACACCGTCAACTTCGAGGCCTGCCATGGTTATCTGGTCCGACAGCGCTTCGCTGTCGACGGCCGGGTTAACCCACTCGCGTAACCACAGTTCACTGAATTTCATTGTTCTGTCCTGCCCTTATTTAAACTGTTTGAGGAAACGCAGATCGTTTTCGAAGAATGCGCGTAAGTCGGTTACGCCGTAGCGCAGCATAGTCAGACGCTCCATACCCATACCGAAGGCAAAGCCGGAATAGATTTCCGGATCAATGCCAACGTTGCGCAGTACGTTCGGGTGCACCATGCCGCAGCCGAGCACTTCCAACCATTTGCCATTTTTCCCCATGACGTCAACTTCAGCAGAAGGCTCTGTGAACGGGAAGTAGGACGGACGAAAACGAATCTGCAAATCTTCTTCAAAGAAGTTACGCAGGAAATCGTGGAGCGTTCCCTTCAGGTTGGTGAAGCTGATGTTAGTGTCAACAATCAGGCCTTCCATCTGGTGGAACATTGGGGTGTGAGTCTGATCGTAGTCGTTACGATATACGCGCCCCGGCGCAATGATGCGGATTGGCGGCTGCTGATTCGCCATGGTGCGAATCTGCACGCCTGAAGTTTGAGTGCGCAGGAGGCGCGTGGCATCAAACCAGAAAGTGTCATGGTCAGCGCGCGCCGGATGGTGGCCAGGAATATTCAGCGCATCGAAGTTATGGTAGTCATCTTCGATTTCCGGGCCGGTCGCGACGGTAAAGCCGAGCTCACCGAAGAAACTTTCAATACGGTCGATGGTACGGGTAACCGGGTGCAGACCACCGTTCTCGATACGACGCCCCGGCAGAGAGACATCAATTGTCTCCGCGGCCAGACGCGCGTTAAGCGCAGCGCCTTCGAGGTCAGCTTTACGCGCGTTAAGCGCCTGCTGGACCTGCTCTTTGGCTTCGTTGATAACCGCACCGGCTGCCGGGCGCTCTTCAGCAGGCAGCTCACGCAGGGTCGTCATCTGAAGGGTCAATTGCCCTTTCTTACCCAAATATTCCACGCGGACGTTGTCCAGCGCAGCAACATCTGATGCCTCGTTAATGGCTGCCTTCGCACTGGCAACCAGCTCTGCGAGATGTGACATGGTTTTCCTCATTATGTCGGTGCAGACACCGGTTATGGTTATTATTTTGCTCTCACTATTTCGAGTGGCAGGTAGTGGGTAAATCCGTATCTACCGCAGATTGCTCCAGCTGGATCGCACGAGTTAATTCACCTATCTGCAGCTTGAAATAGAATGAGCCAGTTCATATACGAAAAAAGCCTCCACAGTGGGAGGCTTTCTGGCGCTGTTTTCCGTTTCTTCTTTCACGCGCTAGCCTCCTGAGTTCAGGTGCTAAAGTAAAAAAAGAAGCGGAAAATAGCAGCATTCATGCTTGCATTACCTTGTCTGGTACGAAACGGAAGACCTGTATTGAAAAGCTTACGACAATAAAAGTCAATGTATTGATAGTGTTGAAATAAATATCCTCCGGCATAGCCGGAGGTTTTTCATATGCGCCTATAAGGCTCTGTTGCCAGCCGCGCCCTAACAGGCGCATCGCGATCTGACATTTGCATTTATGGATTACTTACGGCCCGTAAACGGGCTGCCCGGATAGGGGATCGAGAGTTGCTCACCCATTTTATCCTCTTCCAACTGGTGCTTTATGTATTCTTGTATCCTGGCTGTATTTTTCCCAACCGTATCAACGTAATACCCTCGGCACCAGAATTCCCTGTTACGGTATTTGAACTTCAAATCGCCAAACTGCTCATAAAGCATCAGGCTGCTCTTTCCCTTCAGGTATCCCATAAAGCCCGACACACTCATTTTGGGCGGGATTTCCAAAAGCATATGGATGTGATCCACACAGCATTCTGCTTCCAAAATATTCACGTTTTTCCATTCGCACAGCTTTCTTAAGATACTGCCTATCGCTTTGCGCTTTTCCCCGTAGAACACCTTTCTTCGGTACTTCGGCGCAAAAACTATGTGATATTTACAGTTCCATCGCGTGTGCGCTAAGCTCTTTTCGTCCCTCATTGGGACCCCCTTTTGATTTCTTGTTGAACGTTTGCAGTTGCCAGACCGCAAACTGTTTTAACAAATCAAAAGGGGTTTTTATAACTGGCTCAAAGCTGAAAGCTTTACAGAACCTCCAGCCTAGCTGGAGGTTTTCTGTGCACAACGAAAAGAGGGAGACAAGCTCCCTCTTTCAACTGGCTTATGCCAGAGCTGCTTTCGCTTTTTCGACCAGAGCGGTGAACGCTAATTTGTCGAATACTGCGATGTCAGCCAGGATCTTACGGTCGATTTCAACAGAGGCTTTTTTCAGGCCGTTGATGAATTTGCTGTAAGAAATACCGTTCTGACGTGCTGCTGCGTTGATACGCGCAATCCACAGTTGACGGAACTGACGCTTTTTCTGACGACGGTCACGATAAGCGTACTGACCAGCTTTGATAACAGCCTGGAAGGCAACGCGGTATACGCGAGAACGCGCACCGTAGTAGCCTTTAGCTTGTTTCAAAATTTTCTTGTGACGTGCACGGGCAACTACACCACGTTTTACGCGAGCCATATGTGCTCTCCTGTATCTATTCTAATTAAAAAGTAAAAGGGTTAACGACTTATGCGTACGGCAGGCACGCGATTACCAGGCCCAGATCGCCTTTGGAAACCATGGCTTTCGGACGCAGGTGACGTTTACGCTTGGTAGCTTTTTTGGTCAGAATGTGACGCAGGTTAGCGTGCTTGTGCTTAAAACCACCTTTACCGGTTTTTTTGAAGCGCTTAGCAGCACCGCGTACGGTCTTAATTTTTGGCATTTTAATAACTTCCACTTCGCATTGTTAATAAACGAAACGTAGGCGAACAACACCTGCGGAACCCGTGGGCTCCACTGGCATTGCTACTTGAAGGCCTTACTGTTTCTTCTTAGGAGCGAGCACCATGATCATCTGGCGGCCTTCGATCTTCGTTGGGAAGGATTCGACTACTGCCAGTTCACTCAGATCGTCACGGACGCGCGTAAGCACTTCCATACCGATCTGCTGGTGAGCCATCTCACGACCGCGGAAACGCAGCGTGATCTTAGCTTTATCACCCTCTTCCAGAAAGCGAACCAGGCTGCGGAGTTTTACCTGGTAGTCGCCATCATCGGTACCAGGTCGGAATTTAATTTCCTTAACCTGGATAACTTTTTGTTTTTTCTTCTGTTCCTTAGAAGACTTACTCTTTTCATAAAGGAACTTGCCGTAGTCCATAATACGACAAACTGGCGGTTCGGCGTTAGGGCTGATTTCAACTAAATCTACTCCAGCTTCTTCAGCTTTTTCGATAGCTTCTCTCAGACTCACAATACCCAAAGCTTCGCCTTCCAGACCTGTTAAGCGAACTTCCAGGGCGCGAATCTCGCCATTGATACGATTCGGACGTGCCGTTTGAACTCGTTTTCCGCCTTTAATACCTTATTCCTCCAGTTGTTTTAGACTGCGGCTGCGAATCTCTTGTTGCAGCTTCTCGATAACTTCATTTACGTCCAGGCTGCCCAAGTCTTTGCCACGACGGGTACGCACGGCAACTTTGCCTGCTTCTACCTCTTTGTCGCCACAGACCAACATGTAAGGGACACGACGTAAAGTGTGCTCGCGGATTTTAAAGCCAATCTTCTCATTTCTCAAGTCTGCTTTTACGCGAATGCCCGCATTTTGTAGTTTACGAGTCAATTCGTTGACATATTCAGCCTGAGAATCGGTGATATTCATCACCACAACCTGCACAGGTGCAATCCAGGTTGGGAAGAAACCAGCGAACTCTTCGGTCAGGATGCCAATAAAGCGCTCCAGCGACCCCAGAATTGCGCGGTGAATCATCACAGGTACCTGACGTTCGTTGCTTTCGCCTACATAGGAGGCGCTCAGACGAGCCGGCAGGGAGAAGTCTAACTGTATAGTACCGCACTGCCATGCACGATCGAGGCAGTCATAAAGGGTAAATTCAATTTTCGGGCCGTAGAACGCCCCTTCACCCAGTTGATACTCAAACGGGATGTTATTCTCTTCCAGCGCAACGGCCAGATCCGCTTCCGCGCGATCCCACGTTTCATCGCTGCCGATACGCTTTTCCGGACGGGTTGAAAGTTTGACGACAATTTTCTCAAAGCCAAAGGTGCTATACATATCATAGACTAAACGAATGCACGCATTGACTTCATCACGCACCTGATCTTCGGTACAGAAGATATGGGCGTCATCCTGAGTAAAGCCGCGTACGCGCATTAAGCCATGCAGCGCGCCTGACGGTTCGTTACGGTGACAACTACCGAATTCTGCCATACGCAGCGGCAGATCGCGGTAAGACTTCAGCCCTTGGTTGAAGATCTGCACATGGCCCGGGCAGTTCATCGGCTTAATGCAATATTCACGGTTCTCAGAAGAAGTTGTGAACATCGCATCTTTGTAGTTGTCCCAGTGGCCGGTTTTTTCCCACAGCACACGGTCCATCATGAACGGACCTTTAACTTCCTGATACTGGTACTCCTTCAGCTTGGAACGCACGAAAGTTTCCAGTTCACGGAAGATAGTCCAGCCGTCGTTGTGCCAGAACACCATACCCGGTGCTTCTTCCTGCATATGATACAGGTCGAGCTGCTTACCAATTTTACGGTGATCACGCTTGGCGGCTTCTTCCAAACGCTGCAGATAAGCATTCAGCGCCTTTTTATCTGCCCATGCGGTTCCGTAGATACGTTGCAACATCTTATTGTTGCTATCACCACGCCAGTAGGCACCAGCAGTCTTCATCAGCTTGAAGTGATGGCAGAAACGCATGTTCGGCACGTGCGGGCCACGACACATGTCGACATATTCTTCGTGATGGTATAAGCCGGGCTTATCATCATGAGCAATGTTTTCATCAAGAATCGAAACTTTGTAGTTTTCGCCACGCTTCACGAAGGTTTCACGCGCTTCATGCCAGCTGACTTTCTTCTTGATGACGTCGTAGTTTTTCTCAGCGAGCTCGTGCATACGTTTTTCGAGCGCGTCGATATCTTCCTGGGTTAGGGTATGGTCCAGATCGACATCATAGTAGAAACCATTGTCGACAACCGGGCCGATCGCCATTTTGGTATTTGGCCACAGCTGTTTAATTGCGTGTCCTAAAAGGTGCGCACAGGAGTGACGAATAATCTCAATACCATCTTCATCTTTCGCGGTGATAATAGACAGAGTTGCATCGTTTTCGATTGGGTCACAAGCATCAACCAGCTCGCCGTTTACACGACCAGCTATAGTGGCTTTCGCCAGACCCGGACCGATATCCAGAGCAACATCCATCGGACTCACAGCATGATCAAAATGGCGTTGGCTGCCATCAGGAAGCGTAATTACAGGCATTTCATGTCCTTATTTGCAGTGGTGCCCCACACGAAAGAGCACATACAAAACAATATAATCATAATTATCAACAAGTTCAGACCCGGTTCCCGCTTCACTCTGCGAAATATGCGCACGACCGTTTACCGAATCGTACCCACCCGCAGTCGCCTGTTGATAACACCGACTGTTAGTTTACACATCATTACTGTGTGATTAAAGTCGCATGAGACTAAATGGTTATTGTTGATGGGAAAACAAGAGGTGGCAGCCCAAAAAAACGCACGCTATTTGATTTGATGATATGCGAAAAAAGAAACGGTATCGGTATGATAAAAACCAAGTGTGATAATGAGAATTTAACACAACGAATGGATGTTTAACAAAAAATGCGGAAAGCAAAACCGGTACATCATTACCCGGTTTGCTGCTTTACGAAATAATGAAATATAAATGATGTGTTAGATGAAATATCAGGACCACTCACCGGCAACAAGCTTGTGCACATCAAAGGCATCATTCATTGACTGACCCGTTGATTGGGAACCTGGAGCAATATTGGAGCCTGCTTCAACGTCAGTCGCTTTAGCAATGCCAACCTGAGTATGGTCGTTGTTGGCTGGCTGTGGAGCCGTGTTAGCAGCAAATGCGCCAAAAGATAGCGTGCACAGCATCACAGCCGCGATTGCGATTTTGTTATTTTTCATGATAGTGATTCTCTTATTTGTTTCAGCTAATTGAACGGAGGCATTATCTCCGTCAGTGCCAAACAGTATAGATCCAGATCACATTCTTGTCCGACTAAATATTTATCTTTTCGTGTCAAATTAACTGCATATTTGTCAACAAAAAGACAATTATGAGGAAATTATGAAGGCAATTTCTTTTTATAAAAAATAAAACAAAAGGCCAAAAATAATAATGTCACTTATTGCTAAATTTAAAAACAATCAGGCCGGAATACCCGGCCTGAAATATTACATTTTATAACCGAGCGACAGAGTAGTACGTCTATCGGTGTGCGCTGGCGCTGAGGACGGCGGTTCAGAGTTCCAGGTCAGGTTATAGGCTACTTTAAGAGCAAAATGTGCATTGATAGCAACATTTAACGCGCTTTCCGTGTTGAGCGTCGTATCTTCAGAGCCGAAAACTGAAACACCCTGTGTAAATTTGGTGGTATCGGTCATCTGCCACGCATAGGTACCAGAAGCATAGCCCAGCGGCTGAGTGTCGTTGTCACCATCGGTATACTCGTCATAACGTACACCAGGACCAAATTCAAAACGCAGGCTGTGTACCGGGCCATTGAGGATTTGCCGACCATAACCCGCGGTGAGCACATCACGCTGCTGATAACCGTTATAACGATCCGTCAACCAGCTCGCCTGGCCAAAAATATAATTCTGATCGGTCAGGTTATAACGACTACGCCCGCCTACCGCGTACTTTTCCGAAGAGCGTTGATCGTTTGACGATGTGTTGCTGGCATTCCCCCAAAGTGACCACGCTGTAGTATTACCATACCAGGTCAAAGTAGAGTCCGCAGTCATCGAGGAACTTTTCGTATTGCCGGACTGCGCCAGATAACCAGCGTTAACAGTACCTTCGAAAGGTTTTTTGGCAGTGGAAGGGTCATCCATGACAGTAAAAACGGAATCATCGGCCATTGCGCATGTAGATGCAAAGAGCCCCCCCGCCAGCATTGCCGCTGCGGGTACTGTCTTCAAAAGCTTCATTTAATTTAAAGTCCGTACAACATAAAAGGAGACCTGGATGGTCCCGGGAGCTTTCGCGAGGATCGCTGATTGCCGCTCCTGGAAAGGGGCTAAATTATAAAAAAGCACGATTAACTTAGCAATCAATTACTATTTCATTTTTTGTATAAGAGGCTTCTCAAAACAATTTTTATTTCATAAAGATAAAAAGAGATGCTGGTGCAAACGTCACTCGTTACTTTCCCTACCCTCCTTTAAGTGCCATGCTTAAAAACAGAGCAGCTAAACTCGTATTATGGAGGAAATTGGATGACCAAAATCTATACGCTCACATTAGCCCCTTCGCTCGACAGCGCAACGCAGACCCCGCAAATCTACCCGGAAGGCAAACTACGCTGTAGCGCTCCCGTTTTCGAACCTGGCGGCGGCGGGATAAATGTTGCGCGGGCCATTACTTTTCTTGGCGGCAGCGCTACCGCAATATTCCCCGTCGGCGGCGCGACGGGGGAACATCTCACCGCCCTGCTGACCGATGAACATGTTCCGGTAGAGACAGTAGAAACGCATGACTGGACGCGACAAAATCTTCATGTGCATGTGAATACCAGCGGTGAACAGTATCGTTTCGTCATGCCAGGAGCCGCGTTAACCCAGGAAGAGTTTCATCACCTGGAAGAAAAAGTTCGCGCCATCTCACCCGGGTCCCTACTGGTTATCAGCGGCAGTCTGCCACCTGGCATCAGCGTCGAAAACCTGACAAAGCTGGTCAAAAACGCTCAAAAACATGGGCTGCGCTGTATTATCGATAGCTCTGGCGAAGCCCTCGCCGCCGCACTCGATGTTGGCAACATTGAATTGGTTAAGCCGAACCAGAAAGAATTGAGTGCCCTCGTTCAACGCGATCTCAACCAACCAGATGATGTACGTAAGGCGGCCCAGGAGTTAATTCGCACCGGCAAGGCTCTTCGCGTTGTGGTCTCTTTGGGGCCTCAGGGTGCGTTAGGCGTAGATGCCAGCGGCAGCGTGCAGGTCGTACCGCCACCGATGAAAAGCCAGAGCACCGTCGGCGCCGGAGACAGTATGGTCGGCGCAATGACCCTGCAACTGGCGGAAGATGCCACTCTTGAAGATATGGTGCGTTTTGGCGTTGCTGCAGGTAGCGCCGCAACGATTAACCAGGGAACTCGTCTTTGCTCGCTGGAGAATACGCAAAAAATCTACGACTATTTGCGCGGTCAGTAAACGCCTGCACTCCCTCTGAGTCTCCAAAGGGAGTCGCCAAATTATCATGATGGTCTATGCTAAAAATTTCATGAATAACAATAGGGTGAAAAATGAGTAGCGAAATTATTGCCTGGATCATCACAGCACGCTTTCACGAACAGACGTTAACTGAAATTAACGAACTGAGTAATCACCTCACCCGAGCCGGATTTACCCTTGTTCTGAACGATGATGAAGGCGCTCCACACGAACTTGGGACCAATACTTTTGGCCTGCTTTCACCGCAGAACGCAGAAGAGGTCAAAGCTTTAAGCGCCGGTTTAGCCGAAACTGCGCTGGGAAGACCCATCGAAATAACCGTCACCACATTTGATCAGTGGTTGAAAGCTCAATAAGTGCGATTAGCGCAGTAGAAACCGTCAGTTGTGCGTCAGTTCGAATTTTACACCGGGGTTATGCGCTAACCTTATGAAATGGTGGAAAACATAGGGGAGAGACAGCATGTGGCAAGCTATCAGCAATTTGTTAAGCGATTGGCACACTGAAGCAGCTGAAATCGAACTGCGAAACGAACTACCTGGTGGAGAAATCCATGCAGCCTGGCATTTACGCTTTGGTGGGCGAGATTACTTCGTAAAATGTGATGAACGGGAGCTTTTGCCCATCTTCACCGCCGAAGCAGATCAGCTTGAGCTGCTGTCACGAAGTAAAACCGTTAGCGTACCGCAGGTTTTTGCTGTCGGCAGCGACCGGGATTACAGTTTCCTGGTGATGGAATATCTCCCTCCCCGGCCACTGGATGCGCATAATGCTTTCCTGTTAGGTCAACAAATCGCGCATTTACATCAATGGAGCGATCAGCCGCAGTTTGGTCTCGATTTTGATAACGATCTTTCTACCACCCCACAGCCAAACGCGTGGCAGCGACGCTGGTCTACTTTCTTTGCTGAGCAGCGCATTGGCTGGCAGTTGGAGTTAGCCGCCGAAAAAGGTCTGCATTTTGGAGATATTGATACTCTCGTCGACACTGTACAACAGCGGCTGAGCAATCATCAGCCACAGCCATCATTACTTCACGGTGATTTATGGTCTGGTAATTGTGCGCTAGGGCCGAATGGACCTTATATTTTCGACCCGGCCTGCTATTGGGGCGACAGAGAGTGTGATCTGGCTATGCTGCCGTTACATCTTGAACAACCACCGCAAATTTACGACGGCTATCAATCCGTTTCACCGCTGCCGTCCGGCTTTCTCGAACGTCAACCCATCTACCAGCTATATACATTGCTGAACCGGGCGATTCTGTTTGGTGGACAACATTTGGTCACGGCGCAGAAAGCGCTTGATGACGTATTAATGGAAAAGGCCCCTTAAGGGGCCTCACTCTTAGCTAATCTTCACGCCTTTCAGACGGAACTGAATGGTCATGGTGATGCCAGTACCCGGTTTACCTGCTTCATAGCGCCATTTACGTAAAGCGCTCTTCACTTCACGCTCAAACATATTAGCTGGCTGAGCGGAGAGGATCTGCACGTTATCCACGCGACCGTCCGGCGTAACATCAAATTTAACGCGAACATCACCCTCAATGCGCAGCGCCTGGGCACGAGCTGGATAGGTCGGTTCTCCGCGGCTTAACGCTCGTGGACCGGTCGGGGCCGTAACGGTTGGTTTAGCGGTCGCGGTCGATGTACTTGGTGCCGTGCGCGCTGGTGCCGTATTTGAGTTTTCAAACGGCGATGCAGGGCGCGTTTCCGCTGGTTTCACATCACGCTTTGGCTGCTCAACTTTTTTTTCCGGCTTCGGTTTTGGTTTTGGCTTCGGCTTGGGTTTATGGATCACAACCGGTGCCTCTTTTGGCGGTTCAGGCACCACTTCCGGTTCAGGCTCTGGCTCAACTACGGGTTCAACGACCGGCTGCGCCGCCTGAGGCGGTTCCAGATCGGCCGGGGCCACCATTGTAATTTCGATAGGCTGCGAAGGCGAAGGTCGTTCAATAACCTGATGTACCGAAGTATATAGCAACGCCGTTACAACACCTCCGTGGATAACCACGGACAGTAGCGTAGGCCACGGAAAGCGGCGAGGTAAATCAAGGGTCATTGCGCTCATAGTCGTTTCTGTTGAAAAATGATGCCCCGATTTTAAATGCAAATAGCAATCATATTCAACTAGGGTTGTTATCTTGCATCAAAATTTGCCCCCTTTTCTGACAAAAAGGCGCCAGAGCATGGCAATCTATGGGTCGTGCGCATCTTTGCATTGCAGTCAACGACGGTTTCACTTAACGTGATTCGCCAATTTATTAATAAGGAGCCATGCCGTGCTTTACGTTATCTACGCTGAAGATATCGCCGACTCTCTGGAAAAACGATCGTCGGTACGTCCCGCGCACCTGGCGCGTTTACAACTATTACATGATGAAGGTCGTTTGCTGACCGCTGGCCCAATGCCTGCTGTAGACAGTAATGAACCTGGCGTGGCTGGCTTTACCGGTTCAACGGTTATTGCAGAATTTGAATCACTGGAAGCGGCGCAATCATGGGCCAATGATGACCCGTATATCGCTGCCGGGGTTTATCAGAAAGTGTCCGTTAAGCCTTTCAAAAAGGTATTCTGAAACAAGACCCTAACCAAAAACAGAGGCACCGCGAGCGGTGCCTTTTGTTTCGACTCTCAAAACTCAGAGAAAGTGAACAGCAGGGAATGACGTTGCCGTTTCACCAGCTCTTTTCTGATCGAGAGGATGCGCATATTACGACGCGATTGGCCTTCCAGCCAGCGTGTTTTACGGCGACTCACCTGTCTTAGCATGCGCCAGCGCCCTACTTCCGTTCTACTACGCTTCATTGCTACTACTCTACAAGTGAAAACAGCCAGCATTATAGACCGATGAATCTGGGTGACCAACGCTTTCGCTGCGTTTTTATTTGCCAGATTGATGTTGATGCGTAAACTCATGACATAAAGTCATTCAAAAGGATTTTTCATCTATGACAACCTTTTACACAGTGGTTAACTGGCTGGTCATACTCGGTTACTGGCTGCTGATCGCTGGTGTAACATTACGCATACTAATGAAAAGACGTGCAGTTCCGTCAGCGATGGCGTGGTTGCTGATCATCTACATCCTTCCGCTTGTGGGAATCATTGCCTATCTCTCGTTTGGCGAGTTGCATCTGGGTAAACGCCGCGCTGAACGCGCTCGCGCAATGTGGCCTTCGACGGCCAAATGGTTAAAAGATCTCAAAGCCTGCAAACATATCTTTGCCGATGATAATAGCCCGGTCGCCGAATCGTTATTCCAACTCTGCGAGCGCCGCCAGGGCATCGCTGGCGTTAAAGGCAACCAGCTTCAGCTACTCACCGAATCAGATGACGTTATGCAGGCGCTTATCCGCGACATTCAGCTTGCTCGTCACAATATTGAGATGGTGTTCTATATCTGGCAGCCCGGTGGTATGGCCGATAAAGTCGCGGAATCGTTAATGGCAGCGGCTCGACGCGGCGTACACTGCCGTTTAATGCTCGACTCCGCGGGTAGCGTGGCTTTTTTCCGCAGCCCGTGGGCCGCCATGATGCGCAATGCGGGAATTGAGGTTGTCGAAGCGCTGAAGGTAAACCTTATGCGCGTCTTTCTGCGTCGTATGGACCTGCGTCAACATCGCAAAATGGTCATGATCGATAACTATATTGCTTATACCGGCAGTATGAATCTGGTTGACCCTCGTTTCTTTAAACAAGACTCCGGCGTGGGTCAATGGATTGACCTGATGGCGAGAATGGAAGGCCCGGTGGCAACAGCCATGGGCATCGTCTATTCCTGCGACTGGGAGATTGAGACCGGAAAACGGATTTTACCACCGCCGCCAGACGTCAATATCATGCCGTTCGAAGAGGCCAGTGGGCATACAATTCATACCATCGCTTCCGGCCCGGGTTTCCCGGAGGACTTGATTCATCAGGCTCTGTTGACCGCCGCCTATGCAGCCAAAGAGCATTTGATCATGACCACTCCCTACTTTGTGCCCAGTGACGATCTGCTGCATGCTATCTGCACTGCCGCCCAACGCGGTGTCGATGTCAGCATCATTTTGCCACGCAAGAACGATTCGCTGCTGGTCGGCTGGGCCAGCCGCGCTTTCTTTAGTGAACTGCTGGCGGCAGGGGTGAAGATTTACCAATTTGAAGGCGGTCTGCTGCATACCAAAAGCGTATTAGTTGACGGCGAACTCAGTCTGGTCGGTACCGTGAATCTCGACATGCGCAGCCTGTGGCTTAACTTCGAAATTACGCTGGTGATTGACGATGCCGGATTTGGTAGCGATCTGGCGGCAGTTCAGGACGACTATATCTCCCGCTCGCGCCTGCTGGACGCCCGGTTGTGGTTAAAACGTCCGCTGTGGCAACGAATCGCCGAGCGACTGTTTTACTTCTTCAGTCCGTTGCTGTAAAACGTGCCAATCAGATGTTTAATGGGTAGCAATCATGGATATGGATTTAAACAATCGCCTGACCGAAGACGAAACGCTTGAACAAGCCTACGATATCTTCCTGGAACTGGCTGTCGACAACCTCGACCCGGCGGATGTCATTCTGTTCAACCTACAATTTGAAGAACGCGGCGGTGCCGAGCTGTTTGACCCGGCTCCTGATTGGGAAGAGCACGTCGATTTTGACCTCAACCCGGATTTCTTTGCCGAAGTGGTGATTGGCCTGGCAGATGCCGATGGCGGTGATATTAACGATATCTTTGCCCGCGTGCTGCTATCTCGCGAAAAAGACCACAAGATTTGCCATATTCTGTGGCGTGAATAAGCATCATCTCAAACGCGTAGCAATTATAGAAAAAACCTGCCCGTTTCAGCGCGGCAGGTTTTTTTTATTTAATCAGGCAACTCACTGCCGCAGGCATTGCAATAACGGGCATTTTTATCATGCGTATTGTGCCGACATTTCGGACACACGCGCTGAGTACGGCGGTTCTGAAATTCGGTAGTCATATGAGTGGTAATCAAACCGGTTGGAATCGCAATAATAGAGTAACCGATTAAGATAAGTATTGAGGCCAGAATGCGCCCCATCGGCGTATGCGGGGTGATATCGCCATACCCCACCGTCGTTATCGTCACAATCGCCCAGTAGACCGACGCATTCAGCGTGGTAAAGCCATATTTTGGCCCTTCAATCAGATACATCAGCGAACCAAAAATAACCATCACGATGGCGATGAACGAATAAAAAAGAATCAATTGATGGCGAGCGCTAACGATAGCGGCCCAGAAAATATTCAGCGACGGCATAAATCGCAGCAGTTTCAGAATACGCAACGCGCGGATAGCGCGCATCGCCCGCCAGGCAAACACATATTCAATGCTGATTTCAGGCCACAGCCACATAACGTAGAGCGGCAAGATCGTCGCCAGATCGATAATTCCCCAAAAGCTGAAAATATACTTTATTGGGTTGGGCCAACTGACGATACGCAGAAAATATTCGAGTGTAAAAACAGCCGTCACAAAAAACTCGAGCCAGACGAAAATATGCCATTCGTCTAAAGTCAGGTGATATTGCGTACCCAATCCGGACTCAATAAAAATCACCAGCACGCTGAGCAGCGCAAAAACGCCGCAAAGGCCTTCAAAATGGCGACCAGTGCGTCGGTTTTGATCGAAAAGTAAATGGTACAGCCGCAAACGTGCGGCATGAATATTGACAGCCACGTTAACCTCACAAAAAAAGGGCTGACCTGCGTCAGCCCCAGAGATTATAACGGGTCTACCTTCAAGCAGGAAACTGCATGTCGAAAACTGCCTTCCAGCACCGGTCGCGTTTTCGCGCATTCCGGCCCGGCAAGCGGACAGCGCGTACGAAATACGCAGCCCGAGGGCGGGTTAATCGGCGACGGTAATTCCCCTTCCAGCAGTTGGATAGTCTTGTTTCTTTCCAAATCAGGATCAGGAACCGGCACCGCCGACATCAGCGCTTTGGTATAAGGATGCAGCGGATTATGGTACACCTCATCGTAAGTGCCCAACTCCACGGCATGCCCCAGATACATCACCAGCACGCGGTCAGAAATATGCTTGACTACCGCCAGATCGTGAGCGATGAATATCAGCGAAAGACCCATTTCACGCTGCAACTGCTGAAGAAGATTCACCACCTGCGCCTGAATTGACACGTCCAGTGCCGAAACCGGCTCATCACAGATAATTAACTTAGGCTCAAGGATCAGCGCGCGCGCAATGCCGATACGTTGGCACTGACCACCGGAGAATTCGTGCGGATAGCGGTTAATCAGGTTTGGCAGCAGCCCCACTTTCATCATCATCGCTTTAACCCGGTCGCGAACTTCCTGACGCGGCATTTTCGGATGATAAGTACGCAGCGGCTCGGCAATGATTTCCCCGATTGTCATTCGCGGGTTCAGCGACGCCAGCGGATCCTGGAAGATCATCTGAATATCGCTACGCACATCGCGCCACTCATCAGGTTTCATTCCCAGCAGATCTTTGCCAAGCCAGGCAACCTTACCGTCCGTCGCTTTCACCAGGCCAATAATGGCTCGCGCAAAGGTTGATTTTCCACAACCTGACTCCCCGACCACGCCCAGCGTTTCACCTTCGTACAGGCGCAAAGTTACGCCATCTACCGCCTTGAGCGTTTTTGACGGCTGCCAGAACCACTGTTTACCGTCTTTAATATCAAAGTGCACTTTCAGGTCGGCAATTTCGAGCAGGACTTTTCTTTGTTCCGTTACGGCGTTCATAGCAAATCCCCCACCGGTTGAAAGCAGGCACGCAGGCGGCCTGGCGCAAACTCCTCAAGAGGCGGAGCGCTATTACAAATCTCCATTGCATGCGGGCAACGCGGCTGGAACGGACAGCCCTTCGGCAAACGCAGCAGGTTCGGCGGGTTGCCCGGAATGGTCAACAAGGCGTCACCTTCGGCATCCAGACGCGGAACCGCATTCAGTAGACCAATTGAATAAGGGTGCGACGGATGATAAAAGACGTCGCGCGCCTGACCATATTCCATGGTGCGGCCAGCATACATCACCAGCACCTTATCGCAGATCCCCGCCACTACGCCGAGATCGTGGGTAATCATAATGATCGCGGTATTGAACTCGCGCTTGAGTTCATTCAGCAACGTCATAATTTGTGCCTGCACGGTCACATCCAGCGCCGTTGTCGGCTCATCGGCAATCAACAGCTTAGGCCGACACAGCAGTGCCATCGCTATCATGACGCGCTGGCGCATCCCGCCGGAAAACTCGTGTGGATACATTTTCATCCGTTTACGCGCTTCCGGCATTTTGACCGCATCCAGCATTTTAACCGACTCTTCAAACGCTTCGGCTTTGCTCATCGCTTTATGCAGCATCAGGACTTCCATCAGCTGTTCGCCTACCCGCATATACGGATTGAGCGACGTCATCGGGTCCTGAAAAATCATTGAGATCTGCTCGGCGCGTAGCTTATTCAGCTCACGTTCCGGAAGGTTCAGGATCTGCTTACCGTTAAAGGTCGCTGAACCGCCAATGCGACCATTTGCCGCCAGCAGGCCCATCAGCGCAAAAGCGGTTTGCGACTTACCGGAACCGGACTCACCCACGATGCCTAAGGTTTCCCCTGCCCGTAGATTAAAGTTGAGATCGTTGACCGCAGTAACATCGCCATCGGGAGTGCCAAAGGTAACGCGAAGGTCTTTAACATCCAGAAGCAGGCTGGATTGTTGTGCTACCTGCGGCACTTTTGCCGTTTCAATCGTACTCATGACGGCGCTCCTTAGCGGTCTTTCGGGTCGAGGGCATCACGCAAGCCATCGCCGATAAAGTTAAAACAAAATAGCGTTACCACCAGGAAACCAGCAGGGAACAGCAGCAGCCACGGCGATACTTCCATCGAGTTCGCGCCATCGCTGAGCAACGCGCCCCAACTGCTTAGCGGCTCCTGGGTACCCAGACCAAGGAAGCTCAGAAAGGATTCGAACAGGATCATGCTCGGGACCAGCAACGAGGCATACACCACCACCACGCCAAGCACGTTCGGCACAATATGGCGGATAACAATGTTACCTGTTGAGACTCCACCGACCTGCGCAGCTTCAATAAACTCTTTGCGCTTCAGGCTCAGGGTCTGGCCGCGAACGATACGCGCCATATCCAGCCAGGAGACCATCCCAATGGCGACGAAAATGAGCAAAATATTCTGGCCAAAGAAGGTCACCAGCAAAATGACGAAGAACATAAACGGGAAAGAGTTGAGGATTTCCAGCAGACGCATCATCACCGAGTCCACTTTGCCGCCCAAATAACCGGAAAGCGAGCCGTAAAGCGTGCCAAGAATCACCGCCACCAGCGCCGCAGCGACGCCGACCATTAATGAAATACGCCCGCCGATCGCCACACGCACCAACAGGTCGCGGCCAGACGAGTCGGTACCGAAGTAGTGAGCAGACTCCATATCAGGTGCGCTGGACATCATGCCCCAATCGGTATCGTAGTAGGAGAACTGCGACACCATCGGGGCGATGGTGACAAACAGCGCGATAATCACCAACACTACCAAGCTGGCAACGGCAGCGCGGTTATGCATAAAGCGGCGGCGGGCGTCCTGCCAGAGGCTGCGCCCTTCGACTTCCAGCTTTTCACTGAAGTTTTCCAGCGCCTCGTTGTTTTTCTTACTTAACATCATGGCGAACCCCAGCGTTAATAACGAATCTTCGGATCGATAACGGCATACAGCACGTCAACAACCGCGTTAAACAGAATGGTCAATGCGCCAACCAGAATGGTCAGGCTGAGCACTAGCGAATAATCGCGGTTCAGCGCGCCGTTGACGAACAGTTGGCCAATACCCGGCAGGCCATAAATGGTTTCGATAACCATCGAGCCAGTAATAATGCCGACGAAGGCTGGTCCCATATAGGAAAGTACTGGTAACAGCGCGGGTTTTAAGGCGTGACGCAGAATGATGCGGCGCATCGGTAAGCCTTTTGCCCGCGCGGTACGGATGAAATTAGAGTGCAGGACTTCAATCATCGAGCCGCGAGTGATACGCGCAATACTGGCGATATAGGCCAGAGACAGTGCGACCATCGGCAAAATCATGTATTGCAGCGCCCCGCCGTTCCAGCCACCTCCCGGCAACCAATGCAGAGTAATAGCAAATATCATCACCAGTAAGGGCGCGACTACGAAACTGGGTATCACGACCCCGGTCATTGCCACCCCCATCACGGCGAAGTCCCATTTCGTATTCTGTTTTAGCGCCGCAATAACTCCGGCAGTGACGCCAAGAATTACCGCCAGGAAAAACGCGGCAAAACCTAATTTGGCAGACACCGGGAAGCTGGAAGCCACCAGATCGTTTACCGAATAATCTTTATATTTAAAGGAAGGACCGAAATCACCATGCGCCAGTTGCTTCAGGTAATTGAAATACTGGGTCATGATGGGGTCGTTTAAATGATATTTTGCTTCAATATTCGCCATGACTTCCGGCGGCAGCGTACGTTCACCGGTAAAAGGACTACCCGGCGCAAGACGCATCATAAAGAAGGAGATTGTAATTAGAATAAATAGCGTCGGAATCGCTTCCAGACAGCGACGAAAGATAAATTTTAACATTGCCCGTACCTTCTGGCCTGTGCCTATCGAGTGCGATGAATTCAGACACGGTGGGGCAAGCGCTGCCTGCCCCACGATTTGCCATTAATGTTTGATAATATAAAGGTTCTTAACGTAGATATTATCTAACGGGTCTTTACCTGTGTAGCCGCCAACCCAAGGTTTAACCAGGCGGGCGTTGACATAATAGAAGACCGGGACGATGACGGAGTCTTTGTCCAGCTGCTGCTCAGATTGTGCATAGAGGTCTGCACGTTTCGCTTCATCACTGGTTTTCAGCGTTTCAGCAATAATCTTGTCAAAAGCCGGGCTCTTATAATGCGAGGTGTTGTTTGAGCTGTCGCTCAGCATGGTGTTCAGGAAGGATGTCGGTTCGTTATAGTCCGCACACCAGCCGGCGCGCGCAATATCAAAGGTGCCCTGATGGCGATTATCGAGGAATGTTTTCCACTCCTGATTCTCCAGCTTCACGTTCGCGCCCAGATTTTTCTTCCAGATAGACGCGACGGCAATAGCCAGCTTTTTATGCAGATCGGAAGTGTTATAGAGCAGGTTAAAGGTCAGCGGTTTATCAGCGGTATAACCTGCTTCGGCGAGTAATTTTTTCGCTTCTTCGTTACGTTTTTCCTGCGACCACTTGAACCACTCAGGTTCAACCAGTTTCATACCATCGGTATATGGCGGGGTGTAGCTATAGGCTGGCAGATCGCCCTGATTTTTTACTTTATTGACAATAATGTCGCGATCCAAAGCCATTTTGAGTGCGGTTCGTACACGAACATCGGTAAACGGTGCTTTCTGGTTATTGATTTCGTAGTAATAAGTGCACAGATACGGATCGACGTGAACTTCTTGCGGGATCTCTTTTTTCAGCTTCTGGAACAGTTCGATCGGCATGTTGTTATAGGTCATGTCGATTTCACCGCTACGGTAGCGGTTTACGTCTGTAACTTCAGAAGAGATCGGCAGATAGGTGACCTGATTAATCACGGTTTTGGCGTTATCCCAATAATTGGTATTACGCTCCAGCACAATACGCTCGTTGACGACCCAATCTTTTAATTTATATGCGCCGTTGCTAACGATATTGGCCGGTTGGGTCCATTTCTCACCAAACTTCTCAATCGCGGCCTTAGGTACTGGAGAGACGGACGGGTGAACGAGAAGTTTATAAAAGTATGGTACGGGTTCGCTGAGTGTGACTTCGAAAGTATGATTATCCAGCGCTTTTACGCCCAGATCGGTCGCTGGTTTTTTGCCGCCGATAATTTCGTCAACGTTGGCCACATGACCATATTGTAGGTAGCTTGCATAAGGAGATGCTGTTTTCGGGTCAGCCAGGCGCTGCCAGCTATAAACGAAATCTTGTGCCGTAACCGGCGTGCCGTCAGACCACTTTGCATCTTTTCGCAGATGGAAGGTCCAGACTTTAAAATCTTTGTTGTCCCATTTTTCCGCAGCGCCAGCAACCGGATGACCGTCAAGGTCGCTTACCAGCAGTCCCTCAAATAAGTCCCGGCTGATATTAGATTCCGGCACACCTTCAATTTTGTGCGGATCAAGAGACTGGACTTCGGATCCATTGTTACGCACTAGCGTTTGTTTATCCGCCAGCTGTACTCCTGCGGGTACATCTGCCGCTATGGCAGCGTTAACGGTAATTAGCGCAGATAATACGCCTGCGGCTACCAGGCTTTTTTTCGTGATGATGGTCATGTGTTTGTTACTCCACTCATTATAATTACTGGCTATATAACCAGCCTGCTTTTCTCTTTTAGGATTCTGTACAGTGCAGGAGTTTATGCTGCTGTCAGATTGTACTGCTTGCTATCACCGACTTATTTTATTACGACCGCTCAAACGGCAGTCTTGACGTCGACTCTTCCCCTCCCTGTCCGGAGGCGGTTTTAAATCGCAATGAGTTAGTTAATAAAAATTCTCATTTAAGTTTATATTCTGCTAAAGATCACGCCGGAAAGTACCAAAAGGCCTTCTCGTCCGCCAATGCAATTTGCAAATATGTTACCGGATTCTCTTTTATGATCTCCCGGAAGGCAGAGCATAAAATTCCCCCTGTAAAGAAAAAGTTATAAAACCATTATCTATCATGTGCATACAAAAAAATTACTGTTTTACATACCGAGCAATACTGAGAAGGTGCTTTTTTGTACGAAAAATTAACAATTGTTTATTATTTAGCACATTCATCTGCCTCATCGGTGAATTTACTAATATCATTTCAATTATCTGACGGCAAGCACCAGAGAATGATGTGACGAAAATAACAGTAACTAATGTGAGTGGATAGCGAGGAGAATGGCAGGATAAGTTCGTAACAGACTGATAAAAAACAAAAATATGATTATATTAAAAAAAGTTATTTTACGTGTTCATATAACGCTTTTTGATATGCTTTGCTAATAATTAAGCAACCGCGGGGTTTTACCCCGCGTGCAGAAGCGCAGATTAATTCACTAGTCCAGGGAAGAGTGCTTTTATCCCGGTGACAATAAACTCGATCCCGAGGGCCATAAGTAGCAGCCCCATAATACGGGTAATCACGTTAATTCCCGTTTGCCCCAGCAGGCGAACCAGCCATGGGGCCATACGGAAAATCCCCCAGCAGCATAAAGCGAAAAGCGCAATTGCGACCGAAAAGCCCAAAAAATGCGCAACGCTATGATAACGCGTACCCCAGACGATCGTTGAACTGATAGCCCCCGGCCCGGCCATCAGAGGCAATGCCAGCGGTACTACACCGATACTCTCGCGGATCGCCGTTTCTGACTTCTCTTGTTTGTTCTGCTTATCCTCACCTAGCTTGCCGCTAATCATCGACATCGCAATAGTGACAACCAGAATCCCACCAGCAATACGGAAAGAATCGATGGAAATACCAAAGACCTGCAGAATACCATCCCCCAGAAACAATGAGGTCAGCAGGATAATGGCGACAGAAAGGTTAGCCGTCAGATTGGTCTTGTTACGTATCGCCGCCGTCTGATAGCTGGTCATGCTAATAAAGACAGGGATGATGCCCACCGGGTTTACCAGCGCGAACAGCCCGATGAAAAATTTGAAATAAGCTGAAAAATCAAACAACGGTTGAATCACAGTGCGCTCCGCAGCATCATTAAAAATGGCTGTTGACAGTTACCAGCATAAAATATCCGCGAAAAGATACGCTGTTTAATAGCATAATTCATCTCAATTATGCATAAGGTCATAATAAAGCTCGGATGTTATTTATTTGTTTCCATAATGCTATTTATTCATTCAATTAGCATACCGAATCATTACACATGCCCTAAAAGGTCAAAAAACGAGCAGCTGAAAGGTATCAGCTTCGTCGATTATTGATGTAGATCACATAATTTGTACTCAGAAGTGAGTAACCTTGTTTACACACAACAGGGAGGGAAAACAGCGGTACCTGAAAGAAAAAACCAGAGCTTTTTTAGTTAATCAATGAAGTCAGAAGCGAAAAATTCTTTACATTAACATTTAGATGCAAGCTGTTAACAGCCTGTCTATACTGTCGAATCGAGCTACTGATTTACTAAAAAAGTTTAACATTATCAGGAGAGCATTATGGCTGTTACTAATATCGCAGAGCTTAACGCACTTGTAGAGCGCGTAAAAAAGGCCCAGCGTGAATATGCCAGTTTCACTCAAGAACAAGTCGATAAAATCTTCCGCGCCGCCGCACTGGCCGCCGCAGACGCTCGAATCCCTCTCGCTAAGATGGCCGTCGCCGAATCCGGCATGGGTATCGTCGAAGACAAAGTGATTAAAAACCACTTCGCTTCTGAATACATCTATAACGCATACAAAGATGAAAAAACCTGCGGTGTTTTGTCTCAAGACGACACCTTCGGTACTATCACTATTGCTGAACCTATCGGCATTATTTGCGGCATCGTCCCGACAACTAACCCGACTTCAACCGCTATCTTTAAATCACTGATTAGCCTGAAGACCCGTAACGCCATCATTTTCTCTCCGCATCCGCGTGCTAAAGAAGCTACTAACAAAGCAGCAGATATCGTTCTGCAGGCCGCAATCGCTGCCGGTGCGCCGAAAGACCTGATTGGTTGGATTGATCAACCTTCCGTTGAACTGTCCAACGCACTGATGCATCACCCTGACATTAACCTGATTCTCGCGACCGGCGGTCCGGGCATGGTTAAAGCGGCATACAGCTCCGGCAAACCGGCAATCGGCGTAGGCGCAGGTAACACCCCAGTTGTTATCGACGAAACCGCTGATGTGAAGCGTGCTGTCGCTTCTGTACTGATGTCTAAAACCTTCGACAACGGCGTAATTTGTGCTTCCGAGCAGTCCGTTGTTGTTGTTGATTCCGCATACGATGCAGTTCGTGAACGTTTTGCCAGCCACGGTGGTTACCTGCTGCAGGGTAAAGAGCTGAAAGCCGTTCAGGACATCATCCTGAAGAATGGCGCGTTAAACGCCGCTATCGTTGGTCAGCCGGCGTATAAAATTGCTGAGCTTGCTGGTTTCACCGTTCCGGTTGCCACCAAGATTCTGATTGGTGAAGTCACTGACGTTGATGAAAGCGAACCATTTGCACACGAAAAACTGTCTCCGACTCTGGCGATGTACCGTGCGAAGAATTTCGAAGACGCTGTTGATAAGGCTGAAAAACTGGTTGCAATGGGCGGTATCGGTCATACCTCTTGCCTGTACACCGACCAGGACAACCAGCCAGAGCGCGTTGCTTACTTCGGTCAATTGATGAAAACCGCGCGTATCCTGATCAACACTCCGGCTTCTCAGGGTGGTATCGGCGACCTGTACAACTTTAAACTCGCACCTTCCCTGACTCTGGGTTGTGGTTCATGGGGTGGTAACTCCATCTCTGAAAACGTTGGTCCTAAGCACCTGATCAACAAGAAAACCGTTGCTAAGCGAGCTGAAAACATGTTGTGGCACAAACTTCCGAAATCTATCTACTTCCGTCGTGGCTCACTGCCAATCGCGCTGGATGAAGTGATTACCGATGGTCACAAACGTGCGCTGATCGTGACTGACCGCTTCCTGTTCAACAACGGCTACGCAGACCAGATCACCTCTGTGCTGAAAGCTGCGGGCGTCGAAACCGAGGTCTTCTTTGAAGTTGAAGCTGACCCAACTCTGACCGTTGTTCGCAAAGGCGCTGAGCTGGCTAACTCCTTCAAACCAGACGTGATCATCGCACTGGGTGGCGGTTCCCCGATGGACGCTGCGAAAATCATGTGGGTCATGTACGAACATCCGGAAACCCACTTCGAAGAACTGGCGCTGCGCTTTATGGACATCCGTAAACGTATCTACAAGTTCCCGAAAATGGGCGTGAAAGCGAAAATGATCGCGGTCACCACCACTTCTGGTACTGGTTCTGAAGTCACTCCATTTGCGGTTGTTACTGACGATGCAACAGGTCAGAAATATCCGCTGGCAGACTACGCGCTGACTCCAGACATGGCGATTGTCGATGCCAACCTGGTTATGGATATGCCGAAATCACTGTGTGCATTCGGTGGTCTGGATGCCGTGACTCACGCCCTGGAAGCTTATGTTTCCGTACTGGCTTCTGAGTTCTCTGACGGTCAGGCTCTGCAAGCGCTGAAACTGCTGAAAGAAAACCTGCCAGCGTCCTACCATGAAGGTTCTAAGAACCCGGTAGCACGTGAGCGTGTACATAGTGCTGCAACTATCGCCGGTATTGCGTTTGCTAACGCCTTCCTGGGTGTTTGTCACTCGATGGCACACAAGTTGGGCTCTCAGTTCCACATTCCTCACGGTCTGGCGAACGCCCTGCTGATCAGCAACGTTATTCGTTATAACGCGAACGACAACCCGACTAAACAGACTGCATTTAGCCAGTACGACCGCCCGCAGGCTCGTCGTCGCTACGCTGAAATCGCCGACCATCTGGGTCTGAGCGCGCCGGGTGACCGTACCGCAGCGAAAATCGAAAAACTGCTTGGTTGGTTGGACGAAATTAAAGCTGACCTGGGTATTCCTAAGTCTATCCGTGAAGCTGGCGTGCAGGAAGCTGACTTCCTGGCCCACGTAGATAAGCTGTCTGAAGATGCATTCGATGATCAGTGCACCGGCGCTAACCCGCGCTACCCGCTGATCGCTGAGCTGAAACAGATTCTGCTGGATACTTTCTACGGTCGTCATTACGTCGAAGGCGAAACTGCGGAGAAGAAAGAAGCCGCACCGGCTAAAGCTGAGAAAAAAGCGAAGAAATCCGCTTAATCTAACAGCAGTTTAGAAAGCAATCATCAGCCCCATCCTAAAGATGGGGCTTTTTTGTATCTGTCACTCAGCAGCGCACAAATCGCCTCAGGCGACAGGAAAGGTTAAGCGGAGGGATTAGCGTTACTGATGTAAAAAAGGCGCTGAGAAAGCGCCGGAGAAGGATTAATGACGAAGTATGAGCAAGAGTGCTATTTGTTCTGCACAAAGGTTAATGACCCTTTATTTAACGCCTCTTTGTAATGCTTACGGCACACGGAAACATAACGCTCGTTACCGCCAATCACTACCTGTTCACCTTCATTGTATGGCCGCCCTTCCTGATCAAGCCGCAAGACCATACTCGCCTTACGACCGCAGAAGCAGATGGTTTTTAATTCAACTAGCTTATCGGACCATGCCAGCAAATATTGGCTACCAATAAACAGTTCGCCACGAAAATCAGTACGCAGCCCATAGCACAACACGGGAATATCAAGTTCGTCGACGACCTCGGACAACTCATGCACCTGCTCACGAGTCAGAAACTGGCTTTCATCGACTAATACGCAGTGAATAGGCTGACGCTCATGCTCGCTCGCAATGTCAGCAAATAATGAAGTTCGGGTATTATACAATCGCGCTGGCGATGAGAGGCCGATTCTTGAACTTACCTTCCCGGAACCAAAGCGATCGTCTATCTCCGCTGTATAAACCACAGTACGCATCCCGCGCTCCTGGTAATTGTAGGAGGACTGTAACAGAGCGGTAGACTTACCTGCATTCATTGCAGAATAGTAGAAATAAAGTTGTGCCATCGGCTGCGTGACCCCAATCAATGTGTTTTATCGCAGACAAATTGTACCATATATTCTCCTTCTATCTGCCCTTTCAGGGCGGGTATTGCGATCAATGTTAAGCCTGTGGATACCTAAAAGATTAAGCATTTTAATAGAAGAGCGTGCCTGCTATTCGTACGACCAGAGACACTACAACTTGCAGTACCATTGTCCTTTTGTGCTTATCCGGGTTCCTGCCGGGAGCCTATAACGGACCTGGACAAGTGTTTTATATTAAACATCACCGCAACCACTGCGCTAATACCGAAGATGATATTTATCCATGCGAAGTATAACTTTACTCGCCGGGAGTAGGAAAAAGCATACTATCTCAGGGTTTTAGCTTATGGACCTGACTTCGCTATAAGCAGTAAAGATGTGAACTCATCCGGAAAAATTAACTTAAATTAATTAATTCTCGAGACAAATAACAAATTATTTTGACTTCCTTACATTCTCCCCTATTGCACATCTGATTTTATCGCTCTATTATTAGTCCAACAAACCACCCCACAATATAAGTTTGAGATTACTACAATGAGCGAAGCACTTAAAATTTTGAACAACATCCGTACTCTTCGTGCGCAGGCAAGAGAATGCACACTTGAAACGCTCGAAGAAATGCTGGAAAAATTAGAAGTCGTCGTTAACGAACGTCGCGAAGAAGAAAGCGCTGCTGCTGCGGAAATTGAAGAACGCACCCGTAAACTGCAGCAATACCGTGAAATGCTGATTGCTGATGGAATTGATCCGAATGAACTGCTGAGCACCATGGCAGCTGTTAAAGCGGGTACCAAAGCCAAACGCGCAGCACGTCCGGCTAAATATAGCTACGTTGACGAAAACGGCGAAACTAAAACCTGGACTGGTCAGGGTCGTACTCCGGCAGTGATCAAGAAAGCGATGGATGAGCAGGGTAAATCTCTGGACGATTTCCTGCTGTAATAAGCTATCGTATCCGTTTAAAAATCCCGCTCCGGCGGGATTTTTTTATCTCTCAATCCAACATACGTCGTACGGGCATAAAAAAACCGGGAAATGAAATCGCTCCCCGGCTTCTTGTAGTACTACAGATAACGACTACTTCGCTACTGCTTTTTCCAGCCAGGTTTTAAATTCTGCGCCCAGTGACTTATGGCGAACACCATATTCAACAAAAGCTTGCATATAACCCAGTTTATTACCGCAGTCATGACTCACGCCTTTCATATGATAGGCTTCGACCGTTTCTTTTTCGATCAGCATATCAATGGCATCAGTCAACTGAATTTCATCACCGGCTCCCGGAGGCGTTTTTGCCAGCAGCGGCCAAATATCCGCGCTCAGCACGTAACGACCTACAACGGCCAGATTGGACGGCGCAACGTCCGCTTTCGGTTTTTCTACCACACCAACCATCGGAACGCTCTCGCCCGGTTGCAGAGGCTGGCCTTTGCAGTCAACAACGCCGTATGCAGTCACGTCCGCAACGGGTTCAACCATGATTTGACTGGCTCCAGTCTCATCAAAACGAGCAATCATTTCCGCCAGGTTATCGCAAGACAGATCGGATTCAAATTCATCCAGAATAACGTCTGGCAAAATAACCGCGACTGGCTCATCGCCAACAACAGGGTGGGCGCACAGCACGGCATGGCCCAGACCTTTAGCCAGCCCCTGACGGACCTGCATAATGGTAACGTGCGGCGGACAAATAGATTGGACTTCTTCCAACAGCTGGCGTTTTACACGTTTTTCCAGCATCGCTTCCAGCTCAAAACTGGTATCAAAATGGTTTTCGATAGAGTTTTTCGAGGAGTGCGTGACCAGAACAATTTCAGTAATCCCGGCTGCGATACATTCGTTAACAACATATTGAATTAAAGGCTTGTCTACCAGTGGCAGCATTTCTTTAGGAATAGCCTTAGTTGCAGGCAACATTCGGGTGCCTAATCCCGCAACCGGGATTACAGCTTTTCTTACTTTTGAATTAAGCGCAGCCATTGAAATCTCCTGGACTGTTCGTTTTTTAAACTTCTCGTTAATAATATCGTATCGAGTATATCAGCCTGCTCAACCACATCGGGTCTGAAAAGGATTGGATATCCCCGAATTAGGATTTTTACGCATTAAACCCGGCGATAGTACCACCGCAAAAGATCGTGCGGTAACCTAAAATAAACACAGTTGCTCATTCCGCAGACAACATAAGGCGTAAACGCCCACCTGCCCCCCAAATTTGGCACTGCCATGATGTACAGCGTTGACTTATTTGGTTGAGATATGCATTACCTAATGTTCCTAACGGAACCCCATTGCTAATCTGAATTTGGTGTTCGCCTGTATTCAGCGTGCCGTTCAAACCAGCAGAAACTAAAATCAAATTTTTCAATCCGCTGTGATAATACCCTACCAATAATGGGAATTGCCCTGGCAAATTTGCCTGACGTAGCAATTGATTAACCTGTTTTAGCAGACTTCCCATCTCCGGCAAGCGCTGCCCCTGATGAGCTAACTGCTCTTGCAGCAGTCCATTAAACAGTGCACGCAGCAATAAGGCTGCAAGAACCCCATTATCCCCCGCGCGCGTGACATCCAGACAATAAAACGCCAGATCGTTTTCTGATAACGGTGCAATATCGAGAACCAATCCAGGCTTATCAGCCGACATAAGCTGGCGATAGTGAATACGGCAATGAGACATCTCCTGTTGAACAGGAGGCTGAAGCTCCTGCAGCAGTCTCGATGCCGCTTTCGGGTCACTGACTAGCGCATCCCAGTCCTCAAATAACCGCTCTTCCTCTTCAACTCGCGAATTGAACATGTTGGGATAGAGGCAGGCATAGACCGTTTCCTTCAGACGCTCAAAATCCCTTACTGGCTTTAACAGGATATCCTGTACGCCAAGGCGCAGCGCTTTAGCAATATCCGCCATATTTTCCGTGGCTGATATCATCAGAATCGGTAGCTGTTCACCCTGATTGCGCAGATGTTCAACTAGCTGCAGACCATTCATACGCGGCATCGAAATATCACAAATCATCAGATCAGGTTTTGAATCGGCCATTTTTTGAAGCGCATCCACCCCATCCTCCGCCTGTACGATAGTCGCACCAAGCGAAGTTAACCAGGTGTGCATAAGAGAGCGGAAAACGGGTTCGTCTTCAACTATCAGAATCTGTTTACCCGCCAATGGCTGCGTCATGATCTCTCCTCTGACTGACGATAATGTAATAGTGGCATGCTATTCACACTATCGCCTGTCAGAATTTACTTAAGTCGGTGTTAAATGCGCTACGCGGGGGTACGCACCAAAGGTAATAGTTCATCCATTTTCTTTTCAACCGCCAGATGACCAGCTGCTATAGCTTCACCGGCTCGATGAAAATCAAGAGTGGAGATTTGCGGGCAAAAGGGTTGTATCAGAATATCCGGCGGATCGCCCGCCATGCGATTTCGCTTAAGGCGATTTTCCAGCACCTGAATAGAAGTGGACATGATCTCCATAGCCGTTGGCGTCACCGTCGCCCGCCGCGAAGTCATGCGCGTCAACCGAGAGCGTATACGAGAATGCCAGGAGAAGTCTTCCTCCTCTTCCGGACGTCGCGCCTCCATGGATAACAAATCTTGCTGCATCAGATGCGCATCGTGCTGCAAATCAACGGCAATCACAATATCTGCGCCCATTGCGCGAGCCAGTGACACCGGCACGGGATTGACAACCGCGCCATCCACCAGCCAGTAACCATTATGCATCACTGGCGACATCAGGCCAGGCATACTGCAAGAGGCGCGTACCGCAAGATGTAGATCCCCCTCAGTAAACCACAATTCACGACCAGTGCTTAAATTGGTGGTGACGGCCGCAAATCGACGTTCGCAGCATTCAATTTCAGTAGTGGGCATAAGCTGCCGATACTGACTGAACACACGCTCGCCGCGCAGCAATCCGCCGCGTTGCCAGGAGAGATCCATTAACTTCAGAACGTCCCAATTACTAAAGGAGCATACCCATTTCTCCAGTGCAGGAAGTCGGTTGCAAGCGTAGGCTGCGCCTACCAGCGACCCAATAGAACATCCCGCGATGACATCAACGTCTATACCTGCACGCTGTAAAGCGTTGATCACACCAATGTGCGACCACCCTCGTGCGGCTCCTGCCCCTAATGCCAGACCAACTTTAAGCTTTCTCATTATTACCGAAACATATCCTTCCACTCCGGGCATGGCATCATCGCCACCGCTCAGTTAACATAAGCACTTTAGCGTAACAACGCTGTTTTTCTCTTTTCCATGGAGGCCGTTTTGTCGCAATTATGCCCCTGTGGCAGCGCTCTGGAGTATAGCTCATGTTGTCAGCGTTATCTGGCTGGCACACAGCTTGCGCCGGATCCGTCACAGCTGATGCGATCCCGCTACAGCGCATTTGTCATGAAAGATGCCGACTATCTGATCAAAACATGGCACCCCTCCTGTCAGGCGCAACAGTTTCGCGCAGACCTGGAGAACGGATTTACCCGAACCCAATGGCAAGGTTTAACCCTCTTTGCCACCGATACTGGCCGCAGTCCTGATGAAGGCTTCGTCAGCTTTATCGCTCGTTTTACTGACGATAACCGCTCCGGGGCTATTATTGAACGATCCAGATTCTTAAAAGAAAACGGACAGTGGTACTATATTGACGGCACACGACCGCTCATTGGTCGAAATGACCCCTGCCCTTGCGGTTCAGGTAAAAAATTTAAAAAATGTTGCGGCCAATAAGCCAGCAGCAGAAATAGCAAACACTACAGGATTTTCCCCGCGATGCATTCACTACAACGTAAAGTACTACGCACTATTTGCCCTGATCAGAAAGGCCTCATCGCGCGTATCACTAATATCTGCTACAAGCACGAACTGAACATCGTGCAAAACAACGAATTCGTTGATCATCGGACCGGTCGTTTCTTTATGCGTACCGAGCTTGAAGGTATTTTCAATGATTCCATTCTACTGGCAGACCTCGACAGCGCTCTGCCAGAAGGTTCTATTCGTGAGTTAAACCCAGCAGGCCGTCGCCGTGTCGTGATTTTGGTGACCAAAGAGGCGCACTGCCTGGGCGATCTGCTGATGAAAGCCAACTATGGCGGGCTGGACGTAGAAATTGCCGCCGTTATCGGCAACCATGAAACGCTGCGCACTTTGGTTGAACGATTTAATATCCCCTTCCAGTTGGTAAGCCATGAAGGTTTAACCCGCGAAGAGCACGATAAGCAAATGGGCGATGCCATTGCCGCTCTTGAGCCAGATTACGTCGTACTGGCAAAATATATGCGCGTGCTGACCCCGGAATTCGTCTCTCGCTTTCCAAATAAAATCATTAATATCCACCACTCGTTCCTGCCGGCGTTTATTGGCGCACGCCCTTACCATCAGGCATACGATCGCGGCGTGAAGATTATTGGCGCGACCGCACACTACGTGAACGATAATCTCGATGAAGGTCCAATCATTATGCAGGACGTGATTCACGTGGATCACACCTACACCGCGGAAGATATGATGCGTGCAGGTCGTGACGTCGAGAAAAATGTGCTGAGCCGTGCTTTATATCAGGTTTTGGCGCAGCGGGTATTCGTTTACGGCAACCGGACGATTATTCTTTAATCGATAATGAAATTAGCTGGTTAGCTTTGCGGCTTTACGTGTAAAAATCAGGCAACCAGTTTGTTTTTATCAAAGGAATACTTTACAGCGGCGCGTCATTTGATATGATGCGCCCCGCTTCCCGAGAAGGAAGCAGGCCAGTATTATGCATTACCCCGTGGTGGGGTTCCCGAGCGGCCAAAGGGAGCAGACTGTAAATCTGCCGTCATCGACTTCGAAGGTTCGAATCCTTCCCCCACCACCATTATTCACTACAGCGATGTAGTTACCCCAACGAGCCATGCTGAAGTTTGCACTCGCTGGGAAGGGTAAGAACCTTCGACCAAGGTTCGAGTCGAGCGAAAGCGAGACAACGTTGTCACAGGCAACGGCCCGAAGGGTGAGGAGCGAAGCGACGAATAATCCTTCCCCCACCACCATCTCAAAGCTTTACCTCTACAATTTGAATTACCCCTGGTGGGGTTCCCGAGCGGCCAAAGGGAGCAGACTGTAAATCTGCCGTCATCGACTTCGAAGGTTCGAATCCTTCCCCCACCACCATCACTTCCTGATAACACCTTCCCAAATCCAAACACTGAAATTCTATATTCTGCCCATACGGGGAAGGATGAGAAGCTTCGACCAAGGTTCGATTCGAGCGTAGCGAGAAAGCGTTGCCGCAGGCAACGACCCGAAGGGCGAGGAGCATCGCGACGAGTCATCCTTCCCCCACCACCATCACTTCCTGATAGCACCTTCTCAAATCCAAACACTGAAATTCTATATTCTGCCCATACGGGGAAGGATGAGAAGCTTCGACCAAGGTTCGAGTCGAGCGAAAGCGAGACAACGTTGTCACAGGCAACGACCCGAAGGGCGAGGAGCATCGCGACGAGTCATCCTTCCCCCACCACCATCACTTCCTGATAGCACCTTCTCAAATCAAACAATCAAAAACTTCTTTGTTATCTCTTATAATTCTCCAGAGCTGATTCTATATTTCTGCCATATGTGTCCCGGCGGCGCTGCGCTTGGCCGGGAAAATCCCAATACTCAGATATAAAAAAACCCCGCCGAAGCAGGGTTTAGTACGTTAAAGCGCTGTCTTAGTGACGAGCGCGGACAATCTGGTACTTACGGGTCAGGTACTCCACCGGCACGCTCCAGATGTGTACCAGACGCGAGAACGGGAACAGCAGGAACAATGTCATCCCCAACACCAGGTGCATACGGAAAATAAACGCCACACCATCCAGGTATTGAGAAGCACCGCCGTGGAAAGTCACCACGGACTGCGCCCAGTTCACCAGTTTCATCATCTCACTCCCGTCCATATGCTGGGCGGAGAACGGAATGGTCAGCAGACCCAGCGTACACTGGATAACCAGAATCGACAGCACCAGAATATCGGCACTGGTGGTGGTCGCACGCACGCGTGGGCTGAACAGACGGCGTTTGAGCAGCAACACCCCGCCTACCAGACACATCACGCCGGACGCGCCGCCCGCAAACATCGCCATCTTCTGTTTCACGTCCAGCGGCAGCCACGATTCATACATCCAATGTGGCGTGAGCATACCGAGGAAGTGACCGGCAAAAATCCCCAGAATCCCGATGTGGAACAGGTTAGACGCCAGGTTCATCCCCTTACGATCCAGCATCTGGCTGGACGCCGCGCGCCAGGTGTACTGGCCATAGTCGTAGCGCAACCAGCTGCCAATCAGGAAGACCGCACCCGCGATATACGGATAGATGTCGAAGAAGAACATATTCAGGAAGTGCATTATTGCTGTCCTCCGTTAGAGATATTCAAATATTGCGGGGCAACGGCTCCGGCAAAACGACGCTGGTGATTCGAAATTTCCGACTCACCGCAGCCCTGGTCAGCAAAGAATTTGACCTGCTCTTCTTCCCAGACCGCATCAAGCGCTTGTGGCGTATCATCACGGGCTTCATCCGCAATTTTTTCCGCCACTTTCGCTTCATCGACCGCACTGTTCGCCAGTTTCAACAACTGTTCGAACAGCACCGCATAACGGCTTTCACGCTGCTGAAGACGGGCGCACAGCAGCGCCAGAATCGGTGCGATATCCTGTAAACCGCCAATCGCTTCGCTCTCCGGCAGCTGCGCCAGATATTCCAGATACAGCGGCAGGTGATCCGGCAGCTCGCGGCTATCAAGCACCAGACCGTGCTGCTCATACTGATTCAGCAGATCCACCATCGCCTGACCACGGTCACGAGACTCGCCGTGAACGTGTTCGAACAGCAGCAACGAGGTGGCGCGGCCACGGTCAAACAGTTCGCTGTAAGCGGCCTGCGCATCCAGCGGATCCTGCGCGGTTAACTCACGCAGGAACATGCCCAGCATCTGGGCATCCCCTTTATCCAGTTTCTCTGATGAGGCCAGAACGTCGAAGAGTTCGTCCTGGTGCTGCCATAAGGCAGCATCCGGGTACTCGAGCAGACGTGACACAATCACGAGTTCAATCATGCGTGTGGCTCCGTTTTGCTGCTCACATCCACAGAATCAATACGGCGGCTGTTGAACAAATTAAACTTGGTGTCAGAACCGTGGCAGCCATCACCGAAGCTAAAGCCACAACCGTTTTTCTCCGGGAAAGCATCACGAGCCTGTTCGCGGTGGCTGCTTGGCACCACGAAACGATCTTCGTAGTTGGCAATCGCCAGATAGCGATACATTTCCTGTGCCTGCGCTTCAGTCAGACCAACTTCTTCCAGCGCACGGGTATCAATCACACCGTCAACGGTCTCGGTGCGTTTGAAGTGACGCATTGCCAGCATACGTTTCAGCGCCAACAGTACCGGCTGAGTGTCACCCGCGGTCAGCAGGTTCGCCAGGTACTGAACCGGGATACGCAGGCTTTCAACGTCAGGCAGGATACCGTTGCTGCCCAGTTCACCCGCATCGGCTGCGGACTGAATTGGAGACAGCGGCGGCACGTACCAGACCATTGGCAGCGTACGGTATTCCGGGTGCAGCGGCAGTGCCAGCTTCCAGTCCATCGCCATTTTGTAGACCGGCGATTTCTGGGCTGCATCAATCACGCTCAACGGAATACCGTCTTTCTGCGCCTGCTCAATCACTTGCGGATCGTTTGGATCGAGGAACACGTCCAGCTGGCGCTGATACAGATCTTTCTCGTTCTCAGTGCTTGCTGCGGTTTCAATCGCATCTGCGTCATACAGCAGCACGCCGAGGTAACGGATACGACCTACGCAGGTCTCGGAACACACGGTCGGCTGACCCGCTTCAATACGCGGATAGCAGAAGATGCATTTTTCAGACTTGCCGCTTTTCCAGTTGAAGTAGATTTTTTTGTACGGGCAACCGGTAATGCACATACGCCAGCCACGACATTTGTCCTGATCGATCAGCACAATACCGTCTTCTTCACGCTTATAGATGGCACCGCTCGGGCACGTTGCGACGCATGCCGGGTTCAGACAGTGTTCGCAAAGGCGCGGCAGGTACATCATGAAAGTGTTCTCGAACTGGCCGTACATCGCCTTCTGCATGTTCTCGAAGTTTTTGTCTTTCGACAGCTTCTCGAACTCGCCGCCCAGGTCATCCTCCCAGTTCGGGCCCTTAGTGATTTTGTCCATACGCTTGCCGGTAATTAGCGAGCGTGGACGGGCAATCGGCTGGGCTTTGCTATCAGCCGGTGCGTTGTGCAGCGTCTGGTAGTCGAAATCAAACGGCTCGTAATAATCATCCAGACCCGGCAGATGCGGGTTAGCGAAGATTTTACCTAGCAGCAGCGCTTTGTTACCCATGCGCGGCACCAGCTTGCCGTTGATTTTACGGATCCAACCGCCTTTGTATTTTTCCTGGTTTTCCCAGTCGGTCGGGAAACCGGTACCCGGCTTGGTTTCAACGTTGTTGAACCATGCGTACTCGGTGCCTTCACGGCTGGTCCAGACGTTTTTACAGGTGACCGAGCAGGTGTGGCAACCGATGCATTTATCGAGATTCAGCACCATGCCGACTTGTGAACGAATTTTCATTTTACGCTCTCCTGTACTTGGTCATTGCCTTCGCCGTCCAACCAGTCAATGTTCTTCATCTTACGTACCACGACAAACTCATCACGGTTCGAGCCTACGGTACCGTAGTAGTTAAAGCTGTAGGCCAACTGCGCATAGCCGCCGATCATATGGGTCGGTTTTGGCGTGATGCGGGTCACCGAGTTATGGATACCGCCGCGTTGACCGGTAATTTCTGAACCCGGCAGGTTAACAATACGTTCCTGCGCGTGGTACATCATGGTCATCCCGGCTGGTACACGCTGGCTCACAACCGCACGGGCGGTCAGCGCACCGTTGTTGTTGAAGACTTCAATCCAGTCGTTATCTTCAATACCGATGTCTTTGGCATCTTCTTCGCTCATCCACACCACCGGACCACCACGACCTAAGGTCAGCATCAGCAGGTTGTCGCTGTAGGTTGAGTGAATACCCCATTTCTGGTGCGGCGTCAGGAAGTTCAGCGCCTTCTCTGGGTTGCCGTTTGATTTCTTGCCCATCACATCTTTCACCGAACGGGTATCGATCGGCGGACGGTAGACCAGCAGGCTTTCACCAAAATCACGCATCCACTGGTGGTCCTGATACAAGGACTGACGACCAGACAGCGTACGCCATGGGATCAGCTCATGAACGTTGGTATAACCGGCGTTGTAGGAGACGTGTTCATCTTCCAGGCCTGACCAGGTCGGGCTTGAGATAATCTTGCGCGGCTGCGCCTGAATATCACGGAAGCGAATTTTCTCGTCTTCTTTATTGAGCGCCAGGTGCGTGTGGTCGCGACCGGTAAACTCGCTGAGCGCCGCCCAGGCTTTCACCGCCACCTGACCGTTGGTTTCCGGCGCCAGGGTGAGGATCATTTCGGCTGCATCAATCGCGGTATCCAGCATCGGCTGGCCTTTCGCCGGGCCTTCTGCTTTGGTGTAGTTGAGCTTACGCAGCAGGTCCATTTCGCTCTGGGTGTTCCAGGCAATCCCTTTACCACCGTTACCGATTTTTTCCATCAATGGTCCGATGGAGGTAAAGCGTTCATAGGTTGCCGGGTAATCACGTTGAACCGGAATAATGTGCGGTGCGGTTTTACCTGGGATCAGGTCACATTCGCCTTTTTTCCAATCCTTCACGTCTAACGGCTGTGCCAGTTCGGCCGCAGAGTCATGCTGGATTGGCAGCGTAACAATATCCGTTTCCTGACCAAGGTGGCCCACGCAGACTTCAGAGAATTTCTTCGCGATGCCTTTGTAGATTTCCCAGTCGCTTTTCGATTCCCATGCTGGGTCAACAGCAGCAGACAGCGGGTGAATAAACGGATGCATATCCGAGGTATTCATGTCGTCTTTTTCATACCAGGTTGCCGTTGGCAGCACGATATCGGAATACAGACAGGTGCTCGACAGACGGAAGTCCAGCGTGACCACCAGATCCAATTTACCGTCGAGACCGTTATCCTGCCATTCCACTTCTTCTGGCTTCAGACCGCCCTGCTTGCCGAGATCCATCCCCTGAATACCGTGTTCGGTACCCAGCAGATATTTCAGCATGTATTCATGGCCTTTACCGGAAGAGCCCAGCAGGTTAGAACGCCAGATGAACAGGTTACGCGGGTGGTTTTTGCCGTTTTCCGGCTGTTCAGCCGCAAAACGAATAGAACCTTCTTTCAGCGCCTTAACGGTGTAATCAACCGGATCCATCCCGGCTTTCTTCGCGTCATCAGCAATACGCAGTGGGTTGGTGCCTAACTGCGGTGCAGACGGCAACCAGCCCATGCGTTCTGCACGAACGTTGAAGTCCAGCAGGTGACCGCTGTAGCGGGATTTATCCGCCAGCGGTGACAGCAACTCCTGCGCGGTAACCGACTCATAACGCCATTGGCTGGAGTGGTTATAGAAGTAGGACGTACTGTTCATGTGACGCGCCGGACGCTGCCAGTCAAGGGCAAACGCCAGCGGCTGCCAGCCGGTCTGCGGACGCAGTTTTTCCTGGCCCACATAGTGCGCCCAACCGCCGCCGCTCTGACCCACACAGCCGCAGAACACCAGCATATTGATCAGGCCACGATAGTTCATATCGAGGTGATACCAGTGGTTCAGGCCAGCGCCAACGATAATCATCGAACGACCGTGCGTTTTATCTGCGTTGTCGGCAAATTCACGCGCGGTGCGGATGATCTGCGCGCGCGGCACGCCGGTGATTTTCTCAGCCCAGGCCGGAGTGTAGGCTTTAATATCTTCGTAGCTGGTTGCACAGTTTTCATCGTTCAGACCGCGTTCCAGACCGTAGTTGGCCATGGTCAGGTCATAAACGGTGGTCACCAGCGCGGTGGTACCGTCGGCAAGTTGCAGACGTTTCACCGGCAGTTTGTGCAGCAGGATATTTTCCAGCTCGACGCTTGTGAAGTGCTCGGTGCCTTCGCCGCCAAAGTACGGGAAACCAACCTGAGCAATCTCATCCTGGCTACCCAGCAGGCTCAACTGCAGTTCGGTTTCATCACCGGATTTACCGTCGCGTTGCTCAAGGTTCCATTTACCTTTTTCGCCCCAACGGAAACCGATAGAACCGTTCGGTGCCACCATATCGCCATCGGTATTAACCGCGACGGTTTTCCATTCCGGATTATTTTCCTGACCCAGAGAGTCAACCAGGTCAGCAGCACGCAGCATACGGCCCGCAGCATAATAACCTTCGCGCTCTTCGAGCATCACCAGCATCGGGAAGTCGGTGTAGCGACGCACGTAGTCGGTGAAGTACTGGCTTGGTTTATCGAGGTGGAATTCACGCAGCATCACGTGACCCATTGCCAGCGCCATCGCCGCATCGGTACCCTGTTTCGGTGCCAGCCACAGGTCGCACAGTTTGGCGATTTCGGCGTAGTCCGGAGTGATAGCAACGGTTTTGGTGCCTTTATAACGAACTTCAGTAAAGAAGTGCGCATCTGGCGTACGGGTTTGTGGAACGTTAGAGCCCCAGGCGATGATGTAGCTGGAGTTGTACCAGTCCGCAGATTCCGGAACATCGGTCTGTTCACCCCAGGTCTGCGGCGACGCAGGCGGTAAGTCACAATACCAGTCGTAGAAGCTCAGACAGGTGCCGCCAATCAGCGACAGATAACGTGCGCCGGAGGCGTAAGAAACCATCGACATTGCCGGAATTGGCGAGAAGCCAGCGACACGGTCAGGGCCGTAGGTTTTGACGGTATAGACGTTAGAGGCAGCAATCAGCTCATTCACTTCCTGCCAGGAGGAACGTACGAAACCACCGCGGCCACGCGCTTGTTTGAAGCTTTTGGCTTTATCGGCATCTTCAATAATCGATGCCCAGGCATCAACCGGATCGCTGTGCAGTTTTTTCGCTTCACGCCACATTTTCATCAGGCGTTTGCGCATCAGCGGATATTTCAGACGGTTGGCGCTATAGAGATACCAGGAATAGCTCGCCCCGCGCGGGCAGCCGCGTGGTTCGTGGTTTGGCAGGTCCGGGCGTGTACGCGGATAGTCGGTCTGCTGGGTTTCCCAGGTGACGAGGCCATTTTTGACATAAATCTTCCAGCTGCATGAGCCGGTGCAGTTTACACCGTGAGTGGAGCGCACAACTTTATCGTGCTGCCAACGTTGGCGGTATCCATCCTCCCAATCCCGGTTGGTGTTAAGAAGCTGGCCGTGCCCATCGGCAAAGGTTTCGCCCTTCTGTTTGAAGTAGCGAAACCGGTCCAGGAATTTACTCATCGGGTCTCTCCTGTGTGGAGCCTGACGGCTCTCTGATAAATCGACATTGCTGGATTTGCAGCGAAGGTAACGCTATGAAAGAGGGAGAGAATTGATAACGATCAACCACGGTATCCGTACGCTTTATATAGAAAATAAAAAATACCACCAAGGTGGTATATTTATCTATTTTTTATCTATCTGTTTTTATTGGTTTTTATAATAAATTTTCTTTATTTACCTCTTCATGAACTCTTAACCAGTTATTAGGTGGTATCCGCTTTTACCCAAGCGTTAAAATATATCCTCACCATTGATTCCCGGCTGGCTACACTACAAATACCGTCTCGCTAACCCCCCTCGATGGTATCCCCATGTGCAATGAAAATACTCGATTGAAATTCAATGCATTACCCGCTAATGAACAAAAGGCTATTAATCTCCGCCGCAAATTACTCCGGCCAGAGAACCAATCGGACACCGCCGCACCTCATGGTGACGAGCCAGAATTAAAACCGTGCGCCGGGATTTATGGTCTGGCGCTTTCCGGTGGCGGAATCCGCAGTGCGACGTTCAGCCTCGGGTTGCTAAGGGCACTGGCGAAAAAAAAACTACTGCACAAGTTTGACTATCTCTCAACGGTCTCCGGCGGAGGATATACGGGGGGAATGCTGGGACGTTGCTATCAGAAAGGGTGCTCTCCACTTGCTGTCGAAGCGGGTTTAGAAAAAGATAATTCACTGCTGCTAGGATGGCTACGCAATAATGGCCGCTATCTCACTCCTGCGGGAACACGAGATATTGCGCTTTCTTTCGGCCAGATTCTCCGCTCATTTTTCGCCTCGCTATTTTTTGTCACCTTACTCTGCATTATCTGCGCAGGCCTGGCCTTGCAATTACAACTTCTGCTTCCTCCAGATCTTAAACATTTTCCCCTCCTGGTGGCGATCCCCGCAGCACTTGCGGCCTGGTTGGCAATTTCCTATTGGTACTTTCGTCAACACCAGGACTGGCTTCTCCTTGGGCTGGGCATCAGCATTCTGCTGTGCCTGGTCTTTCTTTTTTGGAGCCCAGTCCCCTGGGGACTTTCACTGCTGATCTGGCTTATTTGTATGGCTCCCTGGGTGCATATCTTTCGGCAGACAAAAGACTTAGCGGCATTTCGCCTGGCCTTAACTCAGGCTCTCACCTGGGATCTACTGATTATCACCCTCCTCGCCGCCTTATGGGGACTTAACCGAGCGGGATTTTTACTGTGGTTTTCGCTCTTTCATGGCCCAAATACCAGCATAATGTTGATTTCCAGTCCGTTAAGCATAGCGGCAGTTCGCCTGCTAAAAGAAACCCAGCTTATCAACTGGCTCCTCTCGCGAATTTCAGCCGGTAATAAGCGAATCGCGTTTAATCTTATGCTTGCCGGAAACATCGCAGGCTATCTACTGATGCTTTTTTGTCTGACAACGGTCTGCGCTGCTCTGATCGAGATTTCAACGGTTTTGAACGTTCCTCTGGTCGGGTTTAATTATTTACCTTTGATGACTGCACTGACGGCATTACTTATTCTGTGGCTGTTAGGTAAACAGCCTCGCTTTACTGAGTTTCTTAATCTCAGCTCACTACATAATCTGTATCGGGCGCGTATCGAACGCGCCTGGGTTTCAACAGGAAACTATCCCCATAAACAAAATAAAGCGACCAAACCGCGTTTCCCACAAGCCCCATTGGATGACAAGTTACCTGGCGCGATGGATGCAATTGAAAAAATCACCACCACGGTGGCGGGCGATGATGTGGCAATGGAGAATTACGCGCCGCACAACTACGGCGGTCCGATTCATTTAATCACCAGCTGTATTAACCAGACCATCGACGATCGCAGCGACAACTATAATGCTGACCGAAAAGGCATTGCCCTGACGGTCAGTTCATTTGGCGTTGAAACCGGTACCCAGTTTCCTGAGTCCCCAGAGAACCTCAATCACACCACGCTATCACAGTGGCTTGCTATTTCCGGCGCAGCGGTCTCAACGGGCATGGGTTCAAAGACATCGCCAGGCCTGGCATTTATGATCTATTTAGTTGGTGGTCGGCTGGGTTTTTGGTCAAAAAACCTCTCTCCCAGTCGACAGGCGAAGCACAAAAAAAGTGCACCTGGATTGAAATGGCCGCACACGCATTTAACATATCTTTTTGCCGAAATGTTCGCCCGCTTCCCCGGATTGAGCAATGAGAAATGGTATTTGACGGATGGCGGTCATTTTGAAAATACGGCCGTTTACCCATTGCTGAAACGCAGGTTAGATTCAATTGTCGTCGCGGATTGTGGTGCCGACCCTCATTTTTTATTCGACGATCTTGAGAACCTGGTACGTAAAGCCAAAATCGATATGGCAATTGATATTGAGTTTAAAACCCCTATTAACAGCGACTATACCTCGCAATCGGCATTAAAAGTAAAACAACTTCTCCAGCCTTACTCCAGGCGATCGTTCATTATCCAGAGATCAATGGCTTTGCGAAAAAAACCGGACAATTACTCATTATTAAACCGCATTTATTGCCGGGGATGGATCTTGCCACTGCCAGCTACGCCGAACGAAATGACACGTTTCCACAGCAAACAACGGGCGATCAATTTTTCGATGAGGCCCAGTGGGAGGCCTACCACCAGCTGGGATTCCTCGCCGGAAGCATTATTTCCGAGCAGCATTTATTCGTTATAAAAAAGGCGCAACTCTGTTGCGCCCTCTCCAGAAAGAAAAATTATTTTTGCTTACGCCCGTAAACCGCCCAGGTAATCACCACGCAGGCGATGTAGAACACCAGGAAGACCTTCATCGCCCCAGCCGGGGAACCGGTCAGATCCAGCGAGATACCGAACGCTTTCGGAATAAAGAACCCGCCGATAGCGCCAATCGCGGAGATAAAGCCCAGCGCCGCCGCCGTATCGGTGGCCGCTTCGCGCATTGCCTGCGCTTCGCTGCCGCCCTGCGCCTTCACGCGTTCCATGGTCATTTTGCGGAAGATCAGCGAGATCATCTGGAAGGTTGAAGCACTACCCAGACCGGCAGTCAGGAACAGCACCATAAACACCGCAAAGAAGGCGATAAAGTTCCCCCCCTCGCCGTGGGTCGGCAGCGTCAGGAACAGCAGGCCGCAGAAGATAGCCATCACCACGAAGTTCACCAGGGTCACGCGAGTCCCGCCCAGACGGTCAGAGATCGCCCCACCGGTAGAGCGCGCCAGCGCACCAATAAACGGCCCAAAGAACGCGTAGTGCAGAATCTGCACATCTGGGAACTGGGTCTTCGACAGCATGGCGAAGCCCGCTGAGAAGCCGATGAAAGAGCCGAAGGTGGCAAGATACAGCAGCGCCATAATCCACAGATGCGCGCGCTTAAGTACCGGCAACTGCTCGCTCAGGGAAGCTTTCGATGCCGACAGGTCGTTCATAAAGAACCACGCCGCCAGGGTGAAGATGATCAGGAACGGTACCCAAACCCACGCCGCATTTTCCAGATACAGCATCGAACCGTCCGGCTGTTCGCTACCGGTTCCGCCAAAGACGGCGAAAATAGACAGGGATACCACCAGAGGAGCAACCAGCTGCATCACGCTGACGCCCATATTGCCGAGGCCGCCGTTGATGCCCAGCGCGCCGCCCTGTTTCTGTTTCGGGAAGAAGAAGCTGATGTTCGCCATACTGGAAGCAAAGTTAGCCCCGGCGAAGCCGCACAGCAGCGAAATAATCACGAAAATGCTGAACGGAGTAGAGGTGTCCTGCACCGCGAAACCTAACCATACGCAGGGTACGATCATGATCCCGGTACTGAATGCAGTCCAGCGACGCCCGCCAAACAGCGGAACCATAAACGCATAAGGCACGCGCAAAAGCGCGCCGGACAGCGCCGGCAGTGCGGTCAGCATAAACAGCTGGTCAGTGGTGAACTGAAAGCCCACTTTATTCAGGTTGACAGCGACGGCGCTGAATAACATCCAGACGCAGAATGCCAGTAAAAGACATGGAACGGAGATCCACAGATTGCGGCTAGCGACACGATGACCGCGCTGCTGCCAAAATTCAGGATCTTCAGGACGCCAGTCGGTAATGACTGAGCTGTTAGTCTTCTCCGGGATTGAAGAGTGACTCATAGACACCTCTGATTATTCGTATTAACCCTGGCTACCTTATGGGTTACAGCCTGCGGTAAGTTGATATAAATCAAAGGAAAAGTGGGCGTTAATTTGGCTAAAAAAAAATCATCACCCGAAGTGAGTAGCTATTTCTGCGCAAAAAAGTGTGGTTTTTCACGCGACTGCTGTCTTTACCCCTACCCCTGCCACCAGATCATCAATGACTGACAATTAAGGGGTAATCCTTTGGGGGTATGGGTATACTCCAGGGGATGTCCGAGAATAAGCGCCACTCCCGGATGATTTGCCGGTCAGGAGCACATACCTCATGTTGAAACGTCTTTTTACGCCGCTAACGCTGGTTAATCAACTCGTGTTAATCGTTCTATTGGCCACAGTGATAGGTGTCGCCGGAATGGCTATCTCCTCTCGCCTGGTGCACGGCGTTCAGGGCAGCGCGCACGCTATTAATAAAGCCGGTTCGCTGCGCATGCAGAGCTATCGACTGCTGGCAGCCATCCCGTTACGCGAAAGCGATCAAAAGCTGCTGGATGAAATGACCGCCACCGTCTTTAGTCCGGAACTCCAGTACGCCGCTCGCCATGACGATCAGCAAGAACAGCTCCAGGCTCTGCAACATTACTGGCAACTGGAGCTCGCACCCGGTATGCGTAAGGCACAAAATCAGGCCACGGTAGCCACAGATGTCGCCGGCTTTGTTGACCGCATCGACCAGCTTGTCACCGCTTTCGATCACACCACCGAGGAGCGGATAAAACATGTCGTCTGGATCCAGAGAATCATGGCGGTCATTATGGCGCTGCTGCTGGTGTTTACCATTATTTGGCTACGCGCACGCTTGTTACGCCCCTGGAAACAGCTGCTGGATATGGCACGCGCGGTGAGCCAACGCGACTTTACCCAGCGTACCCAGATTAACGGGCGCGATGAGATGGCGACGCTCGGTATGGCGCTAAACAACATGTCCGAAGAGCTCGCCGAGAGCTATTCGGTGCTCGAACGCCGGGTGCAGGAAAAAACCGCCGGGCTGGAGCAGAAAAATGAGATTCTCGCCTTCCTGTGGCAAGCCAATCGCCGCCTGCACTCCAACGCTCCGCTCTGCGAGCGCATCTCGCCGGTGCTCAACGGTTTGCAAGGGTTAACTCTGCTGCGTGATATTGAAGTTCGGGTTTATGATCTTGAAGATGAAGACAACCACCAGGAGTTCGCCTGCCACTCTGATATTCAGTGCGATGACAAAGGTTGCTACCTGTGTCCGCGCGATCTGCCGCCGCTGCCCGAGGCCGGAACCACATTGAAATGGCGACTGTCGGACGCCCATAATCAGTACGGAATTCTGCTGGCCACTCTGCCCGTTGGTCGCCATCTAAGCCACGATCAACAGCAACTGGTTGATACTCTTGTGGAACAGCTCACCGGCACCCTCGCACTCGACCATAATCAGGAGCGCCAGCAGCAGCTTATCGTGATGGAAGAGCGCGCCACTATCGCTCGTGAGCTCCACGACTCCATTGCCCAGTCGCTCTCGTGCATGAAAATGCAGGTCAGCTGCCTGCAGATGCAGGGCGAAGACCTGCCGGATGCCAGCCGTCAGCTGCTGGGGCAAATTCGTAATGAACTCAATACCTCATGGGCGCAACTGCGCGAACTGCTAACAACCTTCCGTCTACAGTTAACCGAAACCGGTCTGCGCCCGGCGCTGGAGGCCAGCTGCCAGGAATACAGCGCTCATTTCGGCTTTACGGTACGCCTGGACTACCAGTTGCCGCCGCGTTTTGTTCCCTCGCACCAGGCAATCCACCTGCTGCAAATCGCCCGCGAAGCGCTGAGCAACGCCCTGAAGCATGCCAATGCGACGGACGTCAGCGTTACCGTGACGCTGCGGGATAATCAGGTCCGACTGGTGGTAGCCGATAACGGCCGCGGCGTGCCGGACCACGCGGAGCGCAGTAACCATTACGGCTTAATTATCATGCGCGATCGCGCCCAGAGCTTGCGCGGAGACTGCCAGGTGCGGCGTCGGGAAACCGGCGGCACGGAAGTGGTCGTCACTTTTATCCCTGAAAAATCGTTTTCAATCCAATAAGGAGAACCCTATGAGTCAACAGGAACGGGCAACCATCCTTCTCATTGACGATCACCCGATGCTGCGCACCGGCGTCAAACAGCTCGTCAGCATGGCCCCGGATATCCAGGTCATCGGCGAGGCCAGCAATGGCGAACAAGGTATCGCCCTCGCGGAGTCGCTGGATCCAGATTTGATTCTGCTGGATCTCAATATGCCGGGCATGAACGGCCTTGAAACCCTCGACAAGCTGCGCGAAAAATCGCTCTCTGGCCGGGTGGTGGTGTTTAGCGTGTCGAATCATGAAGAAGATGTGGTTACCGCCCTGAAACGCGGTGCCGATGGCTACCTGCTGAAAGATATGGAACCGGAAGATCTGCTGAAAGCGCTGCAACAGGCGGCAGCGGGCGAAATGGTGCTCAGCGAAGCATTAACCCCGGTGCTGGCAGCAAGCCTGCGTGCCAACCGCGCCACGTCCGATCGCGACATCAGCCAGTTGACCCCTCGCGAACGCGACATTCTCAAGCTGATTGCCCAAGGCCTGCCGAACAAAATGATCGCCCGCCGTCTGGATATCACCGAAAGCACCGTAAAAGTACATGTTAAGCATATGCTGAAGAAAATGAAGCTGAAATCACGCGTGGAAGCGGCGGTTTGGGTTCATCAGGAGCGCGTATTCTAGGGCATATGCTGCCAGGAAACGCCCTCGGCCGGTAAGCTCACCAGCGGCTCGGTCAGCGCCAGTGCGATCTCATTGGATGAGACGCGCTGACCCGTTTTATCCTCCACAACCAGCGAAAGATGCCAGCGATTACTCGCCCCGGCGTCACTGTTCCAACGCGGCATAATGATGCTCCAACCGTCCGGGCCGTTTGCCTCTATCGGCGGCGTCAGGCTTAGCGCCTGGGTATCGCCCTGCCAGCTCAGCGACTTTATCCCGTGCAGGCTGCGAATTTGCAGTTTCAGCTGCACCGTTTCCCCCGGCTGAAGATCCCACGGCGGCGTCGCCAGATACACTGACAAGGTTTTGCGCTGACGATATTCAACCACCGGCAGATTATCGCGTTCCGGGCTATCGTAACGGCTGCCGCGCAGCGAACGGCTTACCGCCACTTCATCGGCCGCCAGTTGCTGTTTTAACGGCACGCCAAAGCGATAGTTGAGCTTCAATCCCACATCGTTTTGGCTGACGCCGCTCTCGCCTTGTTTATGTTTGGCCGTCACCGTCACCAGCGGAACGGGGGTGTAATTCAGCCCCACCGACACCGCCACCGGATTGTGATAACCGGTTCCCGAATGAAACAGGTCAACGTTATCGCCAAAATACTGCTCCACGCTGACGCTGGTATTAATATGCTGATAAAACGGCAGCCGCGCCTGGGCGGTCACATCGTAGCCGCTGGCCATACGCTGCTGCTGGGTCACGCTACTCCTTTGCTGCCAGCCGCTGAGCGGTTGATAGTAGTTCGCCGACAGACGCATCGATTCCCCCCAAGCCTCAGCTCCAACGCTGCCGCGCGCCAGGCGATCATCCAGGACTTTGTCATAGAACGAGTTATAGCCCAGCAGCCACGAGCCCATCCGCCAGCGCTGACCGAGGCCAATATTGCCCACCAGCCCGTTATCCCGCTGCGTGACCGAGTACTGGTTCCAGGTGAGATAGTCGCCGTTATCCTGTAACGGGACAAACCAGCTTCCTTTACTACCGGTAAATTGCCCCTCTTTATCGACCAGCAGATCGACATTGGCGTTGCCCCACGGCGAGAGCCAGTTTTCCAGCTGGTGGCTGACCTCATTCCCCAGCTTGCCGATGGCGAATACTCGCGCCTGTTCGCTGGTTGTCAGACCGTTATCGCTCATACTGGCTTCGCCAAATTTTTTCGCCATTTCGGCAAAATGCCTGGCGTCATCATCAACCTGAGGCGCCATACCGAGATCGGGTAACGTATCAGGAGGCCGGGAGAACGCCTGGTTATCCTGCAGCGCGCGGGCGGGGATCCCTGCCAATAGCAGGAGAAGCGGTAAATACGGGGTTACGCGGAACGACAAAGAGCTCAAATCGGTTACGTCTACTCAGGAAGGATGGCAGTAAAACGTAAGTTTATCGTTTTTTGCCATCCCTCGCAGCCTTCAGCATGATTCCAGGAATATACTGAATCTCAGGCTTGCGTTAGATTTTCCGCCAGCAGCGCCTTGAGTTCCGGGATACAGGAGCCGCAGTTGGTGCCACATTTCAGTTTCGCCCCCAGCGCTGCAGGCGTCCGGCAGCCGCTGGCAATGGCTTCGTTTATCGCCCGCTCGCCCACGCTAAAGCAGCTACAGATAATACGCCCGCGCGGCACCGTATCGCCGCCCTTCCTGCCGCTCAATAGCGCGTGGCGCTGAGCAGCATCCTGCGGCGGAGTACGAAACGCGGCGCTAATCCACTCGGCGTCAATCACCGGTTCACGGACATCGCTCCACCAGCCAAGCATCAGCTCTCCGTCCTGCCACGCCAGCAGGTTCCAGACCTTGCCGCCCTCGGCGACCTGCATTTGCCATCCCTGCTGCTGGCACCAGTCGGTCAGCCACCGGCGAGGGCTGATATCCCCGGCGAGAGAAAGATGGCTTATGCCCTGCGCGGCCCGCCGTCGCCAGTGCAACGAAGCGGGTATTGGAACCGGCTGGCGGGAAAAGAGTTCACCTTTCCAGGCTGGAAGCCAGGCGGCAATCGCTACCGCCACCTGTTTACTCTCCGGCTGCCCGGAGTGGGGGTCGGTGACCGCCATCAGCAGGTTATTCACCCTTCCCTGGCGAGCAAATTGATTATTCCAGTGCATTGGCACGAACAGCGAACCGGGGCGCTGCCCATCGCTGATAACCACTTTTGCTACCATCACCCCATTCGGTGAGCGAACCCGCGCTAGTTCACCTTCCAGCAGGTGATAGCGCTGCGCATCATCTGCTGCCACCTCCACCACCGGTTCGGCGATATGCTGCATCAACCTGGGCACCGCGCCGGTGCGGGTCATGGTGTGCCACTGATCGCGGATCCGCCCGCTGTTGAGGATTAGCGGATAAAACGCATCGGTCGCCGCCCGGGTCGGTTGCGGGGCGACGGGCACCATACGCAGCTTGCCATCCCGGTGCCAGCCCTTGTGCAAACTCCATGTTGCTGGGCTGCGACTCACTGGCCAACGCACAGGTTCCAGCGCATCCCAGGCGTCAAGGCTGAGGTTCGCCAGCCCGCCGATATCAAACGCTCGCTGGCCGTTATTTTCAAAACCCGACAGCGCGGCGTGCTCGTTGAATACATCATGAGAATGCTGCCAGGCAAAGGCGGAGCCAAAGCCCAGCTCTTGCGCCACGCGAGCAACGATCCACCAGTCGGCTTTCGCCTCCCCCGGTGTCGGCAGAAACGCGCGCTGGCGGGAGATTCGCCGCTCGGAGTTGGTCACGGTGCCGTTCTTCTCTCCCCACGCCAGCGCCGGAAAACGAATATGGGCGAAGCGTCCGGTATCGGTATCGGCAACCACATCCGAGACAATCACCAGCGGGCAGGCCGCCAGAGCTTCGCTCACCGCATGACTGTCCGGCAGCGACACTACCGGATTGGTGCCCATAATCCACACCGCTTTAACTTCACCTCGACCAATGGCGGCAAACAGATCCACCGCCGTCAGCCCTGGCGTTTGCGCCAGCCGTTCAGTGCCCCAGAATCGCGCCAGGCGCTGTAAATCGTCGGCTTCAAAGTTCATATGCGCCGCCAGCATGGTCGCCAGCCCACCGACCTCGCGCCCGCCCATCGCATTGGGTTGACCGGTCAGCGAAAACGGCCCGCAGCCCGGACGCCCATATTTTCCGCTCGCCAGATGAGCGTTAATAATGGCGTTGCATTTATCGCTGCCGCTGGCGGATTGGTTAATGCCCATCGTATACAGCGTGATGGCGCGCGGTGCGGCAATAAACTGACAATAGAAATCGGCGACCTGCTGCTGCGGCAAACCGCAGAACTGCGCCACTTTTTCGATGCTCCACTCCTGCGCGAGCGTCAGCGCCTGCTGCGCATCGCTGAAATCGTCAGCAATGTCGCCGCTGTCAGCAATCGCGTTAAGCAGGCCGACAAACAGCCCGCCGTCGCTGCCGGGGGCCAGCGCCAGATGCACATCGGCAATATCGCAGGTGGCGGTACGACGCGGGTCAATAACCACCACCCGCATCTGCGGATTATCGCGCTTCGCCTGCACCAGCCGCTGATAAAGTACCGGATGCGCCCAGGCGGCGTTCGAGCCGACTAACACCACCAGATCGCTGTTTTCCACATCTTCATAACTACACGGCACGACGTCCGCCCCCAGCGCACGTTTATAGCCAGTGACCGCCGAAGACATACACAGCCGTGAGTTAGTATCGATATTCGCGCAGCCGATAAAGCCCTTCATTAGCTTGTTGGCGGCGTAGTAATCCTCGGTCAGCAGCTGTCCGGAAGCATAGAACGCCACCGCCTGAGGCCCGTACTGGTCGATGATTTCCCGCAGGCGTGAACCCGCCGCCGCCAGCGCCTGCGGCCAGATCGCGCGTTCGCCATCGACTTCAGGGAACAACATTCTTCCCTCCAGACCGACGGTTTCCCCCAGCGCCGCGCCCTTAACGCACAGACGGCCAAAGTTCGCCGGGTGCCGTTCATCGCCGCGCACGGTCACCTGACCGTTCGTCTCCACGCTGGCGATAACGCCGCAGCCGACCCCGCAATAGGGGCACGTGGTTCGGGTTTCGGTCATCAGGAAGCCTCCGCGCGAACAAGCAACTGCTGGTTGCCAACCCACACCTTGCCGTTCTCAATTTTCACCGGCCAGGCGCGCACCGTCTGTTCGCTGCCGTCACACTGGCGACCGTCGCGCAGGCGGATACGCTGCTTGTACAACGGCGAAATCACAATCGGTTCGCCGCCCGCATCGCCAAGCAGCCCGCGCGACAGCACGTTGGCCTCGCTGCCCGGTTCCTGGTTATCGAGGGCATAGACCTGATCGCCAAAGCGGAATAGCGCAATCTGCCGTTCGCCGAGCCGCGCGCCAATGCCCGCCTGCGGCGGAATGGCATCAAGATCGCAAATGACCTGCCACGGACGGGACGGCAGCGTCGGTTCAGCCAGCGCAACGATCGGGGCCAGCTGCGGCTGACCCCGCAGGGTGTGTCGCTGTACCGCTTCGTCCGGCTCATCGCTATTAACGAACGAGCGGAACAGCGCCAGCCGCTGCGGATCGTTAAGAGTGGTTTGCCATTCGCACTGGTAGCTGTCCACCACTCGAGCCATCTCCTGCTCCAGCTCTTCGCCAATCCCGAGACTGTCTTCAAGGACAACTTCTCGCAGATAGTCGACCCCACCCTCAAGGTTATCCATCCAGGTACTGGTGCGCTGCAGGCGGTCGGCGGTACGGATATAGAACATCAGCAGACGGTCAACGGTGCGAATAAGCGTGTCTTCATCAAGGTCGCTGGCGAACAGGTCGGCATGACGCGGCTTCATGCCGCCGTTGCCGCAAACGTATAGATTCCAGCCCTTTTCGGTAGCGATAACGCCAATATCCTTCCCCTGGGCTTCCGCACATTCGCGGGTGCAGCCGGAGACCGCCATTTTAATTTTGTGCGGCGCGCGCAGCCCTTTGTAGCGGTGTTCGAGGGTGACCGCCAGGCCGGTGGAATCCTGCACGCCGTAACGGCACCAGGTCGACCCGACGCAGGATTTCACCGTGCGCAGGGATTTGCCGTAGGCGTGACCGGTTTCAAAGCCCGCCTCCGCCAGCTCGCGCCAGATCGCCGGAAGCTGCTCCAGGCGCGCGCCGAACAGGTCGATACGCTGGCCGCCGGTCACTTTGCTATACAGCTGATAGCGTTTGGCAATCTGTCCGATCGCAATCAGCCCATCCGGCGTCACTTCCCCCGCCGCCATGCGCGGCACCACCGAATAGGTACCGTCTTTCTGAATATTGGCGAAGTAGCGATCGTTAGTGTCCTGAAGCGGCAGATGCGCTGGTTTCAACAGATATTCGTTCCAGCAGGAGGCCAGCACTGAAGCCACCAGCGGTTTACAGATTTCGCAACCGTGACCCTGACCGTAGCGGCTAATCAGCTGCTCGAAGGTGCGAATATGGTTGACGCGCACCAGGTGGAAGATCTCCTGACGCGACCACGGAAAGTGCTCGCAGATATCTTTTTTGACTTCAACACCCTGCTCGGCAAGCTGGTACTCCATCACCTGTTTCACCAGCGCGCTACAGCCGCCGCAGCCGGTTGCCGCTTTGGTGCAGCTCTTGATCGCCGCCATGTCGCCCGCACCGCCGCTCACCGCCTGGCAGATATCGCCCTTACTGACGTTGTGACAGGAGCAAATCTGTGCGCTGTCCGGCAATGCCGCTACGCCGAGCGCTTTCGGCGCGCTGCCCTCCAGCGCCGGAAGAATCAAACTTTCCGGGCGCGCGGGCAATGCCATGCCGTTGAGCATCATCTGAAGCAGCGTGGAATAATCGCCAGCATCGCCGACCAGTACACCGCCGAGCAGGGTTTTACCATCCTGGCTGACCACGATTTTTTTGTAGATTTGCTCCGGCCCGTGGGTCCACTGGTAGCTCTGGCAGCCCGGCGTGCGTCCCTGAGCGTCGCCGAAAGAGGCCACATCGACACCCAGCAGCTTCAGCTTGGTGCTCATATCGGCCCCAGTGAAGCTGGCCTCTTCGCCCGCCAGGGTCGCCGCGGCGGCGCGTGCCATCTGATAGCCGGGGGCCACCAGACCATAAATTTTGTTCTCCCACAGCGCGCACTCGCCAATTGCCAGCACATCCGGATCGGAGGTGCGGCACTGGTTGTCGATGCAAATCCCGCCACGTTCGCCAATTTTCAGCTCGCTGCTGCGGGCCAGCGCATCCTGCGGGCGGATACCGGCGGAGAACACTACCATATCGGTCGCCAGCGAGCCGCCATCGGCGAAGTTCAGCATCAGTCCCTGCTCATGCTCGACAATTTCCGTCGTCGCCTTGTTGGTGTGTACCCCAACGCCCAGTTCGCTGATTTTCTCGCGCAGCATCGCCGCGCCGCCGTTATCCAGCTGTACCGCCATCAGGTTTGGCGCAAATTCCACAACGTGCGTTTCCAGTCCCAGTTGCTTGAGCGCATTAGCCGCTTCCAGCCCGAGCAGGCCGCCGCCGATCACCACCCCACGGCTGGCGTTAGCGGCGCGAGCGGCAATCTGGTCCAGATCGTCAAGCGTACGGTAAACAAAGCAGCCTTCGAGATCATTGCCAGAGACCGGCGGAACAAACGGATAAGAGCCCGTTGCCAGCACCAGCTTATCCCAATGAGTTTCGTGGCCCTGGGCATCGCGCACCACCCGCGATTCACGGTCAATGCTGGCGACCGATTCCCGCAAACGCAGTTCAATGCCGTACTGAGCGAAGAAGTCCCCTTCCACCAACGACAGCGATTCGGCACTGCGTCCGGCGAAATATTCCGACAGATGTACCCGATCGTAGGCGGCATAGCGCTCTTCGCAGAACACCACAATCCGGTATTGCTGATGAAGGTTACGGCTGACGCATTGCTCAAGAAAATGGTGGCCGACCATACCGTGTCCGACCAGCACTAAAGTAGGTTTTGTCATTGTAGTTTGTCCCGCAGCGCGCGGCTGCATCGTTGAAGAAGGATCAAAGAGCCAGTCTGCCGGTGCGGGCGCATGCGCCCCCAGCAGGGCGGTGAGCGGCGCGGCGCTGGCGCAATCGCCCAGCAACACGACGCCGCGCAGCTTGCCGTCGCGCAGCAGCAGGCGACGGTAGTGGCGGTCCAGCGGATCCCAGCTGGTACAAATTTCATCCTGTTCATCAGCCCGTAGTTCACCGGCGCTGAATAACTCGATACCGGTAACTTTCAGGCGCGTGCCGCTATCCTGCCAGTGAAAATCTTCTCCGGGATGACCGCACAGACGATCGGCCAGCACCTCGGCCTGGCGCAGGCACGGCGCCACCAGTCCCCAGGTCTGACCGTCAATTTCGCAGCATTCACCAATGGCGCTGACGCCCGGCTGCGCGGTGGCCAGTTGGCGGTCAACAATAATTCCGCGGCCATACGCCAGCCCGCTGCGCTCGGCCAGCAGTTTGTTGGGCTGCACGCCGGTCGCCAGAACCACCCGCGAGGCGGCAAAGGCGCGGCCATCTTCCAGCAGCACTTCGTATTCATTAATGGCGGCGATGCGGCTCTCCATCACGCAGTGGATCCCACGCTCGGCGAGCTGTATTTGCAGCTGTTCACCGGCAAAAGCATCGGTCTGTTGCTCCATCAACCAGCGCCCGCGATGCAACAAAGTGACACTGTCACCATGACGTTGTAGCGCGGCGGCCGCTTCGACGCCGAGTACCCCGCCGCCAATCACCACCGCCGGACCGTTGATTGCCAGAATGTCCTCAACGTCCGCCAGAGTGCGAAAAGCAAAAACGTGCGGCAGCTCAATGCCCGGCAACGGCGGCATAAACGGCAGCGATCCTGTGGCGAATACCAGCTCATCCCAGGCAAGTTCGCCGTTGGTGGTTTGCAGAGTGCGGGCCTGAATATCCACCGCAGTTACCGACTCACCAGCACGCACCGTAACGTCATGCTGCTGGTACCACGTCTCTGACAGCAGTTGCGTTTCGGGGGCAGTTTTCTCCCCACCCAGCACCGGCGACAGCTGAATACGGTTGTAGGCCTGGCACGGTTCATCACCAATAATGGTGATGCTAAAGCGCTGCGCATCGCGCTCCACCAGCGCCTGCGCCAGGCGGGTCGCCGCCATGCCGTTGCCGATAATCACCAGTTGCCGCTTCATCGCCGCCCCCTATGCCGCTTTCGGCTGTTTTTCATAGAGGAAATGCAGGATCTGCTGGCGCAGATGGTGATAGCGGCTGTCGTCCGCCAACTGCACGCGGTTACGCGGATGCGGTAGGTTCACATCAAGGATCTCCCCAACCGTCGCCGCCGGGCCGTTGGTCATCATCAGTACCCGGTCGGAAAGCAGCACCGCTTCATCAACATCATGGGTAATCACCACGATGGTGGTGTTCAGCGACTGCTGAATCTGCATTACCGCATCCTGTAAATGCGCCCGGGTCAGGGCATCGAGCGCGCCAAAGGGCTCATCCAGCAGCAGCACTTTCGGTTTCATTGCCAGCGCCCGGGCGATGCCGACGCGCTGCTTCATGCCGCCGGAAATTTCCCCCGGACGCTTATGCAGGGCGTGCCCCATCTGCACGCGCTCAAGGTTGTGCTCAATCCACTCTTTGCGTTCGGCTTTGCTCATGCTGCGACGAAAGACCTGATCCACCGCCAGCGCGACGTTATCGAAGCAGGTTAACCACGGCAGCAGGGAGTGGTTCTGGAACACCACCGCGCGTTCCGGCCCCGGCCCGGCGATTTCACGGTTATCACACAGCAGCCCGCCTTCCGTCGGCAGGGTTATGCCAGCGATCAGGTTGAGCAGGGTTGACTTGCCGCAGCCGGAGTGGCCAATCAGGCTAATGGTCTCTCCTTCGTAGATGTCGAAGGAGACATTCTGTAATGCGAGGAATTCGCCGCTGGCGGTGTTAAAGCGCTGGCTGACGGCCTGGACCTGAATTAATGGTTTCATTTGCGGCTCCTTATTTTTCCTGCCAGCTAAAACGACGGGCAAGCAGCATCAGCCCTTGTTCCAGCAGTAACCCGACCACGCCGATGATGACGATGGCGATGATGATGTTTTCTACGTTGAGGTTGTTCCACTCGTTCCAGATCCAGAAACCGATCCCTAAGCCACCGGTGAGCATTTCAGCAGCGACGATCACCAGCCAGGCGATACCGATGGAGAGACGAACCCCAGTCAGCACCGCGGGTAATACCGCCGGAAAGAGGATCTTGCGCATCACCGTCCATTCGGAAAGCTGCAGCACGCGGGCCACGTTGAGATAGTCCTCTGGAATGCGGCGCACGCCCTCGGCGGTGTTGATCACCATCGGCCAGATAGAGCAGATAAAAATGGTCCAGCTGGAGGCAGGTTCTGCTTTCTGAAACAACAGCAGACCGATAGGCAGCCAGGCCAGCGGGCTGACCGGACGCAGCAGCGCAATCAGCGGGTTAAACATGCGGGCGAAGAATACCGAGCGGCCAATCAGGAAGCCCAGCGGAATACCCGCCAGCGCGGCGAGGCCAAACCCCACCGCCACGCGCTGCAATGACGCCAGCACGTTCCAGCCAATGCCCATGTCGTTCGGTCCGTCCTGGTAAAACGGATCGGCAAAAATGGTCAACGCCGAATCCAGGGTGCTGAGCGGGGTCGGAAAACCTTTGCTGTTCATCGCCGCCAGCTGCCAGCCCAACAGTAATAACCCCAGACCGAGCAGCGGCGGCAGCAGACGTTGAGTGGTATCTCGCAGCCAGCGGCTGACGGGAGGCGTATTTTTGCGCACCTGCACCGGCGGCAAAGTAATCACTTCGCCGGGCGCTTTTTCAGCGCTGGCCTGCGGTTGCGTTTTATATGCGTGCTTCATCTCATGCCCCCTTACGTTGAATCGCGAAACTACGGGCGTAACCTTCCGGGTCGACCCCATTCCAGACTTTGCCGTCCAGCAACGTGCTGCTGCGCATCAGTTGCGTTGGCGTGCTGATACCGCCCACCGCCTGCGCGGCCTCTTTCCAGACGTCAATACGGTTTATGCGCTGGGCCACCGCCTGATAATCCGGCGCCGACTTCAGCAATCCCCAACGGCGAAACTGGGTCAAAAACCACATACCGTCCGAGAGCCACGGGAAGCTCACTTCACCCTGCGCGTAGAAGTGCATTGGGTGCGCATCCTGCCAGCGGCGACCGATACCGTTGTCGTATTCGCCGAGCATGCGTCCGGTGAGGTACTGCTCTTTGGTGTTCAGCCATGCGCGCTTAGCGAGGATCCGTGCCGTTTCACGGGTGTTATCCGCCGAGGCTTCAATCCAGCGCTGAGCCTCCATCACCGCCGCCACCAGCGCGCGCGCGGTGTTGGGATTGCGCTCAACCCATTCGCTGCGTGTACCGAGAATTTTTTCCGGATGTTCCGGCCAGATATCCTGCGAGGTAGCAGCGGTAAAGCCGATGCGATCATTAATGGCGCGCGCGTTCCACGGCTCGCCGACGCAGAAACCGCTCATATTGCCGATGCGCATATTCATCACCATTTGCGGCGGCGGCACTACCACGGTGCGCACATCCTCAAAGGGATTAATTCCACCGCTTGCCAGCCAGTAGTAGAGCCACATCGCGTGGGTGCCGGTGGGGAAGGTATGCGCGAAGGTGTAGCTGCCCGGCGCGCTCTGGCCGATCAGTTTTTTTAGCCCGCTAAGGTCGGTTACGCCCTTCTCCTGCAGTTCGCTGGAGAGGGTAATGGCCTGGCCGTTGCGGTTAAGAGTCATCAGGTTAGCCATCGCCTGCGGTTTACTGGCGATACCCAGCTCGAGGCCGTAGAGCATGCCGTACAGAATGTGCGCCGCATCCAGCTCTCCGGCGACCAGCTTGTCGCGCACCGCCGCCCAACTGGCCTCTTTGCTCGGCACGAGGGTAATGCCGTGCTTTTTATCAAACCCCTTCAGGGAGGCAATGGCTAAGGGCGCGCAGTCGGTCAGCGGAATAAAACCCACCCGCACGGTGGTCTGTTCCGGCTTATCCGAACCTGCCGCCCACGCCGCCTGCATCATGCCGGGCAGCAGCATTGCGCCGCCCAGCGCGGCCCCCGCCTGTAATAAACGCCGCCGTGAAATCGAAAACTTATCGCCCATAACCGCTCCAGAAACGCGCAAAAAAAAGCGCCCGGCAGTGCTCACGCACTGCAGGACGCCTTTATCCATGGACACACGCACCGCCATTGGCACATTGCCCAAAACTTTTATTCACTCGTTTTATTTAATGCAAAGCCGATGCCAGATTTGCACAGGGCCATTTTCCGCCCTTTTCACCACGCCAGTCGTTCGGCTCGCACCAATATTGCACCGTCGGCTGGCAGTAAATGCCCACTGATTGTGCATCTACTCCTTTGGGGTTATTTGCCATAACGACTTCACCGTCAGCAGCGCTCGGGCTATCTCCACCATGCGCTGATTCTTGTCCATCGCCATTTTGCGCAGCGCCTGCCAGGCCTGCTCCTCCTGCATTCCCTGGTGTGCCATCAGCACGCTTTTGGCTTTTTCAATCAGCTTGCGCTCTTCCAGCGCATCCTTTAACGACGCCAGTTGCCCGGAGAGCTGTTGCAGCTCGTGGGCCTGCTGGCGAACCAGCGGCAGCAGCTGTTTATCCAGCCGATGGGAGACGCTGTCGCTGACATCCACATCCTGCCAGTCAGTTGGCGGGGCCTGTTCTTCTTCCAGCAGAGCGTCGGTCGCATTAAGCAGGTCAACAATCAGCAGCTCTTCCACTCCGCGCAACTGCTCCAGGCGCTGAGTCTGGGCGCAAAACCAGCGCAATGCCGTTTCGCCATCATCCGCAGGAGGTTGGCGAGTGCAGGCAATACGCCGCAGCTGTTCGATTTCCAGACTGGCCTGACACTGTTCAGCAAACAGGGTCGTTTGCGGGGGGGGAGCCAGGGCCAGGAAGCTGTCAAAGCAGGGCTGCTGACCGTCAATACGGTCCACCAGCTGCTGGCGCAGTTCACCGCTAAACTGCCCGCGAGCAAAGCCCAGCGCGCCCAGCGCACGCTCCTGCCCGGCCAGCTCTTTCCCCTGCATAAAGCTGTAGAGCGCCACCATGCGCCCGGCGATTTGCGGATCGTCGATGCTGTCATTGAGCTGCGGGACAATATTCAACAGATGGCGGATGATAAGGCTAAATTGCCCCGTCGCCTCCTCGGCGGCAATTATCTGACCGCGCACGCGCTCGCGTAGGACCGTGAGCTGCGTCAAGTACCAGACCGCGCTGGCGATACGCCAGCACAGCGCGCTGCTGGCTGAGCTGCGGGCTGGATCAAGCGCCGCATAAAATAGCGTTAATTGCTCATCCACCAGCGCCGCCCCCGCACGGCACTCCGCGGCGTAAAGTCGGCCTCCCGAGCACAACCAGATGTTTGACGCACCTCGCTCACACTGAAGCATATGCACCAGAGCACTTATTTGACTTGCCAGTTCCCCCTGCTGCGCCAACTGATGCAACTGCTGTCTCTGCAATCGACGCGCACGTGCAAACCAGTCGCCCGCCTCGGGCGCATTGCCAGCCATATTATTCATACCCCTCTCCCGGGTTAACGCTTTATACTTCAGCCAAGCAATAACCGTGCCTTATAGAAGGAGTCCTTATGCAACGTGTTGTGATTATCGCTAACGGTGCCGCCTACGGCAGCGAATCCCTGTTCAACAGCCTGCGTCTGGCTATCGCCCTGCGTGAGCAGCAATCCGACCTCGAACTCAAGCTATTTTTAATGTCTGATGCGGTCACCGCCGGTCTGCGCGGCCAGAAACCAGCGGAAGGCTACAACATTCAGCAGATGCTGGAGATCCTCACCGCGCAAAACGTGCCGGTGAAGCTGTGTAAGACCTGCGCCGATGGCCGGGGAATCAGCACGTTACCGCTGATTGACGGCGTGGAGATTGGTACGCTTGTTGAACTGGCGCAGTGGACGCTGGCGGCGGATAAAGTCCTGACCTTCTGAAGAATCTCTTTTAAACGGGATTAAATATCAGGCTGGCGGCGTTTATTGATGGAAAAACAATGCCAGCTGAATGCTTTCAGGAACAACGTCATTTTTGTTTAATCTTTACTCCTTTTGTTGATCAAAATCAGCATCTGCATCCCTCCCCTTTGGTGTTATGCATAGACCAAAGTGTGAACCATATCACGCGTGGAAATGGGCAGGCAGGACGCTGTAGACAGAAACGGGGTTGAGATTAAATGGCAATGGTAAAAGCAAGTTTAACGTTGTTTGGTGGTGATACGTTGGTGGTGCGTTGTTCCGAACGCTGCCACATTCACCTGATGAGCGCCAAAGTTCCTGGCGATAGTCATGCGGATATTCTGAGTGTGCAGGACAGAGATAGCGCGTATCTGACCGTACCTTACAATGGTACCTGGAACGTTCTCATCGACAGCCACAGCCAGTCGCTGGAGCACTCAATCAGCTACGTTCCCGCCTGATAGCAAACGCCCGGTTTTTCCCCGGGCGCTTCATTCTTAAGCCAGCCCCGGCTGGCTATTATCCCCAAGCAGATTACGCACCTTGCTGACCAGGTCATCAAGGCAGTCATCGTGCATGCCGAGCTTGCACAGCTCTTGCTCAAGGGAGAACAGATACTGGGCATTGGTGCCAAGCGGCCCGCTGGCGCGTGCTATCAGCGGCGCAATCACCTGGGCGCTGGTATCTGCCTCAAACAGCGGATGGCGCGGGTCCATAATAAACACCAGCGCGTTCACGGTGCGCCCATCATCCAACTCCAGTTTGCACCAGGTCGGCAGATAGCAGCCGGTGATCATTTCCCGCTTCCACAGAAGCGTCAGCTCTTCTTCCAGGGTTTCATCAGGCAGGCGGTAGGCTACGCCAGTCGTGCGTCCGCCCTCTTTCAGGGCCAACATACGACCCGGCTGATTTGCGCTACCGCGTCCGGCGGTGAGCCGCAGGCAAAACGCGCGGTGCCAGCCCGGCAGCGTGCCGGTACAGGATTCACTGTATTCAAGCGCCGGGTTCCACATCAGGGAACCATAGCCAAAAATCCATACCGAGCCATCGTCCGGACGACAGGCCAGGGTCGCAGCCAAAGAGGCTGCCCGTTGCTCCGCCGACCAGAGAAGCGATTCCTCAATAGCGCCAAACGCTGTTTTACAATCCGCATTCAGTAAGAAATCACGAGTTAACACTTTCTACTACCTCCGCCACTGCCCGCATCCCGGCGATTATCTGATGCCATCCATGAAATATTGCCGAATTATTATCCAGCTTTATTTGACAATAAGCAATGAACGCCCGGTGGGCAAGGGCTCAGGCAGCAGATGACGCAGTAAAAGTGATTATTTCTTCTTATGCCACTTATCATCGTCGCCTTTTTCATAATCATTTTTTACCGCCGCCCAGGCGACTTTATGCGCCGTTTCTTCACGGCTGGCGTCATCTCGTCGGTCTTCTTTGTGTTTGTACTGATCCCAAGCACTGTTAAACGCTTCTTTATAGATCTCCTGGGCATGTGCGGGCAGGACATGCTGAACGCTCTCGGGTAATTCACTTTTGCTGCGATAAGGCATGATGACCTCCAGATTGCGTATGAATATTAAGTCTGGAAGGTAATTCGCCGGGTTTCAAGGCGAGGATAAATGAGAAAGGAATTTTAGTAATTATCTGAATAATAGATACAAAACTATAGTAACCGCATCTTATGGCAATCTAACACCTTTATCAGCCAGGAGTGGTAAATTTAAGTAAAAAAACAAATTAAATCCATCAATGTCTGTTATTTTATTAACTTACGGTATCTATACCCTAAATAATTCGAGTTGCTTAAAGGCGGCAAGGGCGTAAGTCCCCAGGAGCATAGATAACTATGTGACTGGGGTGAGCGCGCGTAGCCAACACATAAGCAACTTGAAGTATGACGGGTATATAATTATAACACCTGCACACCTGGAGATGGTTCATGACCGAAGCACATGAGGCGGTAAAAACCCGCCACAAGGAGACCACCCTCGCCTTTCCGGTTCTGGCGCTGGCGGTGCTGTTTTTTCTGGGAAGCAGCCAGTCACTGCCAGTGGTCATTGCAATAAACATTCTGGCGCTGGTCGGGATTCTGAGCAGCGCATTTAGCGTAGTACGCCACGCCGACGTTCTGGCGCATCGCCTCGGCGAACCCTATGGCTCGTTAATTTTGAGCCTCTCAGTGGTTATTCTCGAAGTTAGCCTGATTTCCGCATTAATGGCCACCGGCGACGCCGCGCCAACCCTGATGCGCGACACGCTTTATTCGATCATTATGATCGTCACCGGCGGTCTGGTGGGCTTTTCACTACTTCTTGGTGGGAGTAAATTTGCCACCCAATATATGAATCTGTTCGGCATCAAACAGTACTTAATCGCCCTGTTCCCACTGGCGATTATCGTGCTGGTTTTCCCGATGGCGCTACCGGGGGCCAACTTCACCACTGGACAGGCGCTGCTGGTCGCGCTGATATCTGCTGGGATGTATGGTGTATTTCTGCTGATTCAGACCAAAACCCACCAGAGCCTGTTTATCTACGAGCACGAAGATGACAGCGACGACGACGACCCGCATCATGGCAAGCCGTCTGCGCATAGCAGCAAGTGGCATACCGCCTGGCTGCTGGTACATCTGGTTGCGGTTATCGCCGTCACCAAGATGAACGCCAATCCACTGGAGACTCTGCTGACCAGCATGAACGCGCCTGTGGCCTTTACTGGCTTCCTGGTCGCCCTGCTGATCCTCTCCCCGGAAGGCCTTGGTGCGCTAAAAGCGGTACTGAACAACCAGGTTCAGCGGGCGATGAACCTGTTCTTCGGTTCGGTGCTGGCAACGATTTCCCTGACGGTTCCGGTGGTGACGTTAATCGCTATTCTCACCGGTAACGATCTACTCTTTGGCCTTGGCGCGCCGGAGATGGTGGTGATGGTCGCCTCGTTGGTGCTATGCCATATTTCCTTCTCTACCGGGCGCACCAATGTACTCAACGGCGCGGCACACCTGGCGCTATTTGCCGCCTACCTGATGACTATTTTTGCCTGACTCTCCCCCCGGCTGCGTAAGCTTGCTGGGGACATAAAAAAGCCTGCCGGTTTTGCAACGGGCAGGCTTTTGTCATATCAGGGGCAATTACTTGCTGGTATCCAGCTCATCAAAGCCTTTGACCAGATCGTCGATGGCTTTCATTTGCTTGAGGAACGGCTCCAGTTTATCCAGCGGCAGCGCGGACGGACCGTCGCATTTCGCGTGTTCAGGATCCGGGTGTGCTTCGATGAACAGACCGGCGATACCCACCGCCATACCTGCACGCGCCAGTTCAGCAACCTGTGCACGACGACCACCGGAGGCCGCGCCAAACGGGTCGCGACACTGTAGTGCGTGGGTCACATCAAAGATAACCGGTGAGTTGTTGGACGATTTTTTCATCACGCCAAAGCCCAGCATATCGACAACCAGGTTGTCGTAGCCGAAGTTAGCACCGCGATCGCACAGAATAATCTGGTCGTTACCGCCTTCGATAAACTTATCGACGATATTACCCATCTGACCCGGGCTCACGAACTGCGGTTTCTTAACGTTAATAACCGCACCGGTTTTCGCCATCGCTTCAACCAGGTCAGTCTGGCGCGCCAGGAACGCTGGCAGCTGGATAACGTCAACCACATCAGCAACCGGCTGCGCCTGGCTGGCTTCGTGAACATCGGTGATGATTTTCACACCAAAAGTCTGTTTCAGCTCCTGGAAAATCTTCATCCCTTCTTCCAGACCCGGCCCGCGATAGGAGTGGATGGAAGAACGGTTAGCTTTATCAAAAGAGGCTTTGAACACATATGGAATGCCCAGCTTCTGCGTGACGGTCACGTAGTGTTCGCAGATACGCATCGCAAGATCGCGGGACTCCAGCACGTTCATCCCACCAAACAGCACGAATGGCAGGTCGTTTGCTACGTTGATATCACCAATGCTAACCACTTTTTGTTTCATAAGTTCGCCTTATCAGGGTGTAACCGGATTGGTTTCAGACTAATGCAATGTAATTTGTTTATGCGAAATGGTGTTGATCTGCGCACGGATCATTTCGCTGATCGGGTCTTCCGGGCACTGCTCCACGAAGTAGTTGAGATCCTGCAATGCCACGTGATCGCACTCAAGCTGGGCGTAGATCAGCCCACGATCGCGAATTTCATACGGGTCTTCTGGATTGAACTGCAACAGCGCCTCGCTGGTGCCTAACGCCAGTTCCATCTGCCGCTCTTCCATCAGGGCTGATTTCAGAGTATCAAGCAGTTTGTGGATCACTTCCGCGTTATCAGCCTCATCGAGATCCTCATTAAACAGCTCGGCAAGCGGACTAATATTGCCCTTCAGCCAGACTTCCAGAGTGTGCTCGTTCAGGGTTTCGCCATTGAACGGGTTGATAAGCCACATCTCTTCACTCTCTTCGGGATCGGCGCGAAGCAGCATCTGCGTTGGGAAAATCACCGGTACAACCGGCAGCGACAGACGCTGAGCAATCCACAACAGGACAGCACCTAACGACACCGCGCTGCCCTGTCGGTTGTTCAGAACCTTGTCAATCCACAGGGCGTCGGACAGACGGTAGACGCCGTGGGATGCGCTGAATCCCCAGTCCTTGTAAAAAAGCTCCAGCAAACGCTCGATCTGGCGTTCCTGATCCCAGGAAGAAGCAATCTCCTCCTGCGCCAGACCTAGCAACCGCTCCAGTTCATCCTGCACATAGTGCGTCGGAAAATCGTCGCGGATTAATTCGGAAATGAGGACCATGCCATCACATAATGGCGCTTTATTAAATTCGAAATCAGCTAACGACCTCATGACTTACCCCAGTAACGGTATTCTTGTGATGGCGAGTTGAATGATGATGAACAACACCACCAGGGCCAACAGAAAGGCGATAAACCGACTCTGCTGGCTGCGCGGGCGACGACGGCCCAACGCGATAAAACCTAATGCGATATAAATGATAACGCCAAACAGCTTTTCAGTCAGCCATGTACCGTCCTCGGTAAACGGCAGATAGTGCGTTATTGCCATTAATCCTGCGCCGCTGAGAAACAGCACGGTATCGCTACAGTGCGGCGCAATGCGTACCCAGCGCTGATTGAGCAGACGATTACCGCTCCAGCCCCACCAGTAGCGCAACACGAACAGGCTGACCGAGACCACCACGCTGGCGATATGCAGGTACAGCACGGCGCTAAACAGGTTCATGCGTCCCTCCCGGTATCAGCCCCAACGTTAGACGTTCGTTATCTCCGTAATCGCGGCAGGTGGAGACATCGAGGTACCCGGCCTCGCGAAATAACTCGCGCACCGCTTCACCCTGCATCCAGCCATGCTCCAGCAGCATAACGCCGCCGGGGACGAGGAAACGACGGCCTTCACGGATAATATGCGCCAAATCGGCAAGCCCACTGTCGGCAGCAACCAGCGCCGTTTTTGGCTCAAAGCGCACATCGCCCTGCTCAAGATGCGGGTCGGTTTCGTCGATATAGGGGGGATTGCTGACTATCATGTCGAATTGCTGCCCGGCGAGCGCGCTGAACCAGTTGCTTTGCCGCACGGTGACGTTATCGATAGCGAGATGAGCGACGTTGCGCTCGGCCAGCGCAACCGCATCAGGCATAAAGTCGACGGCTGTCAGCAGGCAGTCCGGGCGTTCGCTGGCTAGCGCCAGAGCGATAGCGCCAGTGCCGGTGCCGAGATCGAGGATTCGGCACGATGCCCCAGGCAATCGCTCCAGGGCCTGCTCAACAAGACATTCGGTGTCCGGGCGCGGAATAAGCGTCGCCGGGGAGACAAACAGCGGCAGCGACCAGAACTCACGCTGACCGACCAGGTGAGCCACCGGCTCACCTTGCGTGCGACGGCTTAGCAGCGTTTCCAGCTCAGATAACTGTTGCTCCGTCAGAGTCGTTTCGTCAAACGCGAGAATATAAGTCCGCGCTTTGCCGGTCACGTGGCCGAGCAAAATTTCGGCATCCCGGCGCGGACTTTCGCTTTGGCTCAGGCGGGTTATGGCCCGGGTCAACCACTGCTGAAATGTCATCATTCCTGCTCGGAAAGCGCTGCCAGCTGATCGGCTTGATATTCCTGCACGATCGGCTCAATGAGCATATCAAGTTTTCCTTCCATCACCTCATCCAGACGGTAAAGCGTCAGGTTGATGCGGTGGTCGGTGACGCGCCCCTGCGGATAGTTATAGGTGCGATTACGATCGCTGCGATCGCCACTGCCCAACAGGTTACGGCGTTCGGAGGCTTCCGCCTGATGGCGTTTAGCCACTTCCGCAGCGCGAATACGCGCGCCCAGCACCGACAAGGCTTTGGCTTTGTTTTTGTGCTGTGAACGTTCGTCCTGGCACTCGACGACAATACCGGTCGGCAAGTGGGTAATACGGATAGCCGAATCGGTGGTGTTAACGTGCTGACCGCCAGCACCCGAAGAACGGAAGGTATCAATACGCAGATCGCCCGCGTTAATTTCCGGCATTTCGGCTTCCGGCAGTTCCGGCATCACCGCCACTGTACAAGCAGAAGTATGGATACGCCCCTGAGACTCGGTTGCCGGTACGCGTTGAACGCGATGGCCGCCGGATTCGAACTTCAGGCGACCATAGACGCCATCGCCGCTGATCTTAGCAATCACTTCTTTAAAACCACCATGTTCGCCTTCGTTAGCGCTCATGATTTCCACACGCCAGCGGCGGGCTTCGGCATAACGGCTGTACATGCGGAACAGGTCGCCAGCAAACAACGCCGCTTCATCACCGCCGGTACCGGCGCGCACTTCGACAAAAGCGTTACGTTCGTCATCCGGATCTTTTGGCAGCAGCAGAACCTGCAGCTGCTGTTCCATCTGCTCGCCTTTTTCTTTCGCTTCACGCAGCTCTTCCTGCGCCATTTCGCGCATTTCCGGGTCGTCGAGCATCATCTGTGCAGTTTCAATATCATCCTGCAGCTGACGCCAGTCGGTATAGCAACGAGCCACGTCGCTCAGCTGTGCGTACTCTCGCGATAATGCGCGAAATTTATCTTGATCGGCGATGGTCGCAGCATCGCCGAGTAGCGCCTGAACTTCCTCGTGGCGCTCGTAAAGAGCTTCCAGTTTGGCAACAATAGAAGGCTTCATAGGCGTGAAATCACCCTGTCCTAAAAAAGAGAGAAAGGTGCGCTATTCCAGCCCGAGGCTGTTGCGCAGAATATGCAGGCGTTCATCATCCCCGTCACGGGCAGCCTGCTGAAGAGATTTGGTTGGCGAGTGGATCAGGCGGTTAGTCAACTTACGCGCCAGGTCCTGCATGATTTCCTGCGCATCGCCGCCCTGGCTCAGCGCAGCAAGCGCCTTCGCCGTCAGCTCGTCGCGGACCAGCTCAGCCTGGGAACGATATTCGCGGATAGTCTCGCTGGCGCTCTGGGCACGCAGCCAGGCCATAAATTCGCTGGTTTCCTGCTCGACAATGGTTTCAGCCTGCACCGCCGCGGCTTTTCGCTGCGCCAGATTATGCTGAATGATGTTTTGTAGATCGTCCACGCTATAGAGATAGGCGTTCGCCAGCTTGCCAACTTCGGGTTCAACATCACGTGGTACCGCGATATCTACCAGCAGCATCGGCTGATTGCGGCGCGCCTTCAGCGCGCGCTCCACCATCCCTTTGCCGATAATGGGCAGCGGGCTGGCGGTAGAGCTAATAATAATGTCGGCTTCTTTCAAACGTTCGTCGATATCGCTCAGGGAGATGACCTCTGCGCCGACTTCATCGGCCAGCGCCTGAGCACGCTCGCGGGTGCGGTTAGCAATCACCATCTTGCGCACCTTGTGCTCACGCAAATGGCGGGCCACCAGTTCGATGGTTTCCCCGGCGCCGACCAGCAGCACCGTGACGCTTGACAGTGATTCAAAGATTTGACGCGCCAGAGTACAGGCAGCAAACGCCACGGAGACCGCGCTGGCACCAATATCGGTTTCGGTACGCACGCGTTTGGCCACCGAGAACGACTTCTGGAACATGCGCTCCAGTTCGCTGACGTTCAGATGCCCGCGGCTGGAATCGGCAAAGGCTTTTTTCACCTGTCCGAGGATCTGCGGTTCGCCAAGCACCAGCGAGTCCAGCCCGCTGGCAACGCGCATCAAATGGCTGACCGCATCGTTATCCTGGTGCCAATAGAGGCTTTTACGCAGTTCGTCTTCATTCAGGCCGTGATAGTCACACAGCCAGCGGATCAGGACTTCCTGGAGGTTATCCTGCTCTTCAACGCTGAGGTAAAGTTCCGTACGGTTGCAGGTCGACAGCACCACCCCGCCCTGCACCATTGGCTGAGCCAGCAAGCTCTCCAGCGCCTGGTCGAGCGTATCCGGCGAAAACGTTACGCGTTCTCGCAGCGCTACCGGGGCTGTTTTGTGATTAATGCCAAGAGCTAAAAGGGTCATTGTGAGGGAGTAGTACCAGCGTTGCTAAGGTTAGTCTGGGGGCATCATACAGGATGCGCGTAATCAATAAAAGAGAGCCTCCCCTTTTGGAGTAATAGCTAATCAGTAATAGCCATTAACGGTAATTTTTTGATTTCAGACAACTTGAACGTAGACGCTACCGCCCGGCAACGCTAGCATTAAAGGTTATTATTGTAACCCGCTACACAAATCGGCCGCGACTTTATCCCATTCGCCGTATTTCACTGTAGACATCAAGGATTTGTCATCATTATGAATCGACTGTTCCGCCTGTTGCCGCTGGCAAGCCTCGTTCTGACCGCCTGTACGATTAACGCTCCGCAAGGACCAGGTAAAAGCCCTGACGCTCCGCAGTGGCGTCAGCACCAGCAAGATGTCCGCAATCTCAATCAGTTCCAGACGCGCGGCGCTTTTGCTTACCTCTCAGATGAACAAAAAGTGTATGCCCGCTTCTTCTGGCAGCAGACTGGCCAGGACCGCTATCGTTTGCTGCTGACTAACCCGCTCGGCAGCACAGAACTGTCGTTGACCGCGCAACCGGGCAGCGTGCAGATGATTGACAATAAAGGACAGACCTACACCGCAACCGATGCAGAAGAGATGATTGGCCGCCTGACCGGGATGCCGATTCCGCTCAACAGCCTGCGCCAGTGGATTATCGGTCTGCCGGGTGAGGCGACCGATTACGCTCTTGATGACCAGTACCGTCTACGCGAGCTGAACTACACGCAAAATGGCAAGACCTGGCATGTCACCTGGAGCGGCTACACCACTGATACGAAACCCTCACTTCCGGCCAATATGGAACTCAACAACGGCAGTCAGCGCATCAAGCTGAAAATGGATAACTGGATTGTGAAATGATGACCCGCTGGCCCTCTCCTGCGAAGCTGAACCTGTTTTTGTACATTACCGGACAGCGCGCCGATGGTTATCACACGCTGCAGACGCTATTTCAGTTCCTTGATTATGGCGACACGCTGACCATTGAACCGCGCGATGATGGTCAACTGCGCCTGCTGACGCCGGTGGACGGCGTGCCGGATGATGAGAACCTGATTATCCGCGCGGCAAGGTTATTAATGCAGGCAGCCTTTGAGCGCGGGACCCTGCCCGCAGGCAGCGGCGCCGACATCAGCATCGATAAGATTCTCCCCATGGGCGGCGGTCTCGGCGGCGGCTCGTCCAATGCCGCCACCGTGCTGGTGGCGCTTAATCATCTATGGGGCTGCCATCTTTCAGAAGATGAACTGGCCGCTTTAGGTTTGCAGCTAGGTGCTGACGTGCCAGTGTTCGTTCGCGGGCACGCGGCTTTCGCCGAAGGCGTGGGTGAAATCCTGACGCCGGTAGAACCCGAGGAGAAATGGTATCTGGTCGCCCATCCTGGCGTCAGTATTCCAACACCGATCATTTTTCGCGATCCAGAACTTCCTCGTAATACCCCGAGCAGGTCAATTAATACGTTATTAAAATGTAAATTCGGCAATGATTGCGAGGTTATCGCAAGAAAACGTTTTCGCGAGGTTGATGCAGCGCTTTCCTGGCTGCTAGAATATGCGCCGTCGCGCCTGACTGGTACCGGTGCATGTGTGTTTGCTGAATTTGACACTGAATCCGCCGCTCGTCAGGTGCTTAAAAAAGCCCCGGCATGGCTGCATGGCTTTGTAGCGCGAGGTGTTAACATCTCTCCGCTCAAGCAATCGCTGCTCTAAGTCCTGCTGAATTTAGCAAAAAACGGCGAGTACGCCGGGGATACTGAGTTATGGTGACAACGTCACCCTGTTCCAGACGTTGCATCGAGCTCTTTAAATACACCGCCTGGATGAAATCGTGCCGACCCGCACAGTTCTTGGCCCGTTTCATCCACCACTGGACGCATGCCTGAGGTTCTTCTCGTGCCTGATATGAAGCTTTTTGCTGGTAACGCTACCCCGGAACTAGCACAACGTATTGCCAACCGCCTGTACACTTCTCTTGGCGACGCCGCTGTAGGTCGTTTTAGCGACGGCGAAGTCAGCGTACAAATCAATGAAAACGTACGCGGTGGTGATATTTTCATCATCCAGTCCACTTGTGCTCCCACCAATGACAACCTGATGGAATTGGTTGTTATGGTTGATGCTCTGCGTCGTGCTTCGGCAGGTCGTATCACCGCTGTTATCCCTTACTTCGGTTATGCTCGCCAGGACCGTCGTGTTCGTTCTGCTCGCGTACCTATCACCGCAAAAGTGGTTGCCGACTTCCTGTCCAGCGTTGGCGTCGACCGTGTCCTGACCGTTGATCTGCATGCAGAACAAATTCAGGGCTTCTTTGATGTTCCGGTTGATAACGTATTCGGCAGCCCAATCCTGCTGGAAGACATGTTGCAGCTGAATCTGGATAACCCGATTGTGGTTTCTCCGGACATCGGCGGCGTCGTTCGTGCTCGTGCTATTGCCAAGCTGCTGCACGATACCGACATGGCTATTATCGACAAACGTCGCCCGCGCGCTAACGTCTCTCAGGTGATGCACATCATCGGTGACGTCGCTGGTCGTGACTGCGTGATGGTTGACGATATGATTGATACCGGCGGTACCCTGTGTAAAGCAGCAGAAGCACTGAAAGAACGTGGCGCTAAACGCGTATTCGCTTACGCAACGCACCCGATCTTCTCAGGTAATGCTATCCAGAATATCCAAAACTCTGTGATTGACGAATTCGTCGTCTGCGATACCATTCCACTGGCACCAGAAATCAAAGCGCTGGCAAAAGTTCGTACTCTGACGCTGTCTGGCATGCTGGCCGAAGCGATTCGTCGTATCAGCAACGAAGAATCCATCTCTGCCATGTTCGAACACTAATCGAGCCCGGCATAAAAACCCGCTGCGGCGGGTTTTTTTGTCTCTGAACCTTTTATTTAGCCACAAAATCATTCGGTATGCGTCAAGGCGGCAAGTGAATGAATCCCCAGGAGCGTACAGGTAGTACGTGACAGGGGTAAATGAGCGCAGCCAACAAAGAGGCATCCCGAAGGATGACGTGGAAATGATTAATGCCTCCTTCACCTGCCATTCAGTTGACAGATGATGCGCTCATGGATGAAACATTATTGTGAATAGATTATTTTCCTCACATGTGATGCCTTTCCGCGCCCTCATCGACGCTTGCTGGAAAGAAAAATATACCGCATCGCGATTTACCCGCGATGTCATTGCCGGGATTACCGTCGGGATCATCGCCATTCCGCTGGCGATGGCGCTGGCAATAGGCAGCGGCGTAGCGCCACAGTACGGACTTTATACCTCCGCTGTCGCCGGGATCGTCATCGCCCTATCCGGTGGGTCGCGCTTCAGCGTCTCAGGACCAACCGCTGCCTTCGTGGTCATTTTGTACCCGGTTTCGCAGCAGTTTGGCCTTGCGGGGCTGCTGGTGGCGACGTTAATGTCGGGGGTGTTTTTAATTCTTTTCGGCCTGGCACGCTTTGGTCGCCTGATTGAGTACATCCCGCTGTCAGTCACGCTCGGTTTTACCTCCGGGATTGGTATCACCATTGGTACCATGCAGATTAAAGATTTCCTCGGCCTGCAGATGGCCCACGTGCCTGAACATTATTTGCAGAAAGTCGGCGCACTGTTTATGGCCCTGCCGACGATTAACCTCGGTGATGCGGCTATTGGCGTGGTCACGCTAGGGATCTTAATTTTCTGGCCACGCCTGGGGATCCGTCTTCCAGGCCACCTTCCAGCTCTACTGGCAGGCTGTGCGGTGATGGGCGTAGTCAACCTGGTTGGCGGCCACGTCGCCACTATCGGCTCTCAGTTCCACTATATTCTCGCCGACGGCAGCCAGGGCAACGGTATTCCGCAATTGCTGCCGCAGTTGGTTCTGCCGTGGGATATGCCCGGTTCGGACTTTACGCTCAGCTGGGCCTCGCTGCAGGCACTGCTCCCGGCGGCGTTTTCGATGGCTATGCTGGGGGCGATTGAATCGCTGCTCTGCGCCGTGGTATTGGATGGCATGACCGGCACCAAGCATAAAGCCAATAGTGAACTGATTGGCCAGGGCCTTGGCAACATCGTTGCACCGTTCTTCGGCGGTATTACCGCCACTGCCGCCATTGCCCGTTCAGCAGCAAACGTCCGTGCTGGCGCAACCTCACCGGTTTCCGCCGTGATCCACGCCCTGCTGGTAATCATGGCGCTACTGGTCCTCGCGCCGCTGCTTTCCTGGCTTCCGCTTTCCGCGATGGCGGCGCTGCTGCTGATGGTGGCATGGAATATGAGCGAGGCGCATAAGGTTGTGAACTTACTGCGTCACGGCCCGAAAGACGACATTATCGTGCTGCTGATGTGTATGTCGCTGACCGTGCTGTTTGATATGGTTATCGCCATCAGCGTGGGTATCGTGCTGGCCTCACTGTTGTTTATGCGCCGGATTGCGCGCATGACTCGCCTCGCGCCGGTCAACGTTGAAGTGCCTGACGATGTGTTGGTGCTACGCGTGATAGGGCCACTGTTCTTCGCTGCCGCTGAGGGGCTGTTTACCGATCTGGAAACGCGGGTTGAAGGTAAACGTATCGTTGTGCTGAAGTGGGATGCGGTGCCGGTGCTGGATGCCGGTGGGCTTGATGCCTTCCAGCGCTTTGTCAGTAAGCTGCCGGAAGGCTGTGAGCTGCGCGTCTCTAACCTCGAGTTTCAACCGCTGCGCACTTTGGCGCGCGCGGGCGTTAAACCGATTGCGGGCCGCCTGAGCTTTTACCCGGATCGTAACGCCGCGCTGGCGGACATTTAATTAGCTGGCGGCAGGCCCCTGTGCCTGCCGCATCATCACCCCTATAGCCTGCTGAAGCCAGGCAAGCACCTCCGGAGTCATCCACGTTCCCTTCATCAAATGCGGCTCCTGCTCCATCGCGTAGCGAAACTTCTGCTGAGTTTGCGGGTTATCTCCGGCGTAAGACTGAAACAACGCCAGCCAGCGTTGTGCAAGCTGCTGTCCTTGCGATGAAGCCGGTGTCAGCTGTTCGCGACACGCATAATGCAGTTCCGCCACTAACGCCGGCCATTCCATCAACCGATCGAAATAGTGCTGCCGGGTGAACGCCAGCTCCTCGGCGCTCAGATAGCGCGCCCAGATCTCCAGTTTACTTTCCGCAAAAGCGTGAGTGATAAAGTCAATGATCTGCGGGGTAACGCCTGTTTGTTCGCACATCTGTGGTTCGGCGGCATGCATTTCATTCAGCCGGGTCAAAAATTCAGGTCGTCCAGCGGTATCCTGCTCTAACTGTTCCATCCAGCGGGTCGCCATACTCATCGCCTGAGGGGCATCTGCCGGGCATTGCTTGCGCATTAATCCCTGAACTTCATCAACCAGCGCCCGCCAGGCTTGATTACGTTGCTCATCCTGCTCCGCGAACGGCAGCACCTGTAGTTCCTGTTGACTAAACCAGCGATCGTACATTTTCATTAGCTCCAGCATCTGTAGCCAGGACTCCAGATCGGGGTCGCTTCCCCTGTCTAACTCATCGCGCAGCAGCGCCAGCCGTTCGCGCAGCGTTGAGATGGTTTGTAGCTGCCGATCAAGAGTGGTTATCTGCTTGACCAGCAGGTCAGACAGCGAGAAAGCATCCCTGGCGAGATAGTCCTTAATAGTGGCGAGTTCCAGCCCGGCCTGAGCCAACACCTTGATCGTATGCAGCCGCTGAACGGCCGCCAGATTGTATAGCCGGTAACCCGCCGCGCTTCTGGCTGAAGGGGTCAGCAATCCTGTTTGTTCATAGTGATGTAGCGTGCGAACGGTTATTCCGGCGCGCTTCGCCAGTTCTCCCACCTGAATTAACATGACTGCTCCTTTCGTTTACCAGTGACGCCACTCTGCTGTCTGACGTTACGTCAGGGTCAAGCGCTAAGTATACGAATTTGGATCGCGCCGTAATATTCGAAAAGGGTAACGAAAGGGAAATTTAGACGACAATAGAGGGATAGCCTGCCCAGGCTATGATAGAACGCACCAGCCGTACTGAACGGCTGGTGAAATTAAATTCACTCAGCTGTGGCGATGCTGATCGCGGCGGCAGCGTTTGTCGTAATGACGAACCCACCAGTATCTGTCGCTGACCTGTTCATGGCCGCCGATACGCGCACCTGCCAGCCACAGAACCGCGCCGACAAAAATGCTTAAAATTGCGCCATGCGCAAAAAACTGCGGCAGGTCAAGCTGCGGAAGCTGGTTTAGAATAGAGTAACCAACGCCGACAACCATGACGACCAACCCCAACCCCATCAGCACATTACCGAGTAACGAAGCGTTTCTGCGTTTCATATGTCACCTCCGGAACCTTGGGTTGCATGGGAATATCCCCAAATCTTGTAGGTATAGTATAGACAATGACCAATAAGGCGATTGCGTGGACGATCACATAAGCGAACATCAAACCAACAAAAGTTTACAAATAACCTACTGAACTACATCAAATTCTAATTGTTCAAACCCGAAACCATCATGACACGCAGCGTTTCGCTGGCAGAATTTTGTCAACCGCGCGCGCAGACAGTACACTACGCGCCAGAGAACGACCCACTCAGGATAGAAAAGTGACCATAAAATTGATTGTCGGCCTGGCGAATCCCGGCGCTGAATACGCAGCGACCCGACATAACGCCGGTGCCTGGTATGTAGATTTATTAGCTGAGCGTAACCGCGCACCGCTGCGCGAAGAGAGCAAATTCTTCGGCTACACCTCACGGATTAACCTTGCTGGTGAAGATGTTCGTCTGCTGGTACCCACCACCTTTATGAATCTTAGCGGTAAAGCCGTATCGGCAATGGCAACCTTCTTTCGCATCAATCCAGATGAAATTCTGGTGGCCCACGATGAACTCGACCTGCCGCCCGGCGTAGCTAAATTCAAACTTGGCGGCGGCCATGGCGGCCATAATGGCCTGAAAGACATCATCAACAAACTGGGTAATAACCCGAACTTTCACCGCTTACGTGTGGGAATTGGTCATCCGGGCGATAAAAATAAAGTTGTCGGTTTTGTTTTGGGAAAACCGCCCGTTAGCGAACAGAAACTCATTGATGAAGCTGTTGACGAAGCGGTGCGTTGTACCGAAGTTTGGCTGAAAGAAGGCCTCACCAAAGCGACCAACCGATTACACGCTTTTAAAGCGCAATAACCGGTCGACGTGCGGAATTTTTGCCGCGCACGGTGTATAATAGGCAAAGCTATTTACTTTTCTACAATCTGCTCACTGTAACAGGTTGATTATCCAAAGATTAAGGTGATTTAAATCATGGGATTCAAATGCGGTATCGTCGGTTTGCCCAACGTCGGCAAATCCACCCTGTTCAATGCGCTCACCAAAGCGGGTATTGAAGCGGCCAACTTCCCCTTCTGTACCATCGAGCCGAACACCGGTGTCGTTCCGATGCCCGATCCGCGTCTGGACAAACTGGCTGAAATCGTCAAACCGCAGCGTATTCTGCCAACCACCATGGAATTCGTCGATATCGCAGGTCTGGTAAAAGGCGCGTCTAAAGGCGAAGGTCTGGGTAACCAGTTTCTGACCAACATTCGTGAAACCGAAGCTATCGGTCACGTGGTGCGCTGCTTTGAAAACGACAACATTATCCACGTTAACAATAAAGTGGATCCGGCTGACGATATCGAAGTTATCAACACCGAACTGGCGCTGTCCGATCTGGACACCTGTGAGCGCGCCCTGCACCGCGTGCAGAAAAAAGCCAAAGGCGGCGATAAAGACGCTAAAGCTGAGCAGGCGGCTCTGGAAAAATGCCTGCCGCAGCTGGAAAACGCCGGTATGCTGCGTGCGCTGAAAAACCTGACCGAAGAAGACAAAGCGGCAATCAAATACCTGAGCTTCCTGACCCTGAAGCCAACCATGTATATCGCTAACGTCAACGAAGACGGTTTTGAGAATAACCCGTACCTCGATAAAGTGCGCGAAATCGCGGCTGCGGAAGGTTCTGTAGTGGTTGCCGTTTGCGCCGCTGTTGAATCCGATATCGCTGAACTCGACGATGCCGATCGCGAGGAGTTCATGGCAGAACTGGGAATTGAAGAACCGGGTCTGAACCGCGTTATCCGCGCTGGTTACGAACTGTTGAACCTGCAAACCTACTTCACCGCTGGCGTGAAGGAAGTTCGTGCGTGGACCATCCCAGTTGGCGCAACCGCACCGCAGGCGGCAGGTAAAATCCACACCGACTTCGAAAAAGGCTTTATCCGCGCCCAAACCATCGCCTTTGAAGACTTTATTACCTATAAAGGCGAGCAAGGTGCTAAAGAAGCCGGGAAAATGCGTGCTGAAGGTAAAGATTATATTGTGAAAGATGGCGATATCATGAACTTCCTGTTCAACGTCTAATCTCTTTTATCACTAAAAAATCCACGCTGATGCGTGGATTTTTTTATGCCCCGACTCATACAAGATACATTTGAATTAGCGGTCACAAGTCAAACAGTAAAGATCCGTGCCCCTGGCCTTTACCACTTCTCTTGCCAACCCAGACTTGCCATCCAGGTGCTGCCCGGAGTGGCTTTCAACCCATCAAATTTCGAATGAAATATAAAATAAATACAAAAATGGAATTTTAATTTCATTAATGGATTTTAATAACAAATGTGATACATATCATAAATTTAACATTAGATCCCAAAAAACCATAATCCACAATCTTTGATATGTTAAAAAATAACATTTAATATCAATGCGTTATAAAAACCACATTGTATCTGACGCCATGAGTACTCATTCGGACCCATTGCAGTCGAAATGAAATTTCCAAAATGTGATCTATTTGCATTTTCATTTCAAAATTAGATGCCATAATCTCACCTCACTAAACGCACTTTGATTACGCTAAGGTGCAGCAGAAATCCTAACCCCCCGGAGGATTCCATGAGAGAAGTGAGATCAGAACTTATTGGTACCGTCTATGTTGGCGGTTGCCATACCACCACCAGTTCACACGAAAATGCTACCGGGGACATGCTGTACGCCAACGACCCCGGAGGAAAAAACCCTACATATACTAATGATTAATCATTAATCAAAAGAAGCCTCTTTGACCGGATTTATTTAGCGAATAACTAAAAGAGCTAAGTAGCACAAAGAACAAAAATCATTTCATGCCCGTCATATGCCAGCGAACTAAAAGATCGGCCATGGCTGGGGGTGATTTATTTTTATCTTGTGCCGTTAATCAAAACAAAAGGTATAAAAATGTCTCTTATAATGAATCTGAACCTACAACAGAGAAAACGACTACACCAAATAACTTTAGTAGCAACATTTGGCGGCCTGCTATTCGGTTACGACACCGGAGTTATTAATGGTGCATTTTCCTCACTGAAACAATATATGGCTCTGACACCAACCACAGAAGGTCTGGTAATGAGCGTGTTGCTGATCGGTGCCGCCTTAGGTAGCGTTTTCGGAGGGAAGTTCGCCGATTTCTTTGGCAGAAGAAAGTACCTGCTCTTTTTATCATTTGTTTTTTTCATCGGCGCACTAATGTCCGCACTTGCTCCAGATATCACGGTTCTTCTTATTTCTCGTTTTATTCTGGGTTATGCTGTCGGTGGTGCCTCAGTAACCGCGCCAACATTTATTTCTGAAGTCGCACCAACGGAAATGCGCGGTAAACTGACTGGCTTAAACGAAGTGGCGATTGTTATCGGACAGTTGGCCGCATTTGCCATCAACGCCATTATAGGCATTGTCTGGGGCCACCTCCCCGAAGTCTGGCGATATATGCTAATGGTACAAACCATACCCGCCATCTGCCTGTTTGTCGGTATGTTGCGCTCACCTGAAAGCCCCCGCTGGTTGATCAGTAAAAACCGCCATGAAGAAGCCCTCGAAATATTAAAACAAATCCGCCCGCTCGAACGTGCGATGAAAGAATTCAACGACATCACAACGTTAATTAAAATCGAAGCGGATAAAAAACTGGCTAATAAAAACTCTTTCGTAACGATTCTTCAGACACCGTGGATTCTCAAATTACTCATCGTTGGCATCGTTTGGGCCGCCTTGCAGCAAACCACCGGCGTCAACGTCATTATGTACTACGGCACGGAAATCCTGAGTACTGCGGGGTTCTCGGAAAGAACTTCATTGATATGCAACGTGCTCAATGGCGTATTTTCAGTAGGTGGCATGATATTCGGCGTGATGTACCTTGTTGACCGTTTTAAACGCAAGACCATCATCATCTACGGCTTTGCTCTCATGGCGACCCTTCACCTGATTATCGCTGGCGTAGACTACACCCTCGTCGGCGATATTAAAGCCACCGCAATCTGGCTGTTGGGTGCGATGTTCGTTGGGGTCATGCAGGGGACGATGGGCTTTATTACATGGGTGGTATTAGCCGAACTCTTCCCACTGAAATTCCGCGGATTGTCGATGGGTATCTCGGTATTTTTCATGTGGGTAATGAATGCGATAGTCAGCTATCTGTTCCCTTTATTACAGGCCAAGCTCGGATTAGGCCCAGTGTTCCTTATCTTCGCTGCGATTAACTATTTAGCTATCATCTTTGTCATAACAGCGTTGCCAGAAACATCGAACAAATCGCTGGAACAGTTAGAAGAAGAACTTTCATCGAATAAATATGATGCACGACTCAACACAGCGACAAAGGAAAGCGGATTATGATCGATAATATTACGCTGGATAATTTGCACTTATCATGTCAGGCCAAAAATAAAGCCGAAGTTCTTTCCATGATTGGTGCTGATTTCAGAAAAAAGGGATATGTCAGCGAGGATTGCGTTGTTTTCCTCAACGAGAGAGAACGTCAGGTCTCTACTTTTTTAGGTAACGGCATTACGCTGCCGCATCTTCCTAAGTCAGCAACCAATATTATTGTTAAAAGCGGAGTGGAAATCTTTCAGTTTCCTGATGGCGTAATCTGGGATAGAAGCAATGTCATGTTCATTGCTATCGGCGTTATTGCTAAAGAGAGCGAGCATATCGATGTCCTGAGAGAGATCGCCTCTATTTTTAGCGATGAAATTATTGCCAGGGCGTTGTCATTAATCTCCAACAAGCAGGATTTCCTGAAAATACTGCAGCAGCATCAATAGTCCTCGAATGACCAGGCCTGCTTACTCGCAGGCCTGGTCCTCATCGCCTGCTGAGCATCCCTTCTTTTCAGCCGTAGTATCTCTCATCATAACTCCATATACCTTCCATGACGCGGGACGATGAGCAAGAAATAGATTTTTCCTAATATACAGCGATTATTACCACAGCGAATGAAACGCCGAAAGCCTGGACTACACTTAATTTTCACCGAGTTGATAAAAGGACTTCCGATGAAAATATGGCCCGTTCTGACCGGCGTCGCTATTGCACTGACGTTGGTTGCTTGTAAATCCCCAACCCCTCCGAAAGGGGTCCAGCCCATCACAGGGTTTGACGCTGGTCGCTACCTTGGCAAATGGTACGAAGTCGCACGCCTGGAGAATCGTTTTGAACGCGGTCTTGAACAAGTGACCGCAACTTACGGTAAACGCGATGATGGCGGGATCAGCGTTCTCAACCGGGGTTATGACCCGCAGACACAAAAATGGAATGAGAGCCAAGGCAAAGCCTTTTTTACCGGCGCACCGACCACTGCAGCGCTTAAAGTTTCATTCTTTGGGCCGTTTTATGGCGGCTACAATGTGATCGCGCTGGATGATAAATATCAATACGCGTTAGTCAGCGGCCCAAATCGTGATTACCTGTGGATCCTGGCGCGCACGCCGACGATCCCCGATGCCGTCAAGCAAGAGTATCTCGGCATTGCTCGCGAACTGGGTTTCCCGGTAGAAAAATTACTCTGGGTTAAGCACGGATAAAAAGCGGCCAGCGAGCTATCAACATTGATGCGATAATTTTGTGAGGATCCAAGCCTTCAGCAAGACAGGTGATACGGCTCCCGTCTGCTCAATTTTTGTAAAGCGCAAATCCTTGCTTATCACTAACCCACACCTGATTCCTCCCGGCTCCTTTGGCTTGATACATTGCCAGATCCGCCTGCCTCAGGAGTTGGCTGATATCTTCACAGTCAGCAAGTGCTGCCACCCCGGCCGAAAGAGTCACTTTGGCGCCGTTTGGAAACTGCGTCTCGGATACCGCAACCCGTATGCGTTCCACGGCAGAAGCCGCTGTCTCCAGAGTGCAATCCGGTAGGAAGAGGATAAATTCTTCTCCACCAAACCGGCAGACAATATCATTTTGCCGCGTCAGCGATCGAAGCAGTTTGCCAAAGCTAACCAGAACCGCATCCCCCCCATCATGACCCAGGCGATCGTTGATGTACTTGAAGTGGTCAATATCAATAGCAATAACGCAGTGTTCACCGACCAAAAAACGCTCTTCAACCAAAGAGCTGAACCCTTTACGGTTATAAAGACCCGTTAGCGGATCCGTCATAGCCTCATCGCTAAGTAAATTAACCTGTCGCGACATCGTTTCCAGATGATGGCTGACGGCTTCCCTCAGACGCTCCGCCTCCTGATAGCCAGGATTGAGCTGAGCCAGCTGCTTAAGCGCTTTATCGCTATCTTCAGTGCGGGTAAATTTGGCCAGTTTTTCCAGAGGCATAGAGATACGCCCGGCAAAAAATATCACTATAGCGATAGTCAGAATAATAATGCCCAGAGTGAACCAGAAAGCATTAATGATGGTCTTCATCAAAATACGAGAGACGTTTTCAGAAGTGCCTGAAATGAAAATCTTCCAGTCGGCCTGCTGCAGGCTTGCGTAGCCGATAAGGTTGGCACCACTTTTTTGTTTATCCACGAAGTGACCGCTGCCCGCGTGCGCCAGCCTGGCTTTGATGGCCGAATCAGTACTCACGTCGGTACCAATCAACACGGGATCGTCGCTAAAAAGAATCCGCCCTTCTGCCGTGACAATACTGACATCTGCCTGGTTTGCATAAAAATGCAAACCCAGAATTTCACTCAGCATGCTGTGTTTTTTTAGATAGATAGTACCGCCGATAAAGCCAATGTAGTGGCCTTCGGGTGAGAATAACGGTTGCGAAATAAAGACAACATAGTTACCCGTCGCGGAAGTGAATGGCGGTGATATATAAGCTTTTTGGCTGCGGATGGCATGCTTGCTGGCTTCAGAATGCAACGTTAATCCAACCAGATTGAGGCTCTCTGGGGAGGTTGCAGCAATCACCGCATCAGCCGTCACTATCACCACTGAATTGAAAAAACCGGACTGCATCCGCAGCCTGTCAGCCTCTTCTCTCAACTGCTTACGATCGTGAAGCCCGATGATCAGGCGGGCGCTGTATGCCAGTTCTTGCTGTGCAACGCCCAGATAGCGATCTGTGGTATCAGCAAGCTTGCGCGCGTAGGCAATATTGCCTTGCAACAGGCTATTCTCAATATTTCCTTTCTGAAACACCGTCAATGCGCTCAGCAGAAGCACAGAGGTCAACACTATCCCGCCAACTGACAGAAATAGCATAAGGGTTCGTAACCGGTAACGTTTTTTGTTCATGAATAAAATAGGGCAGCAAATGCGTGAGGCTAGTGTAGCGAGTCTGCTCAATTTTGCGCACAACTATCAACACGACATAATCTTTTTTAACAGATGCACTGAACGGACGTGGTCAGGTATTTCCTGTTATAAGCGTGCCAACCGGTAAATCGCGCCCCCAACGATTGCGGCGGCGACCATATTCTGTCAACGCGTCCAGACCTGCTTTTGGTCTTTAGTTTGCGCCGTATTTTGCGCCATAACCCCCGAAAGAGCATGCGGTTGATAACACGCTTCCAGATAACGAATCTCATCGTCATTAAGCTGTAAATTGACCGCATTTACCGCACCGTCAATATGGTGTTTTTTTGTTGCCCCCACCACCGGCGCAGTCACTTTCGTTAATAGCCAGGCAAGCGAAATCTCCGTCATGGAAACCTGACGGCGGGAGGCAAGTTCAGCCACCCGTTCAATGATGACCCGGTCCTGCTGCGCCGTTTTATCGTACTTCCCTTTGGCATAAGTATCTTCGCTGGCGCGCCGGGTTTGATTATCACCCAGACGAGCAAGCCGACCGCTGGCCAGCGCACTATAAGGGGTCATCGCAATATTATCCTCGGCGCACAGCCCGGCCAACTCGCGTTCGTCCTCGCGCATAATCAGATTGTAGTGGCTTTGCACGCATACAAAGGGCGTCAGGCCTTCACGTTCGGCCAGCGCATTGGCTTTGGCCAGTTGCCACGCATAGCAATTTGAAATACCTATGGCGCGAACTTTCCCCACTTTAACCGCGTGATGCAGCGCCTCAAGAACGTCAAGAATCGGCGTGTTGTAGTCCCAGATATGGTAGATGTAGAGATCGACGTAATCCATTCCCAGATTGCGCAGACTCTGGTCGAGAGATTGTGCGATAGCCTGCTGGCCGCTTACGCCATTTGCGATCTGCTGCGCCGTTCGCGGCAGAAATTTCGTCGCGACCACTACGTCATCGCGCTTTGCCATGTCGCGTAGCGCCCGTCCGACGTAGCGTTCGCTGGAACCATTTTGGTAGGCAATCGCGGTGTCATAAAAATTAATCCCCTGCTCCAGCCCATGGCGGATAATTTCGCGGCTGGATGATTCATCAAGCGTCCAGCTGTGCTGGCCTGCGGTGGCGTCGCCAAATCCCATGCATCCCATGCAAATACGCGATACCGTTAACTTACTGTTGCCCAACAGTCTGTATTGCATTTGGTCACTCCCGGTTTATCTGCTCAAGATAACGCGGTTAAAGCGGCAATCAGGCGACCAGCATGATCCTGAGCCATCGCTTTCTGCTGCGCTATTTTGGCCTCATCACGCTCGGCATAGCTGATCCCGCAGGTATAAATCGGCGCTTGCCACTCCAGATTGCACAGCGCGGCGGTAGTCGCAAACTGAGCCAGGTAATCCTCAACGGCATGACCGAAAAAACCATCAGCGGCATAAAGTGCTGAAGGAGCACCGGTGGTAAACGAGAGGAGAAGTTTTTTACCGCCGAGCTTAGCCTTTGAGCCGTGGGCAAAGCCATGAACAAAGACCTGGTCGAGCCATAATTTCATCAACCCCGGCAGCGAATACCAGGAGAACGGAAATTGCCATACGATAACATCAGCTTTCAGCAGCGCTTCCTGCTCGGCTAAGACATCAATATTGAAATCAGGATAGAGCCTATCCAGACGACGGATTTCAACATCAGGCAGCGCTCGCGCCACCTCGTTAAGAATAGCCGCATTGCCGACGGACTCACTCAGATTGGGATGCCCAGAAACGATCAGTATATTTTGCATTTTTCTTTCTATTACAAGGTATTGTTTAACATGCAAACAGTATAAACAGCCGCTATTCTTTTTTTTAGAGTATTAATAGCTCAAAGACTTTTAGATAATGGCTAATAATAGACACCCAGGATGCATCAGGATGAAGTGATGAATAACGTGATTTACAATCAAATCCGAATCTTTCAAAGCATTGCCCGTGAGGGAAGCATCTCGGCGGCGGCACGTAAACTGGAAATCACCCCGCCTTCGGTCAGTAAAGCGCTAAAACTCCTTGAGCAGCACCTTGGTCATCCGCTGTTTATCCGCACCACCCGGCGTATTGAACTGACCGATGCCGGGCAACAGCTTTTGCAGCAAACCTCTGCGGCGGTCGATTCGCTGGAAAAAGCCCTCGACAGTATTAAGGAGAGTAGCCAGCAGCCTTCCGGCCTGATTCGAATTACCCTCTCCCGCTTTGCTTACCTGCTGATACTTAAACCTTTTATGTCCGAGTTCTGCCAGCGTTACCCTGGCGTGCAGTTGGAGATTTCGGTTTATGATGGAACCATCAATATCATTGAGGAGAGATTCGATTTAGGGATCCGCTTTGGTGATATTCTTGAGGGTGGCGTTGTCGCCCGTCAGCTCCTGAAGCCTTTTCGCGAAGGACTGTACGCTTCGGCGGCCTATCTTGAAGAATTTGGTACGCCCGTCTTGCCAACTGACCTCCATCAGCACAGGCTGATCGGCTACCGGTTTATCACCAACAACCGTATCCTGCCCCTGATGCTGGAAGATAAAGGAGAACAGCTCACCGTAGAAATGCCGGGACAGTTCATCAGCAACGACATTGACGTTATGGCCGACGGGATCCGCAGCGGATTGGGCATTGGCCGACTGTTTGAACCTATTTACCGACTACAGCCGGATCGGGAAACGTTTATTCCGGTCATGGAGCCTTACTGGAAAACCTATCCGCCGGTTTATCTCTACTATCCGAAAAGCGCGGGAAAAACGAAGCGGGTGAAAGCCTTGATCGATTTTTTGCTGACTAAAACGGCACAATAAAAAACCCGAGCGGGTGCCCGGGTTCACATTGCTGTCAAAAAGCCACTCAGGGAATTGCCAGGTGACGGATTTGGTTTTCGTAGGCCGGTAAGGCGCTAGCCGCCACCCGGCAGAAATACGAGCACAATGTCTAATCAGCTTTTAGCTATCAGGATTAAGCCGTAACCGCTGATTTATCCAAGGTCGGACCGGCTAACGCCAGCCGTGCTCCGGCTTCAGTGTCGCTATATTGCTTAAAATTATCCATAAACAACTGCGCCAGGCTTTCCGCTTTCTCCTGCCACTTATCGGCAGATGACCAGCCGCTGCGCGGATCGAGCAGCGCGCTCTCTACGCCAGGAACGCTTTCAGGGATCGACAGACCAAAGATCGGAACCGACTCTTCACGCAGCTCGCCGATGGTGCCGTTTAATATGGCGTTGATGATATTACGCGTATCGCGCAGCGACAGGCGTTTGCCCTCCCCGTTCCAGCCAGTATTCACCAGCCAGGCTTCGGCCCCCGATTCCGCCATTTTTGCCGCCAGAACGCTGGCGTACTGCGTCGGGTGCAGCAGCAGGAACGCCGCGCCGTAGCAGGCTGAGAAGGTTGGCGTGGGCTGAGTAATGCCGCGCTCGGTACCGGCCAGCTTCGAGGTAAAGCCAGACAGGAAGTGATATTGCATCTGTTCGGTCGTTAAACGAGAAACCGGCGGCAGCACGCCAAAAGCATCGGCGGCAAGGAAAATCACCTTCGACGGATGGCCCGCACGGGATACCGGCTTAACGATATTTTCGATATGCGCTAAAGGATACGAGACCCGGGTGTTTTCAGTCTTACTGCCATCGGCATAATCGACGCTGCCGTCAGCTCTGACCACCACGTTCTCCAGTAACGCATTGCGGCGAATCGCACGATAAATTTCCGGTTCAGCCTGCGGATCAAGATTGATAGTCTTGGCGTAACAACCGCCTTCAAAGTTGAACACGCCGTCGTCATCCCAGCCGTGCTCATCATCGCCGATGAGCTGGCGCAACGGGTCGGTGGAAAGCGTCGTTTTACCGGTACCAGAAAGGCCGAAGAACAGCGCGACGTCGCCCGCTTCCCCGCGGTTGGCCGAGCAGTGCATTGAGGCAATCCCCTGCTGAGGCAGCAGATAGTTCATTACCGAGAAGAGTCCTTTCTTCATCTCACCGCCGTACCAGGTACCGCCGATCAGCTGGATGTTCTCGCTGAGATTAAAGGCGACAAAGTTCTCAGAGTTAAGTCCTTGTTCCTGCCATTTTTCGTTGGTGCATCCCGCACCGTTGAGCACCACGAAGTCCGGCGTAAATTCAGCCAGCTCTTCGGCGCTGGGAGCAATAAACATGTTTTTGACGAAATGCGCCTGCCACGCCACCTCGGTGACAAAGCGTACACCCAGGCGTGTCGCCGGACTGGCACCGCACCAGGCATCAACGACATACAGTTTTTTGCCGCTAAGCTGTCCGGCGACCAGCGCCTTCAGGTCAGCCCAGACTTCCGTTGTTAAGGGTTTATTATCGTTACGACCGAGACCGGAGTCGGCCCACCAGACGGTATCGCGCGTTAGGGAATCTCTGACAATATATTTGTCGCGCGGGGAGCGTCCGGTAAAAATGCCGGTATCCACGGCAACCGCGCCGGACTCGGTCATGACGCCACGCGCCGCGCCGGTTAATTCCGCGCTGGTTTCATGCGCAATCAGCAGATCGTAATCGGGGTTGTAAAACAGCTCGCTGCTTTCCTGAATACCAAGCTCAAGAAGAGCGTCTTTTACTGATTCAATACGTGACATGGAACTCCTGACAAACTATTGGCTGGATAAGATGCATTGGTTATTTCAGCCTGTTTAATCTGGCGGATTATTTTTAGCAGATAAATCCTGGCAGAAAATAAATAAACAGGATGAGCAGACCGGAGCTGCGATTTAAAATCGTGCTCGTGTAGGGTGTCGCCTGTACTTTTGAAAATGCTGCTTTTACCGCTAAGTAATAAGCTGAACTCCAGAAAATGTTAACACCTGTAGTTGATTGTGTTAATTGCATAGTTTCTATGCGTTATGCTAAAATTGCATAGCTATTAATGCAGTGTTGAGGATCGGGTCTGTGCTGGCGAATCTTGAAGTAAAATGGCTTTACGATGTGATTGCTCTGGAAGAGTCCAGAAGCTTCACGCTCGCTGCCAAAAGTAGAAATATTTCACAGTCTTCCTTTAGCCGCCGCATCCAGGCACTTGAGGCCTCGCTGGGTTTCAGCATCTTTGACCGCGCGGCAAACCCGCTACAGTTGACCAACCGCGGTAAAATTTTTATCGGCTACGCGCGAAATATGCTCGACGATATGGATTTTCAAATCAGTCGAATAAAAGGGCTGAATAACACCACCCAGAAAATAAGAATTGACGCCGCGCCTTCGCTTTCCGTTTTATTACTCCCCGAAATTATCGCCGGTTATACCGACCGCAAGAATAAGACTTTCCATGTTGAATCGATTAACGTCAACGACGCGGTATTCAATCTTAAAGAGGGAAAAAGCGATTTTATTCTGTCGTTTTATAATGAAGAGCTGATGAACTATCCGTTTATCAACCACAAAATTTTCGACTCGGCGCTGCATCTCGTCTCACCTTGCGATAAACACGGTAGACCGCTTTTTAATTTACATCGCGGCGTGCTGCCGCTGATGAAATACGCCAACGATAGCTATATGGGTCGCCAGGTGAATCAGGTTATCGACCGCAAACCGGAGATTACCTTTTCGCTGACCTTTGTTTCATCGATGAGCGAACTGCTCAAACGCATGATCCTCAACGGCGACGGCGTGGGCTGGCTGCCGCAGTACTCTATCAAGCGCGAGCTTGAGGAGGGCCGGCTGGCGATAATGGATGAGAGCCTGTCGTTGCCGATCGGCGCTTATATCTACCGCTCCGGTGCGCGGCTCAATCAATCCGCCGAGCGTTTCTGGCAGCACATTAAGGCCAGCAACACCGTTAGCGCGTAATTCGCCTGGCGGCAGAAAATTCGCTATTATCCGCATCCACCCTCTACCCGTGCAGCCTGATGTCTACGATTATCGATACTTTTGTCGCTCCGCCGTGCCACGCCGAAATCGACATCCTCTATCAGGATGAACATCTGCTGCTGATCGATAAACCCTCGGGACTGCTCAGCCTGTCCGGGAAAAACCCGCTTAATCTCGACTCGGTACATCATCGCCTGGTGCAACAATTTCCCGGCTGCACGCTGGTCCATCGCCTTGATTTCGGTACATCGGGTCTGATGGTGATTGCCCGCAATAAGGCTATCAATGCAGCCCTTTGCCAGCAGTTTAGCCAGCGCGCGGTAACCAAGGTGTACAGCGCGCTGCTGTGCGGTCATCTGGCCGATGACGATGGGATAATTGACGCGCCCATAGCCAAAGACCCGGCGCTGTTTCCCCTGATGACGATTTGCGCGCTCAGCGGTAAACCTGCCCGCTCACGCTATCGGGTTATTGAGCGCTTCTACTCTGAAAGTGAATTACCGCTGACCCGGGTACAGCTGACTCCGGAAACCGGGCGCACCCATCAACTGCGCATCCACTGCCAGCAGTTGGGTCACCCCATTTTAGGCTGCGATCTCTACGGCGGTCTGGGCAGCGAAGGAGCAACGCGCCTGATGCTGCACGCCAGCGAACTGCATTTTGTGCATCCCATCAGCGGTGAGAGGATCGACGCGCGTAATCCCAGCCCTTTTTAAAGTGAGGCCGCCGCGAAGAGACCCGGCGTAGTGCCAAAGTGCATGCGGAAAGATTTAATCAGATGGCTTTGATCGTAGAACCCGACGTCTGTCGCCACCCGCGCCGCCTCAGCGCCTTTAGCCAGTAGTCCTTTTGCCCTGACAAGCCTTAGCTGGGTGAGATATTGGTGAACAGATAAACCGGTCTGCGCCTGAAAAGTACGCATAAAATAGAACTCGCTCAGCCCGGCGACCGCCGCAATATCCTTAACCGACAGCGGCTGCTGATAGGCGCAGTGCATGAACTCGATCGCCCGACGGATGTCGGCCCGCACCACCGCTCGACGCCCGCCACGGACGCTGCGCTGCGCATAGCGCCCCACCAGCAGGTTCAGTACCTGATACATTAAGCACTCTTTTTCCAGCGGATCGTGACTGCCGCCCAGCACGGCGGAAGCCTGGAGCATGCTTCGCGCCATCATCGGGTCGTGCCGCATCCCTTCACCGCCGAAATTCACCTCACCTTTGCCGCCGAGCAGCGTTTCCGCCACTTCGTTAATCAGGCCCGCAGAAGGATAAAAAGCACAGTAATCCCAGCCTTCATCACGCTGCACCGCTTCGCCGGTATGCACCTCACCGGGCATGATCACCATTACCGTGCCTGCCGCTGCCACGCCCCGCTCGCGGCAAATACGCGTGCGCTGGGCACCACGGGCAAAAGCGGCTATCACATATTCGTCATGAAAATGCGGCGGATAGCTATGCTCATAGCAGGATGCACGCAGGATCTCCATTCCACCGTGCAATTCACTATCCCGCCAGAGCTTGATGTCGTCGCGAACCTCTTTTCCCACTTTGATGCCCTTTAATCCCCGAAGCGGGATGTTTGCGTAAATGCGCAGGATTTTACTATAACGTTTCCAGCAATTTTTTAAGATTACCATTCAGCAACGCACTCTATGGGACTATTTGATGTTGATAAATAACAAGACCTCATCAAGAGATGAGGCTATGGCGGAATTTCGCGCCGGGGTCATCGCCTGTTTGCCCACTATTCCCGGCTACTGGAGTATCGGCTTCGCCGCCGGTGCTATCGGAACCTTATCCGGGTTTACCACGCTGCAAACGGCGCTACTGGCCAGCGCCCTGTACGCAGGCTCGGCGCAGTTTTTGTTTTATTCTCTGTGGGCAACCGGCGCGGAAATGGCCTCGGTGGTGCTCAGCGTGCTGCTGGTTAACCTGCGCTATCTGTTGATGAGTTCGGCCATGAGCATGTTCTTTCGCCAATATAGCCCATTGCAAAAGATTGTTAGCGGGCTGCTGCTGACGGACGAAACCTTTGGCGTGGCGGTACAGCGCGGCAGCGTGCACAACGGTGTTCCTTACTCGTGGATGCTCGGGCTAAACCTTGCCGCCTGGCTGAACTGGATCCTCGCCTGTATCGTGGGCGCAGGGCTGGCCTCCGCGCTTCCGCCATCGCTGATGGAGGGGTTAAGTTTTAGCCTGGTATCGATGTTTATCGGGTTGGTTCTGGCGCTGTGGTTTGCCAGCCAGCGTAAGATGCTGGAAACCTTCAGCATTGCCGTGGCGGTGCTGATTACGCTGTTCACCGCCGGGCACACTGATATGAGCCTCGTGGTCATCGTCGCGGCCTCAGTTGCGGCGACGCTGGCAACAACAGGATTACGTCTGTTCTGCAAGGAGGCTAAATAAGATGGAACGCAATATCATTCTGGCCATTCTTGCCTCAGCGCTGGTCACTGCACTGATGCGTACGGTACCGATTTTACTGCTTTCACGATTTCGCCTGGCTCCGGCCCTGCAGCAATGGCTCAGCTTTATTCCTTCCGCCATTATGGCGGCCATTATTGCCGCGGAGCTGCTGGGTAAACCGGCATTGACCAGCTCAGGTATCAGTATTTCTCTACTGGCCGCTCTTGCCGCCACCATTGCCGGCGTTGTGACGCGCAGTCTGTTCGCCACGGTGATTGTCGGCATGATCGCATTTTCAGCCCTTAACTATTTCCTGATATAACTCTCGCAATAAAGGCCGCGCACGGCTGCGGCCTTTAATTCAAATCACGGCATTGCAAATGCAAATATCATATTTGCTCGTTAATCGCTGCCTCTGTAGCTTGTGCTCTATTCATGTTTTCCATGAAAAGAACATTCAGGGCGCGACGGCGATATGATTAAACTCGACAATATTCACAAGACCTACCCCGGAAGCGCGCATGCGGCCATTCGCGGCCTTAATCTGGTGATTAATAATGGCGAACTGTGCACTTTCGTTGGCCCCAGCGGCTGCGGAAAAACAACTCTCCTGCGGATGATTAATCAGTTGGATATTCCGGACTCTGGCGATGTCTATGTTCAGGGAGTTAAAATTGCCGCCGCCGATATTATTCAGGTACGGCGCAAAATTGGCTTTGTGATGCAAAGCGCCGCGCTATTCCCGCATCGTACGGTGGCGCAAAATATCGCCACGGTTCCGCGCCTTCTCGGCTGGAGCAAAGAGCACGTTCAGGCGCGAATCGACGAATTAGTCGATTTAATGTCACTCGACCGCAACGTGCTGTCCCGCTACCCGCATCAGCTCTCCGGCGGTCAGCAGGGTCGTGTGGCGATCGCCAGAGCGCTGGCCGCTGATCCGCCAATTTTGCTGATGGACGAACCTTTTGCCGCCATCGACCCGGTAGTGCGCGAGCGTCTTCAGGATGAGCTACTGCTGCTGCAACAGCGCTTGCATAAAACCATTGTCCTGGTGACCCACGACATTAATGAGGCCATCCGCCTCGGCGATAGAATCGCTATCTTCCAGGAGGGCGGCGTGCTGGCGCAGTTCGATACGCCGGACCATATTTTGTCGCATCCTGCCAGCGACTTTGTGCGCCGTTTTATCGGCCCAGAGCCTAATCTGCAACGGCTGGGGAGGATTCAGGTCAGACAGCTCCCGCGCCATGACGTACCGCTCATTGATGAAAATCTTTCCCCCATCGCCAGTCAGCATCCGCCGGTCGCCAGCCCGCTGCGCCTGATGCTGGATAGAAAACGGCGGCCGCTGAACTGGTTCGATCCCATTAAACACCGCACGCTACCGCTCGATGCGCCGCTGGCGGCAATCAACACGCTACGCTTTGCCTACAGCGCGCTGCTGGATGCGCCCGGCGGCGTCGTGGTTCATGTTGATGCCGACGGGGCGTATCAGGGCAGTATCTCCCACGCCCTGTTGCAGAATGTGCTGGAAGGCCACGTGGATCTTCACCGCTATGATTGATTGGTCGTGGGTCTTCGACAATAAAAACATGATTGCCGAGCTGCTGTGGCAGCACGTGCAACTGGTCGCTATTTCGCTGTTTTTCGGTACCGTATTAACTGGCGTATTGATTAGCCTGACGCTGCGCTGGCCCTTAGTCGCCCAACCGCTGATCTACCTTTGCGGAATACTGTTTACCATCCCATCGCTGGCGTTGTTTATTTTATTGCTGCCGTTTACCGGGCTGTCGCTGACGACGTCTATCATCGGGCTGACGCTCTACTCGCTGCTCATCCTGCTGCGTAACGTCATCGCCGGAATTGAGAAACTCCCCGCAGCCGTGCTGGAGTCGGCGCGCGCGCTGGGTTATACCCGCTGGTTTCGGTTTGTGGATGTTGAGTTGCATCTGCTGGTGCCATCGCTATTCGCCGGGTTACGCATCGCATCGGTGACGCTGGTCGGGCTGGTGACGGTTACCGCTTTAATTGGTCAGGGCGGCCTCGGGCAGCTCCTGCTCGCCGGGTTTAACCAGGATTTTGTGACTCCGATTGTGGTCAGCCTGGCACTCAGCCTTATGCTGTCCCTGCTGTTTGATTCGCTTATTGCCCACGTCGGCTATTGGCTTACGCCCTGGACTCGTTAATGGATATTATACTGGCAACCTTTCACTGGTTTTTACAACCGCAGCACTGGACCGGCGATGCAGGAATATTGCTCCGCCTGCGCGAGCATCTTTATTATGTGCTGATCAGCATGATTATTGCTTCTGCCATTGCGTTACCGTTAGGCATTATTCTTGGATACTGGCGCAAAGGCGCATTTTTAATTATTAATCTGTTTAACATTGGCCGCGCCATTCCATCTTTAGGCTTAATTCTCTTATGCATTATTATCTTTGGCTTTAATGATATTCCGGTCTTTACCGCTCTGGTGGCGATGTCGATTCCGCCGATCCTGACTAACGCCTGGGTGGGAATTTATCATGCCGACCGCCAGCTGTGCGACGCGGCAAAAGCGCTGGGCATGACGCCGTTTCAAAGCCTGTGGCAGCTGCGAATACCGCTCGCCGCGCCGCTGATACTCGCCGGAGTGCGGACCGCGCTGGTGCAACTGATCGCCACCGCCGTCGTCGCCGCCTACGCAGGACTTGGCGGCCTCGGACGCTTTCTGATTGACGGACTCGGACAGCGCGACATTCCCCAGGTCATTGCCGGATCTCTGGTGGTATCGCTGCTGGCTATCGGTTGCGAACTGCTTTTTTCATTAATTACCCGGCGCGTCACCCGCGCCCCAATCGCGCAAATAAATTAATTCTTTTCCCAACAACAATAAACCACCTGCAGGTAAAGAGGCATTATGAAGCAGCTATTTGGCATTCCCGCACGTCGTCACTTCCGTCTTTCGGTTTTCGCCGCAGGATTATTAAGTTTAAGTTTTAGCTCTCTGGCTCAGAGCATCACAATTGGCGGCGCGAATTTTACCGAAAGTTCCATTCTCGCCAATATTTACGCCAGCGCCCTAAAGAAAAATGATATTGAAGTAAAAACCCGTCTTAACCTTGGCAATCGCGAGATTATTATTCCGGCTTTGCAGAGCGGCGAAATTGATATCGTTCCGGAATATCTCGGCGCCCTGCTGAACTATTACGACGGCAAAACGCTGGCCACCAGCCAGAGCGACGTTAGCGCGGAGTTAGCCAAAGCGCTGCCTGCTGATTTTACGCTACTGGATCCCTCTCCGGCGTCGTCCATTACCGCCTGGGCCGTGCGGGCAGAAACGGCGAAAAAATATCATCTCAGCAAGCTTTCCGACCTTCAGCCTATCGCGCCGCAACTGGTCATCGGCGGACCACCGGAATTCCCGGTGCGCGCCCTTGGCCTGCCGGGCCTGAAGCGCGTCTATGGGCTTGAGTTTAAAGCGGTGAAATCTCTGGATATGGGCGGTCCGCTGACCCGTCTGGCGCTGAACTCCGGCAAAATCGATGTCGCCACAGTAGTTTCAACCCAGGGTAACCTCGCCAAAGAAGATTGGGTGGTGCTGGAGGATGATAAACATGAACAGCCGAGCCAGAACGTGGTGCCGCTGGTACGCAAAACCAGCCTGACGCCCAAAATCAGCGAAGTGCTTAACAAGGTCTCCGGCAAGCTCAACAACGCCGCGCTGATCGAGCTTAACCAGCAGGTCGATTTACAGCATAAAGACCCGGCGGCGGTAGCCGAACAGTGGGTCAAAACGAACCTCAATGGCTACTGATTGCCGCCGAGCCAGGGAAGGCATTACCTCCAACTGAGCCGAGAAAATGCCAAATAATCATATGATCCTGAACCTTTTCTTCTTCAATCCGCAGGGTGACTACCGCTTTTCCTGGCGTCACCCGCAGGCGCCGGAGAAAGAAATCTTCAGCCTCAAGTACTATGCCGGTCTGGCCCGCAAAGCCGAGGCCGCCACCCTCGACGCTATTTTTGTCGCCGACCATATCTCCATCTGGGATACCGTGCCCAGCGGCTTAACCCACTACGCCAACGTCCGGCTCGAACCTCTTACTCTGCTTTCCGCCCTCGCGGCGGTGACGGAACATATTGGTTTGATGGCAACGGCCTCCACCTCTTATAACGAGCCCTATAATCTCGCTCGCTATTTTGCCTCTCTCGACTTTCTCAGCAACGGACGGGCCAGCTGGAATATTGTCACCTCGTGGTTGGAGGAGGAAGCGGCCAATTTCGGTCTTGACCAGCTCCCGCAACACGGCAATCGCTACCAGCGCGCGGGTGAATTTATCGATGTTGTCACGCGATTATGGGATTCGTGGGAGGACGGCGCGGTGCTCTACGACAAAGCCAGTGGACTGTTTGCCGATTCGCGCAAGGTGCATCATCTCGACTTTAAGGGCGAGTTCTTCCGCGTTCGCGGGCCGCTAAACGTGCCGCGTCCGCCGCAGGGGCATCCGGTGCTGGTGCAGGCCGGGTCATCAGAGGCAGGTAAAAACCTCGCTGCCGCCTGGTCCGATATGCATTTTGTGTTTATCAAATCTATCGAAGAGGGGTTGGCCTACCGCGAAGAGATGAACCAGCGGTTGCGCAGTCACGGGCGCGATCCAGCGCATTTTAAAATCATCGCCGGGGTTTTACCGGTGGTGGTCAATTCAAATGCTGAAAAAGAGGAGCGCCAGCGGCTTAACGAGCAGTTGATGAGCGACCAGATGGCCATCGACCTGCTCTCTTCCTATCTGCGCATGGATTTATCCGCTTATCCCGTTGACCAACCGCTGCCGCCGCTGCCAGATGAGGCGTCGTTTGATGGGATCCGCACCGCGCTCAAGCTTATTCGCGATTACGATCCGCAGTTGACAGTCCTGGAGTTAGGCAAGCAGCTGTTGCAAAGTTCCGATAGCTGGCTGCTGATCGGCAGCGCCGAGGAAGTCGCCAGCGCATTGACGGAAACCTGGCGCGCTGGCGCGGCAGACGGTTTCAACCTGATGTTCCCGCTGCTGCCGGGAGATTTTGACCGCTTTATTGAGCAGGTAGTGCCTGTTCTGCAACGCAGCGGCGCGATGCGGGAACGCTACCCGTCCGGAACCCTGCGCGAAAAGCTTGGTCTGCCGGTCGTCGAAAACAGTTTCGCCCGCCGGGATGGCAAACCGCAGGCGTCATAGCGCAGCTATTCCCCGGTGGCGGCTGGCGCCTTACCGGGGCTACAGGTTCCCCGCCGTCTGAGGGCCAGTAGCCCGGACAGATGCGCAAGCATCGCCTCCCGGGAAAGTACTGTGTCTGAAACCTCGGTGCGGTTTCTTCCCGGTGGCGCTGCGCTGATCGGGCTACAGGTTCCCCGCCGTCTTCGGGCTGGTAGCCCGGACAGGCGCGTCAAGCGCCGCCTCCGGGAAAGCGCTTACAACCGTGCGACGCCCCTTGCCGCAGCGTCTTCGCGCCACGCCAGCAGCGGCAGGTAGCTCTCACGCCGTATATCGCTATAGCCGCTGATAAACAGTGCTTCGCAGAGGGGCCTATAGTGTTCATCGCTAACCAACTGCTGCAGCGCCTCTCTTAGCACACCCAACATCGCCGCAGGGGTCTTTGCCGAAGTAATCAGCGGCAATCCCGGCGCCAGCGGGCTATTCGCAATAACCGTCAGCCCCGCCAGCGCATCGGGATGATGACGCTGTAACAGCGCCCAGGTCACGCAATCAATGGCGGCGATATCCGCCGTTCTCTGTTGAAGCTCGCGCAGCGATTGCCGGTGGCTGCCGCTGAACACCACCGTTGAAAAGAAACGCCCATCGCGCGATAGCGGCGCGACCATTTTTAACAGCACGTTATAACCGGACTGCGAATCCGGCGAATTACACGCCACCCGACGCCCGCGAAAATCAGCCAGCGTCTGCCGGCTCTGCGCTTCACGTACCACCAGCAGACTGCGGTAGTTTCGCCCTTCACAGCCCGGCGCCGAATAGTGAAAACAGCCCACCGTTTGCACATCCGCTAGCCGCGTCACCAACGGATAGCCGCAGGTCTGGCTCAGCAACAGCTCTGGGTTTCGCCAATGTTCCAGCAGATCTTCGGGAACCGAATATGACAGTATATCTTCAGCCGCCACGCCGCGCGCCGTCAGCAGTTCCCGGACCGCCCACCATAGCGCCAGAGTATCCAGCTCATTTACCGCATACATCGGAAACGCCAGCCGTTCACTCATGATGTTCATCCACCTTACCCTGCTGGTTAAAACCGGGATGGGCATTCACCTCCACCGATTTCGCCAAAAAATGCCGCAGCCATTCACCGTATCCACGTACCACAAACCCACCGTTACGCTGCTGGTAATCCACCTGATAATGCAGATAGATTTTTCGCAGCCCGTACCACGGCACGCCCGGTAAATCGTGATGCACTGAATGGTAATTGAGATTCAAAAACAGCACTCTCCAGACCAGCCCGGCTTCATTAATCACCGAACGGGCCAACGGCTCGTCCGCTGCACGATGTTCAAGGAAGGAGCGAACTTTGGTCAACGCCAGCGCCGGATAGCTGACAGCCAGCACAAAATAGAGCGGCGAAAAACCCTGCTGCGCCATCCACGAAAATAGTGCCACCAGCAGCAGGCCGTGAACCAGCCACATCGCCATTGTTTTAAGCTGTCGGCGACGAAACGCCGCCAGCGCGCTCGCGAGGGTTTGGGCAATATCCAGCAGCGGCGCCACCAGCAACCTACCAATAAACGTATTACGCAGATGAATAAGCTTGCGCTGCCAGGGGGCAAAACGTTGCCAGCTCTGCGGGGTAAAATAGTAGGATTCCGGGTCATCAACGGGCTGAGTCAGCAGATGGTTACGATGATGCGCCAGATGCGAGTCACGATACAGGCCATAGGGATACCAGACCGCCAGCGGCAGCGTCCCCAGTAGCTGATTAAACCACGGGTGCGAGGTAGGATGACCGTGGATAAGCTCATGTTGCAAGGACATGTACCAGGCGGTAAACCAGATAAGCAGCAACGAGGCGGGGAAAAGGCCCAGCGTCTGCCAGTAAGCCAAAGAGGCAAACCAACCGCCGTAGACTGCAAAAATCAGTAACCAGGTCGGCAGTTCGCTTCGCCACAGCCAGCTTCGGGAGAACTGCTGAATCAGCTCGCGCTGCTGCACATTCAAATAGACCGAACTTTTCTTCGCCATTCCTGCCACAACCTTTTCCGCGTTATCGTTTGTCTCCCGAAGATGTGAGATAACACGTTAAATAACAAAGAATTTAAATCACTTAGCTTTGCCAAAAAACGGTCTTAGGGTTGACATGAAAAACGCCTTATAACGCCATCCCGCAACGATACTCAGCCCGTCACAAACCATCAGCGTTGCCCCCAACGATTGCCCTCACCCGACAACCAGCAGCATTGGCAATACAAACCATATTTTTCGCACCATGACCGGCATGACGCCGGGACGCTACTTTCCCACCTGACCTTGGCCGCCTGGCGTGAACGGCGGCAGCGTCAAAAAAGTGCTTTGCAACCCTTCGGACCACGCTTTACGAATGCTGTTGAAGTAAGGATCGCTTTCGGTAATGCGATGTTGCCCGGCGCTGCTCAGGCTATCGCTGCGATAAAGCAGCGTATCCAGCGGCAGGCCCACCGACAGATTGCTGCGCAGCGTTGAATCAATGGAAATCAGCGCACAACACATCGCCTGCTCCAGCGGCGTCTCCACCGTCAGCACACGGTCAATAATCGGCTTGCCGTATTTACTCTCGCCAATCTGGAAATAAGGCGTATCGCGGGTGGCTTCGATAAAGTTACCTTCCGGATAGATGTGAAACAGGCGGTGCGTTTCCCCGGCAATCTGCCCGCCAAGCAGTAGATTGCAGTTGAAGTTGGTGTTACCACAGTTTTGTTGATTGCTGCTGTCGCGCTGAATCACCTCCTGCAAGGTTTTGCCGATCAACATCGCTGCATCGTAAAGCGAAGTCACCTGCATCAGGTTCGGCTCCTGCTGGGTGCGAATGCGCCCGCTGAGCAGGCTGATCACGCTCTGGGTTGTGGCCAGGTTACCTGCGGATTGCAGCACCATGACCCGTTCGCCGTCCTGATGGAAAACGTGCAGTTTTTTAAAGGTTGCAATATGGTCTACTCCCGCATTGGTGCGGGAGTCTGAGGCAAATACCAGTCCATCCGACAAGCACATGGCCACACAGTAGGTCATCGTTTTTCGTTCCTGCCGTTATTGCTGCTGCGCCTGTTGCGAATGTTCGCGCACTTCAGCGTTGGTTAACATAATTTCGCCACCGCCGCCGAGGCGGGTGCCGCGTACCGGGCAGGCATCAAGGTAGTCCAGCCCGGTCGCCAGCCGCAGATGCTGGTTCAGCCTGCGGGTATTATTGGTGATATCAAACGACAGCCAGCGCCCGTTTAGCCATACTTCAGCCCACGCGTGCATGGCGACATGCTGGGCGTTATCGCTGTAAACATAGCCACTGACGTAGCGCGCCGGGATCTCCAGCGCCCGGCAGCAGGCGAGGAACACGTGAGTATGATCCTGGCAAACGCCTTTCGCCCGCGCAAACGCATCGGCGGCGGAATCCTGCACCTGCGTCGCTCCCGGCGAGTATGGCATTCTAATCAGCAGTTCCGCCATTAACCGGTTCAGGCTCTCTTCCTGGGCGCCAGCCTGATACCAGCGCTGAGCAAATTCGCGAATCGGACCATCGGCGCGGGTCAGCGGCGTACTGCGTAAAAAGACCAGCGGTGACAGCAACTCTTGTTCATCGACGCCGATATCCTCACCGTCTTCAGCGATGTCAACGACCCCGCTGGCGCGGATAGTCATCTCGCTATGCGGATTATCCAGCGTCAAGACGTGCAGGACGTTGCCCCACGCATCGGTGGTGGTGACCGCCGCCCCCTCCGGCAGAGTCAGCGTCCAGGAAGCAATTTTCTGCCGCCCGGTGCTGCGCGGGGTCAGGCGTAAGTACTGGGTAGAAAACTTCACTTCTTCATCGTAGCCGTAGCGGGTCAGGTGATCGATAACCAGTTTCATAACGCCTCCAGATAAGTTTGTCTGATGCTGTCTGAAAGCGCGTTAATTCGCGCCAGCAGTTCATTAAGAGTGACCTGTAAATCCGCCTGAATCAGATCGTCGCGAGTACTAAAGCGTAAATCGACGTTGAGCTGATGCGCCAGGCGCAGCGGTAGGTGTGACCGATCGTTGGCGATCTGTTCCAGTTGCCCGACCAGATCGGAAATACTGGCGCGCAGCGAACGGGGTACATCGTTGCGCAGGATCAGCAGCTCCATCACCGTTTCGCGACTCACCGGCTGGCGATAAATGCTGTTATACGCCTCGCGAGCGCTGACCGCGTTGAGCAGCGTATCCAGGCGGTAATACTCGCGGACCGGGTCCGGATCGTTGGTTAACTGCTGATCCTTAATCAACAACAGTTGCGCGGTGGAGGACGCCCGCTCGATCAGCGTACCGATACCGATGAAGCTGAGCGCATCGTTGCGCAGCAGCGTGCCAAGTATCGCGCCGCGAAACAGATGCACCCGCTCTTTCACCCATTCGAAAAAAGCGTCGTTGCCCAGCTCGCTGATTCCCCGCTGGCGCAGTTTGCGCAGCTCGATTCGCGTGGCGTTGATGCTCTCCCACACTTCCGCCGACAGGCTACCGCGCACCGCGTGGGCGTTGTTCCACGCCATCTCGACACAGCTAAAAATGCTGTACGGGTTGTTGCCATCGAGAGCGAAAAAATTGAGCAGGTTGCTCATGGTGAAACGCGCGTGGCGCGCCTGAAACAGCTCATGGGTCAGTGACAAATTTAGCGGTAAGGCTAAATCCCGCGACTGCTGGCTGTGGCGCGGGATCATCGACAGCTTCCAGGTGACATCCAGCACCCGGGCATAGCTTTCTGCGCGCTCGAGGTAGCGCGCCATCCAGAAGAGTTCACTCGCTGTGCGGCTTAACATGATTCATCATCCTCCATCACCCAGGTATCCTTGGTGCCACCGCCCTGGGACGAGTTCACCACCAACGAGCCTTCGGTTAGCGCCACCCGCGTGAGCCCGCCGGGCACCAGGCGGATCTCTTGCCCCGAAAGCACATAGGGCCGCAAATCGATATGGCGCGGTGCCAGCCCCTCGTCGATAAAGGTCGGGCAAGTCGACAGCGCCAGGGTGTCCTGAGCGATATAATTCGCCGGGTTCGCCAGCAGACGCTGGCGAAACGCTTCACGCTCCTCTTTGGTTGAGCGCGGGCCAACCAGCATGCCGTAGCCGCCTGCGCCGTGAACCTCTTTAACCACCATCAGCTCAAGGTTGCTCAGCACGTAGCTGAGGTCTTCTGCTTTACGGCATTGCCAGGTAGGAATGTTGCTCAGGATCGGTTGCTCGCCCAGATAGAAGCGAATCATCTCCGGCACGTAGGGATAGATCGATTTATCGTCGGCGACGCCGGTACCGATAGCATTCGCCAGCACCACGCCTCCGGCGCGATACACCGACAGAAGCCCAGGCACGCCTAGCATGGAGTCGGCGCGGAAGGCCAGCGGGTCAAGATAGTCATCATCAATACGGCGGTAAATCACATCGACGCGTCGCGGCCCTTCGGTGGTGCGCATATACACCGCCCCGGTTTTAATAAACAGATCGGCGCTCTCTACCAGCTCAACCCCCATCTGCTGGGCCAGAAAGCTGTGCTCAAAATAGGCGCTATTAAACCGCCCCGGCGTCATCACCACCACGCACGGGTCGTCCACCGGCGAGCTTTCGCGCAGCGTTTGCAGCAGGTAGCTGGGATAGCGTTCGACCGGCGCAATATGGTGCTGTTCGAACATTTCGGGATACAATCGCATCATCATTTTGCGGTTTTCGAGCATATACGAGACGCCGGAAGGCGTGCGCAGATTGTCCTCCAGCACGTAATACTGGCCGTCGTTATTACGCACCATATCCACCCCGGTGATATGGGCGTAGGTATTGTTGGGTAAATTGATCCCCTGCATGCAGGGCTGATACTGTTCGTTCGCCAGCACCTGCTGTGCCGGAATCAGCCCCGCGCGGAGGATATTTTGCTCGTGGTAGATATCGTAAAGGAAAGCGTTGAGCGCTTTTACCCGCTGGCGAATGCCACGATCAAGTCGCTGCCACTCTCCAGCAGGAATGATGCGCGGCACGCTATCAAAGGGGATCAGGCGCTCGGTCCCTTCATCTTCGCCGTAGACATTAAAAGTGATGCCGATACGGTGAAAGAGCAGTTCCGCCTGCTCTTTTTTCTGCCGGATAGAGAATTGATCGGTGCTGCGAAACCATTGCCACCAGGCGTTATAGTGCTGACGCTGCTCTCCCTGCGCGGTAAGCATCTCATCATAATAATGCCCGTCAGGAAGCGTTATTTTTATCATGGCCGTCTCCTCCGGTTGTACTCACTTTGGGGTATTCCCGGGAAGAGATAAGCATTAATTATGCCAGGTCACACAGCGCGATGGCTTCACCATGCGCCGTCAAGCTGCACCGTTTCATTGCATAAAAAACAACCAGACACTTTGCTTATTTATCGCCAAAAACGCACCAATATGGCGCAAGTTGATTCGCGCGATGCTACCGCTTTGCTAACCACTGCGCGTAATGTGCGGGCCACTCGACGGTAGGCGTGCCGGGGCGCCCCATGGCAAAACCGTGACCACCGCGGGCGTAGCGGTACATGCTGACGGCAACCTGATGTTCACGACAGGCGGCGGCCATGATCAGCGTATTATGTGGGTCAGAGACCTTATCGTCCTCCGCCTGAGCGAGAAAACAGGGCGGCGTCTGCGCGTTAACGTAAGTTTGTACCGACCATGCGCGATCGACCTCTTCGCTGGCATGAGGTCCGGCGAGAATTCGATGCGTAGCGGTATGGGTATACGGCGGTTCGAGGGAAATAATCGGGTAAATCAGCGCCGCGCCGTCGACCCAGGGTGATATGTCATCCACGGCGTCGACTGGCGAGTAAGCGGCAAAATCGGGCCGACAGGCCGCCATGCCCAGCAGATGCCCGCCAGCGGAAAAGCCCAACAAACTGACTTTTCCCTCGCGCTGGCGAATCAGGCGCAGCGCTCGCTGGGCATCCTGCAATGGTGCGAGGCCGCCCGCTTTCCATCCTTCACCGGGAAGGCGGTAGGTCAGCACATAGGCCGTATAGCCGCGCGCGGTTAGCCAGCGCGCAGCGGGCCAGGCCTCTTTCGCCATTTCAATGCGCCGATATCCACCGCCTGCGGCAATTAACACGCCGTGACCGAGCGGCACGGCAGGACGCCATACCGTCAATTCAGGCTGAGCGATATGGCTTAGCGCGCCACGTTCGGATAAGCGGCTGGGTCCGTCAGGACCGCCACCGCCGGGAGGTTCGCCCGGCCACAGGCGCAGCGTTGTCTGCGCTTCCATAGCCCGCGCGCGGCTCGCCGCAAGCAGCGCGGCGGCGCTAAAGAATAAAAAATGACGTCGGTTCACTGGCGGCTCCTGATACGGGTAGTACGGCAATTACACCATAAACGTTTTACCGATATCACATAATAATGTAGGCCGGGCAAGGTGCCAGCCGCCGCCCGGCAGAATCATCAATCATGGTTAATCATTTACGTGTCTCAGCTCCAGCCAGTCCACCACCAGACCCGGTTTGATAAAATCAAAGCCGACGCGATATTTCCCTGGCTGCAACTCAATCCGACACAGCTTCTGCACGATTTCTCGCCCGAGGGTGCCGTTGGTCTGGATCGTCGCCACAAACTGGTCATTAAGCAGCAGATTGCAGGCGGTTTGCGCCAGCGCCGCGCCGTTAGCGTACACGCTCACCAGTACGTCATAAATCGCCGTCTGTTCAACGCTCAACACCAGATCTTCGTCATAGCGCAGCCGCGACTGCTCAGCGATTTTAATCGCTCCCTGACAGGTTCCTGCACGTTCAGGCTCAGCCGCCAGGCGAATAAGTTCCGCCCGCGGTTTATCCCCGCGTTTGAAGACCTGGGTCTGCATTATAAAGTCGAGAATATTGATCGCACAGCGCTGAAGCTCGCCCAGGGTTAATTGGCCTTTTGCCAGCGCCGCCAGAGTATTATCCCCGCCCGCATTAACCTCCGCGCCGTTATTATTCACCACCATATAAAGATCGTTCTGTGCGCGGATCATCGCCGCAGTGTTATGGGTGCTCGCCGCGCCGCCGCTGACCGGGTCGTTCATCGTTGCCCACCAGTCGGTCATCACGATCCCGCGAAAGCCCCACTCCTCGCGCAACACGGTGGTGGTCAGATCGTAATTAGAGGCAGCGTGATAGCCATTGACCGGGTTATAGGCGGTCATCACTGCGCTGGCGCCGCCGAATTTCACCGCGTATTCAAACCCTTTGAGGTAGATTTCACGCAGCGCGCGCTCCGACACCACCGAGTCCGCTTTGGCCCTGGCAAACTCCTGGTTATTGCAGGCAAAGTGCTTAAGCGTCGCAATTCCGCCGCCGCTGCGAATGCCGCGAACCACCGCCGCCGCCATCATCCCGGTCAGCAAGGGATCTTCGGAGAAATATTCAAAGTTGCGGCCATTAAGCGGGTGGCGCTGGATATTCATCCCCGGCCCCAGCAGCAGGTCGATGCCGTTGCGCAACAGCTCTTTGCCCTCCATGACGTAAAGCCGCTCGACGAGAATCGGGTCCCAACTGGAAGCCAGCAGCGTGCCGCTGGGGAGCAGGGTCGCCTTCGCACCGTTATCCATGCGAATACCTGAAGGGCCGTCGGCGGTCGATGCCAGCGGGATGCCTTTTTCCAACAGGCTGTCGGCTACCCCGCCAAAGGCCGATGCGACGCCGGGAGTCACTTTATGGCTGCACATCCCTTCCCCACGCACCAGGCAGGCCAGCTCTTCAACCGACAGCTGGGCAATAAACGCGTTCATCGTGGCGCGTCCTTCGGCGACGTCGCTAAGAGTCAGTCCCTGATTACCGGTGAGCGTGATGGTCTGTGGAAGACGCTCTTCGATGCGCGCACGCAGATTAATCTCCCGACGCGGAACATCCTCCCAATCAATCTGATAGCTGCCATCATCGCCATCGGCAACCGGCTTAATGCGTACAAACGGCACCGTCGGCGCCAGTACCTGCTGATGGCGAGAGAGGACCCGCAGCGTCTTCTGCGTGTACCCGGCTTCTCCATCAACCGTCAGCAATTGCAAATCGCGAACGCTATTGCCCATCAGCAGGCGGTAAAGCCCCGGCTCCATCACATAACTATGGGGATGTCCGGTGGCTCCGCTGTCGTCCAACGAGGCAAAGCGCTCCAGTGGGATACGCAGGGTTAAGGTTTCGCTTTCTCCCGGCTGTAACAGACGCGTTTTGGCGAAGGCCACCAGCACGCGCGCAGGTTTCCCCAGTGCGCCCTGCGGTGCCTGAAGATAAATCTGTACCACCTCTTTCCCCGAGAAAGCATCGCCGCTATTGGTGACCGTCACCGACGCCTGAATATGGTCGCCGAAAGCTTCTGCCCGCGCTGATTGCAGGGTAAAACGGGTATAAGAGAGGCCGAAACCAAAAGGAAACTGCAGGCGTTGCGGGCAAAAAGTTTCGAAATAACGATAGCCGACGTAAATATCTTCCTGATAGAGATTTTGCGCTTGTGCTCCCCAGCAGGGTGATGCCGGATGGTCATCCAGCGACATAACGATGCTGCCGACCAGCTTGCCGGAAGGCGTCACATCGCCATACAGTAGCGAGGCTGCCGCCTGCGCGCCATCGGAGCCGCCGTGCCAGACGTACAGTAACGCGCGTATGCGCTTACGCAACAGGGGATCGTCAGCCCACGACAAATCAATCAGTCCGGCGGTATTCAGCACCACGACGACTTCATCAAACTCACGGCACACCTGGTGCAGCAAGTGCATCTCATCAGCGGTTAGCCGATAGCCCCCTTCGACATCAGCATTGTCCTGATCTTCACCTGCGGTACGTCCCAGCACAATCACCGCCTGCGCTGAAACGGCTCGCGCCTGGCGAATCTGCTCATCGCTCAGCGGCATTTCCTGCTGAAACCAGGGCTCAGCCGCCCATGCACCGCCACCGTTATCAAACGGGTGATCATTGACCCACTGCTCATAAAGCGCAGCCAGTGACTCATTGAGCGTTCCACTGCTTCGCGCCCGTAAAGCCTGTAATAAGGTGGTATGACTCACCACGTTGACCGCCCCGCCCGAACCGGTGCCGCTGCGATAGTAGTTAATCTGCGTGCGGCCAAACACTGACACGGGCTGCTGAACGCTAAGCGGCAACATGCCGCGATCGTTTCTCAGCAACACCGCGCCTTCGGCGGCGGCGGCGGTAGCAAATTCAGCAAACCCTTCCAGCGGGGTTCCCGCTTTACTGTCAAACATGGTGTCGTCCTGTTAACTCGCGCCTCCGTGGGAGGCTAAATGGCATGATGAGCAGAGCCCGCAAAAATGCGGGCTCTGCTTTAATCAGAAGAAATATTTGAAGCGGAGACGGCCGCCGTAACGGGAGTCTTCATTACCGTTACCGTGGGTCGGATTGGACTCAATCCATGACGCGTAGGCACCCAGATAAACGTTGAAGTTCTTCATATCCATGACGTTCGGGAACAGGTACGAAGCATGAATGGTGTGGATGTCATAGTCGCCCGGATCGGAGATCCAGCAGTTATCATCGCAGTTAGCGGCAAAATTGGCGGTGTTAAAGTTTTCAATTTTGTTGTGCGCGTAAATATAACCAAGCTCAAAACCATGCCACAGTGAGTTCACGCCAGCGGTGAAGTCAGTTTCATCCTCAGCGTCCATATAAGCCACGTTGAGGTTAGTCACTACGCCATCTTCCGGATCGGTTTTTTGTCCGTTCCATGTCATCGTGTAGCCATAACCGGTACGGCTGGACTGGTCGACCCATTGGCCTTTAGCATTGTGATACCCGTAGGCATTGTTAACCACGTTGCTTTCCATTGCGATGGCCGTGGAGAAGCGCCCGCTATTCCACGCAATCACCGGGCGCAGATAGGCAACGTTTTTCTCATTTTCCAGATCGGTACCGTGATACTGCTCATCCTGGAACAGCGTGCTGCCATTTTCCAACAGGGTATTGAGCTCGAAATACCAGTTATCGACGGTTTTGCTCATCAGGAAGTTGCCGCCGCTGCTGCTACGGCCGCGCCCTTCTTTCATCATGTAGATATAGCCGTAACCGTCGCTGTAGAGATCGTTGGCGGTGTTGCCAGAGTATTCAACAAAGGTATCCTGATTCAGCGGGAACATGTCGTAAGCTTCAAAGCGCCCGACTTTCACCTTCCAGTCATTCTCCTGACCAAAGAAGAAGACCGCATCATCAAGATTCATTTTGCCGGTCAGATCGGCCAGCGGCTGGACGGAAAAACCGGCAAAATTGCCATTATCCATTTTGCGCATTCCGTCAAAACCCAACAACAGGCGACCGTTAATATCCCAGCGTTCGTTATTCCCCGGAGCCCAGTCTTTATTGGCGGAGGTTCTTACCGAGGTCAGGCTACCGCTGCTGCTGGCGCCGTCCATGTTGAATTCCACATCGCCATAAAACTTAATGTCGCCATAGCCGGATAGCGTCAGTTTGGTCGGCTCAGCACCCGGCGCGACAGGCTCCGCTGATTCTACTTTCACGGTCGGCGTATTTTTCGCCGCGACGGCCTGCTGCTGCGTTAGCGTCTGGATCTGGGCTTCTGCATCGGCGGCGCGTTGTTCAGCGTTAATTAAGCGCTGTTCCAGTTGCGCAAACCGTTTTTCAATATCCGTAGAGTTATTCGTTTTTGCTGCCATCACACCAGTGGAAAATACGGCACTAATAACCAGAGCTAGATATTTCACTTTCATTATTACCATCCCTAATTTCGTTATTGTTTATATCCGTCATACTCCAAGCTGCTTATGTGTTGGCTGCGCTCGCTCACCCCGGTCACATCGTTATCTATGCTCCCGGGGACTCGCTCCCTTGCCGCCTTTAAGCAACTTGAATTATTCAGGGTATATTTCTTTCATCCTGGGCATAGCTGGGGCTATGTAGAAAATAATCTATATAACCCCTAAACCTGCTTTTGTATTATCAAGATTCTGCGAAAGTTCCGTTTTTCAAATCATCAACAATGCCATTCATTTTATTTTCGGTTAAGCCATAGAACCGAATGGATACTGCGGTAAGAACATAAAACACGGAGGGAACAAGGGTAAACAACAGCATCACGCCCTGCACGGCTGAAGCCGACTGCACTGCGGTATTAGCGGCATAATGGTAGTAAGCCAGCACCCAGCCGAGGATTGCACCACCTACGGCCACGCCCAGTTTGATAACAAAAATATTGGCCGCGACGTTCATCCCGGTAATACGGCGCTGGGTTTTCCATTCGCCATAGTTATTGACATCGGTGATCATGGACCACTGCAACGCACCGTTACCGCCCTGAATAATGGAAATCAGAATATGTACACCAAGCACCAGAATCCAATATTGTACCGGCACCATAAAGCACACTACGCCCAGCGCCGCAGTAACCAGATTAATCCAGAAGGAGAATTTAATTTTGCAATAACGTGTACCGAATGGTTTTGCCAGCACCGAACCCAGCATTGAGGCAAACATCCCGCCGAGCATAAATATCGTTATCACATCAGCGCCTTTATTCAGCACGCTATTGACGTAATACACTACCGCACCACCGCGAATCACCACGGCAACCAGCATCATAAAGTTGTAGACCGAAAGAATACGCCACTGATCGTTACGGAAGAGAATTTTGACATCACGAGCAATATTCAGATTCTCTTCTTTAATCGGCTGAACGCGTTCTTTGGTGGTTGCGAAACAGACAATAAACATCAGACAACCGATAACGCCGAATAACGCCATGGAGACCTGAATCCCGGTAGCACGGTCGCCCGGATAAAGAAAGTCAGCCAGCGGCAGGATGAATGCTGTACCCAGCGCACCACCAATCGGGGTGATGGCAAAACGCCAGGATTGCAGGGAGAGGCTTTCACGCGGATCGGAAGTCAACGCAGCGCCCAGCGAGCAGTAAGGAATATTAATGGCCGTATACATCAACGTCATAAATATATATGCCGCTACCGCATAAACCACTTTGCCTGAATCGGAGAAAGATGGAATGGAGTAAACCAGTACGCAGCTCACCGCAAATGGGACACAAATAGCCAGCAGCCACGGACGGAAACGCCCCCAGCGGGTTGAGGTGGCATCCGCAATGGCCCCCATAATCGGATCGGTAATCGCATCCAGCAGACGGACCAGCAAAAACATCGTCCCCATCACGGCGGGCGGTAGACCATAAATATCGGTATAAAAGTAGGCCAGGATGGCCACGGATGAGTCAAACACGATATGACTTGCCGCATCCCCCAGGCTATAACCTACTTTTTCTCTGACTGAAATTTTGTCGCCAGCAGACATACACCACTCCTTTATGCAAAAGATGAAACCGGTTTCTGTAATGTCTGCATTTTTCACTTATCCGGAGTACTGATGCCATTATGTTTTTTTATAAATTATTTATGTTTTTTTATTTATGTGATCCTGTCAGGTGTCAACGGTATTAATGCGCGGATTTTTGTTTGTCAGATCACATGTTTTACTCCGTGGCAGCTTATTTTTGAGTAAAAGGGCTGAGGGTATAAAAATCCCATATAAGAATGCCATAGTGCTTGTCTATTTATTTTTCTTACTAGTGAATTACGTTTTTTATCAATTTTCCATATTCACCAAAATAATGTTTCCATCATTGATGGCAGGTCTGCGGTAAATAGTCTGTTTTGGCGCAAAATGTTACCTCCGACACGCACAGCGGCGGATATTCGTCTAAGGTTTTCTGATAACCGAATGCAGTGGCGCAAAGTCTACATGATAAGGAGAACCATCAATGAAGTGTTCTGTTTCCCATCGCCCCGCAACCCTGCCTTATGTTCTACGTCTGGCACTCGGCGGCGCGCTCTTCGCCCTGGCGACGTTGACGGTACAGGCTGAAGAGCCTCGCCCAACCCCGCAATCACCGGACATTCTGCTTGGCCCGCTGTTTAACGATGTGCAAAGCGCTAAACTCTTCTCCGACCAGAAAACCTTCGCCGATGCCGTCCCTAACAGCGACCCGTTGATGATCCTTGCGGATTACCGCATGCAGAAGAATCAGACCAGCTTCGATTTGCGCCACTTCGTCGAGCTCAACTTTACCCTGCCAGGAGAGAGCGACCAGTACGTGCCGCCAAAGGGGCAGACGTTACGCCAGCATATTGACGGGCTGTGGCCGGTGCTCACCCGCAGTACCGTGGAAGTGGAAAAATGGGATTCGCTGCTGCCGCTGCCAAAACCTTATGTCGTTCCCGGCGGACGCTTTCGCGAGGTCTACTACTGGGACAGCTATTTCACCATGCTTGGCCTGGCGGAGAGCGGGCACTGGGATAAAATCGAAGATATGGTCACCAACTTCGCCGCTGAAATCGACGCCTGGGGCCATATCCCCAACGGCAACCGAACCTACTATCTGAGCCGCTCGCAGCCGCCGTTCTTCTCGTTTATGGTTGAACTGCTGGCGACTCATGATGGTGATGAGGCGCTCAAAAAATGGCTGCCCCAAATAGAGAAAGAGTACCAGTACTGGATGGATGGCGCGCAGGCGCTTGAGCCAGGCGGCGCGCACAAGCGCGTGGTGCGCATGGCTGATGGCGCGCTGCTAAACCGCTACTGGGATGATAACGACACCCCGCGCCCGGAATCCTGGCTGGATGATGTCACTACCGCCAAAAATAACCCTAACCGTCCGGCGACTGAGATCTATCGCGATCTGCGTTCTGCCGCAGCTTCCGGCTGGGATTTCAGCTCCCGCTGGATGGATAATCCTCAGCAGCTTGGCACCATCCGCACCACGAGCATCGTTCCGGTCGATTTGAACTCATTGATGTTCCATATGGAAAAAACCATCGCCCGTGCCAGTAAAGCGGCGGGAGACAACGCAAAAGCCGCGCAGTTTGACGCCTTAGCCAACGCCCGGCAGAAAGCGCTGGAACAATACCTGTGGAATGATAAAGAGGGCTGGTACGCTGATTACGATCTGAAAAGCCATAAGGTACGCAATCAGCTGACCGCAGCGGCGCTGTTCCCGCTGTACGTCAACGCCGCCTCCAGCGAACGCGCGGCGAAAGTCGCCGCTGCTACCGAGGCCCGTTTGCTCAAACCTGGCGGCATAACGACCACCACGGTGAACAGCGGCCAGCAGTGGGATGCGCCGAACGGCTGGGCACCGCTTCAGTGGGTCGCCGCCGAGGGCCTGCAAAAATATGGTCAGGAGAAAATAGCGATGGAGGTGAGCTGGCGTTTCCTGAGCAATGTTCAGCACACCTACGACAGCAAGCAGAAGCTGGTTGAAAAGTATGATGTCAGCTCGACGGGAACCGGCGGCGGCGGTGGCGAATATCCGTTACAGGACGGCTTTGGCTGGACCAACGGCGTAACCCTGAAAATGCTGGATCTGCTGTGCCCGAAAGAGAAGCCGTGTGACTCCGTTCCCACTACGCGCCCAGCGGCAAATGACGACGTCGGTCAGGCGGCAAACAGTACGACTCAGTCCACAGCGAATGAACCGGCTACGCCAGAGGATAAAAAAGCCGCACAATAAACCTTCGCGCGGCGGGCTCCCGTCGCGCATCTTTCTTCAGAGTATTTTCGCTGTTATATTTTTACGGGTATCTTGAGCACCATACCATTCTGGATACCGGGAAGGATCTCCCGAAAAAATCATGTCATGACTGGCACAAGGAATAAACAGTGAAAGAAGTCGTCAGCTTTATCTCCGATTTACACCCATTATCCTTTATGGGCTATCATGTTTTATCCACCACGGTGATATATATTCTGGTCATTATTATTATCTCGCTGACTCGCCCTTCTGAGAAAGGCACTCCGGTACCGCCCCCCTATTCCATACCCCCTTCTTTTTTAGCCTGGCTGCATAATAAAGCCACCAGTATTATTCAGTTGGCTATGTTTCGACTATTAAGAAAAAACTACGTCACTATCATTCACTCCGCCCAGGGTATCGAGCTATGTGCAAACCAGCAGTTCGCTGAGTGCAAAATGACCTGCGTAGAAAAAATACTCTTTGATCATTTTTCTACGCCAAAACCCAGCGACAAGGATTTACCCATAACCCTCTACGTCGCCGAGAAAAATCACTGGTCTGCAGATACCCGTTGCGCAGGTCTGATGCTAGGCACCACGCAACAAACGTGGAACATGATATTGGTTGCCGTCCCTTCGATTTTTTTAATCGCCATATTAGGCTGGAAAACGTTGTTCGATAATGACGCTCTGCTTAATTCCAGCGTATTCAGCTGGCTTGTTATGTTTGTGGTTTCCGGCCTGTGGTGGTTGTTGCTGTTATTCATCACCATAAATGCAACCCGTATGGACCGGGAGGGTATCTCAATTAATATTCTTCGTAGTTATGTAGATAAGTTAAAGGATACCCTTATCGCCGATAAGGAACAGATAACGGATGAAACAGCCGACTATTGCGTCGCCATCGGCAAAACCAACCTGCTCCCCGAGAGATATCGCGAATACCAGGAAATCATCAGGCCGGTAAATTATCCATTTTCGATTCAACGACTTGACTAAGTCAGAGGAAAGCATCGTGTGGAATTTTATTATGCATATGCACCCTCTGGCGTTTCTCGGCTGTTTCGCCGTCATCATTCCGGTCATTTATTTTCTTATAGGGATAATTATCGTCCTGACGCGGCCTGCGGCTAAAGGTCATAAAAGCGTTGAAGATATCGACCCGTGGTTATTGGCCTGGATTGATGGTGAAGGGACAAGGGTGATTCAGCTGGCAATGTTTAGCTTATTAAATAAAAAATATCTGTGGAGCCCGGAGGCCGCGCTGGTTTTAGCCAATGGCCGCTATGCCTCCTGCGAAATGAACGCCATTGAAAGAATACTATTTGACCATTTTGAGGTACGAAAACCGTGTCACGAAGATCTGCCCACCAACCTCTATATTGCCAGAATTAACCTCTGGCAAAAACAAATAGACAGCGCGGGTTTGGCCTTAAGCTCGCCACGCCGCTGGTGTAATGTGCTGATGATCGGCATTCCTTCGATTGCTCTGGGAGCAATATTAGCCTGTAAGATACTTATCTATCACAATATCGCTGACAATCTGTTCTGTTGGCTGTTGATGATTATAGGATGTTCGCTGTGGTTGCCATTATGGATAAGCACCATATGGGAGCAAAACCGTCTGGATTTCAACGGTATCTCTCATAATGCCGCCCATGCCTGCATTGATGCTTTACGAGCAAAACTCGCGGGCAATGGGGATGAAATGGATGACGCCACGGCTATGCTCTATGTTGCGGTAAACGGCGTGGACTCCCTTCCTGAGCACTACCGGGAATATAAAGAGTTGATTGGGCCGATAAGCGATATCACTTCGCTTCGCACAGAGGATTAGGGTTGCCTGAAGCGTTTACCCCACAGGACGCGATGCCTGCGGGGTGAAAGGATATCTTACATCGCGTCCAGCGCTTTCTGTAGCTTCCAGATATAGCGCGGGGCCTGCGGGGCCGGATGTTTCTTCGCTACGTGCTCAAAAAAATCATCGGCATCCATATCGTTAATGTCATCAATCGCATCCTGGCGATTAGACGAGAACGTGCGCAGCAGTGCGCCCGCGCCGTTGGCATAAGAGACCACCACCGCATAGCGCATCACCTGCGGGTCTTTAATCCCCGCCAGCGGACCGTTTTCAAGGATGCTCAGATAGGCGGCGCCCATGGAAATATTGCGTTCAGGATTTTTCAGCTCGCTCACCGAAGGATCGCCGCTCCAGCCCATGCGCCGGTAGACGTCGCGACCGGATGTCGAAGGTTTAAGTTGCATCAGGCCAACCGCGCCCGATTTGCTGACCACCGTCGGGTTGCCACCGGACTCAATGGCGATGATTGCGGTAATCAGCTGCGGGTCAACGCCCCACGCCGCACCGGCTTTTTCACTGATTGGCATCCACTGCATCGCCCGCTTAACCGGGACTTCCGCGTTCCACGGCGGATTACGATAATCATGTTTCGAGCTACAACCGGCCAACAAGACCACTAAAAAAACACACCATCTCAATTTCACACATCTATCCTTATTGGCTGAAGTTTGCCGCCTGAAGATGACAATAAACGCTCCAGGCGGCATGATAACCCTTTCATTCTTAGCAAGGAATTGTCATGTCTCAGTTTTATCTCATCGCCCCCTCAGGTTATTGCATCAACCAGGAGGCGGCGAACCGCGGCGTTCAACGTCTGCAGGAGGCCGGACATCAGGTCACGCACGAAGAGGTTATCCCTCGCCGGGCGCTGCGTTTCGCCGGAACTGAGAGTGAACGCCTTGCCGATATCAACCAGCTCGCCTCTCTCGACGGCAAAAACCGCATTGTACTGGCGGTACGCGGCGGCTACGGTGCGACTCGCCTGCTGCCACACATTGACTGGTCGGCGCTGGTCGCCCGCCAGCAGCAGGATCCTCTACTTATTTGCGGCCATAGCGATTTCACCGCCATTCAAATGGGCCTGCTGGCAAAGGGTAGCATAATCACTTTTAGCGGCCCGATGCTGGCCGGAAACTTTGGCGCTGAAACGCTTAATGAATTTACCGATCATCATTTCTGGCAGGCGTTGCGTAATCCGGCGTTTACTCTCGAATGGCACGGAGACGGGCCGAGCTGTCGCGCCGACGGCACTCTGTGGGGCGGTAATCTGGCGATGCTGACTTCGCTTATCGGTACGCCGTGGCTACCGCAAATTAGCGACGGCATTCTGGTCCTGGAGGATATTAATGAGCATCCGTTCCGCGTCGAAAGAATGCTGTTGCAGTTACTCAACAGCGGTATTCTGGCACGTCAGCGGGCGATTATTCTCGGCAGCTTTACCGGAGCCAATATCAATGACTACGACGCCGGATATGACCTGCCGATGGTATACGACTACCTTCGCGCGCAGCTTAACATCCCTGTCATCAGCGGCCTGGATTTCGGCCATGAGCAGCGTACCGTCACCCTACCGCTCGGTACGCGGGCGCTGCTGGTGAACAACGCGTCCATCACCACGTTGACCATTAGCGGGCATCCGGTGCTGGCAGAATAAAAATTCCTCTAACGCATATCCTGATAAGCGTCAGATTGTTAAAATGGTGTAGTTTTTAATTAATCTTCACGCCAGTAAGGAGTACGTCAACATTGGACGCCGCTGCGGTCATTAGTCTGTTTATTCTGGGTTCTGTTTTAGTAACCTGTAGCATCTTATTAAGTTCGTTTTCCTCACGCCTCGGCATCCCCATTCTGGTTATCTTCTTAGCTATTGGGATGCTGGCAGGCGTTGACGGTATCGGCGGCATTCCGTTTGACAACTACCCTTTCGCCTATATGGTGAGCAACCTGGCGCTAGCGGTGATTCTGCTGGATGGCGGGATGCGCACCCAGGCCAGCTCCTTTCGCGTCGCGCTGTGGCCCGCGCTTTCGCTCGCCACGGTTGGGGTATTGATAACCTCCGCCCTGACCGGTCTGATGGCAGCCTGGCTATTCAACCTCAATCTGATTGAGGGAATGCTGATCGGCGCAATCGTCGGCTCGACCGATGCGGCGGCGGTATTCTCGCTGCTTGGTGGCAAAGGCCTGAACGAACGCGTCGGCTCCACGCTGGAGATAGAGTCCGGCAGCAACGATCCGATGGCGGTGTTCCTGACCATTACTCTTATCGAAATGATTCAGCAGCACGAAACCGGCCTGAGCTGGATATTCGTGGTGCATATCGTGCAGCAGTTCGGACTGGGCATTGCCATTGGTCTCGGCGGCGGCTATCTGCTGCTACAGATGATCAACCGCATTGTGCTGCCTACCGGTCTTTACCCTCTGCTGGCGCTGAGCGGCGGGATCATGATTTTTGCCGCGACCACCTCGCTGGACGGCAGCGGCATCCTCGCAGTGTATCTGTGCGGCTTCCTGCTGGGCAACCGACCGATTCGTAACCGCCACGGCATTCTGCAAAACTTTGATGGCCTGGCGTGGCTGGCGCAAATCGCCATGTTCCTGGTGCTCGGTCTGTTGGTGACGCCGTCCGACCTCTGGCCCATTGCCATCCCGGCTCTGATCCTGTCGATGTGGATGATTTTTATCGCCCGACCGCTGTCGGTGTTTGCCGGTCTGCTGCCATTTCGCGGTTTTAATCTGCGCGAGCGCATTTTCATCAGCTGGGTCGGCCTGCGCGGCGCGGTGCCAATTATTCTCGCCGTCTTCCCGATGATGGCAGGACTGGAGAACGCGCGCTTGTTCTTCAACGTGGCCTTCTTCGTGGTGTTGGTATCGCTGCTGCTGCAGGGAACATCGCTATCGTGGGCGGCGAAAAAGGCCAAAGTGGTGGTGCCGCCGATTGGTTCGCCTATCTCCCGCGTCGGGCTGGATATTCACCCGGAGAATCCGTGGGAACAGTTCGTCTATCAGCTCAGCGCGGAGAAGTGGTGCATTGGTGCGGCCTTGCGCGATCTGCATATGCCACCAGAAACGCGCATTGCGGCATTGTTTCGCGACAACGTTCTGCTGCACCCCACCGGCAGCACGCGCCTGCTGGAAGGCGACATTCTCTGCGTAATCGGTCGCGAGCGCGATCTGCCCGCACTGGGTAAAATGTTTAGCCAGTCGCCGCCGGTGGCGCTCGATCAGCGTTTCTTCGGTGATTTCATTCTTGATGCCAACGCGAAGTTCGCCGATGTGGCGCAGATTTACGGCATTGACGGCGGCGAAGAGTTCCGCGACCAGCAGCAGTCGCTAGGCGACGTTGTCCAGCATCTATTAGGCGCAGCACCGGTTGTCGGCGATCAGGTGGAGTTTGCCGGGATGGTGTGGACGGTGGCGGAAAAAGAGGAAGATCACGTCCTGAGAGTCGGCGTTCGGATGGCGGAAGATGAGGCGGAGTGATCCGCCTCACATTAAGTTACAGCGTCACAACTGGCACTCGCGGCGCAAGAGCGCACATGAGTTCATAACCGACGGTGCCGCTGGTCGCAGCGACATCGTCAATTTTAATCTCTTTACCCCACAGTTCGACCGGTGTGCCAATCCCCGCCTGCGGGCAAGGGGTTAAATCCACCGCCAGCATATCCATCGATATTCGCCCTACCGTTGTCGTGCGTATGCCGTCAACCAGCACTGGCGTACCGCTCGGCGCTAAGCGGGGATAACCATCGGCATATCCGCAGGCCACGATGCCAATTCGCTGCTCCTGCGTGGTCCTGTAAATGCCGCCATATCCCACCGCTTCACCGGGTTTCAGATTCTGCACGCCGATAATCTCGCTGCTTAACGTCATCACTGGCTTCAGCCCGGTATTAGCCACATCCTGCCACAGACCGGAAGGCGAAGCGCCATAGAGTACAATCCCCGGTCTGACCCAGTTAAAATGCGACTCCGGATGCCACAGGGTTGCCGCTGAGTTAGCCAGCGATCGCGGGCAATCCAGCCCTTCGGCAGCCTGCTCAATGCGCCGCATCGGCTCCACAATTCCGTGCGGATTTTCCGCTTCGGCAAAGTGCGACATTAGCGTCATTTCACTGACGTTTTTGAGCCCCCGTAGCTGCTGCCAGACGATTTGCAGACGGTCCGGCATAAAGCCCAGCCGATTCATCCCGCTATTAACCTTGATGTAAATATCAAGCGGCGCGTGGAGTTTTGCTTGCTGTAGCGCTTTTATTTGCCAGTTACTGTGCACGCTGGTAGTCAGGCGGTATTTATCAAACAGCGCCAGTTCATCAGCATGGAAGAAACCCTCCAGCATCAGTATCGGCCCTTTCCAGCCCAGTTCACGCAGCAGGATCGCCTCTTCCAGATTTAACATGGCGAAACCGTCTGCCGCGCTTAGCGCATTCCAGACCCTCGCCAGACCGTGGCCATATGCATTAGCTTTAACAACCGCCCACAGGCGCGAGCCGGGCGCCGCGCGGCGAACAATTTGCTGATTTTGTCGTAAGGCTGACATATCAATGCTGGCCTTGACTGGACGGGACATGAAAGCTCCTTGTTAATTGTGAACACCGTGCAGATGTTGAGCGCGGGTCGGGATAAAACCACGGCCGTAGCGGGCAACGGCAAGATCATCATACGGGATCGCCGGAGTGCGCCCGGAAATCAGATCGCTAATCAACTGTCCGGAACCGCAAGCCATCGTCCAGCCCAGAGTACCGTGCCCGGTGTTCAACCACAGATTTTTATACGCTGTGCGACCGACCACTGGCGTACCATCTGGGGTCATTGGGCGCAGCCCGGTCCAGAATGTCGCTTGTTCAACGTGTCCACCGCGCGGGAACAGATCGCGTACCACCATCTCCAGCGTTTCACGCCTGGGCTGCAACAGCTCTTTATTAAAACCGACAATCTCCGCCATCCCGCCGACGCGAATACGATTATCGAAGCGGGTGATGGCGATTTTGTAAGTTTCATCAAGGATAGTCGATACCGGCGCGCCGTCTTCCTGGGCAATTGGAATCGTTAACGAATAGCCTTTCAGCGGATAAACCGGAATGTCCACCAGCCCTTTTAGCATCGCCGTTGAATATGAACCCATAGCCATGACGTAAGCGTCGGCTTTGATGATTTCAGCTCCGCACTTCACACCGGAGATTTGCTCTCCTTCATATAACAGCGCATCAACTGGAGTATTAAACCGGAAGGTCACGCCCGCCTGCTCAGCCATCAACGCCAGACGAGTGGTAAAGAGCTGGCAGTCACCCGTTTCATCATTCGGTAAGCGCAAACCGCCGGTCAGCTTGTGGCTCACTTCAGCCAGTGCCGGTTCAACTTCCAGCAGTCGATTCGCTTCCAGCAGTTGATAAGGCACCCCCGCATCCTGCAGTACCGCGATATCACGGGTGGCATTTTCGAACTGTTTGTCGGTACGAAAAAGCTGGAGGGTGCCGCCCTGACGGCCTTCATACTGGATTCCGGTACTTTCGCGCAGCGCTTTCAGGCAGTCGCGACTATATTCCGCCAGCCGTACCATGCGCCCTTTATTTTCCATGTAGTGGCGAGTGTCGCAGTTGCGCAGCATCTGCCACATCCATTTCAACTGGAACTGGGTGCCATCCAGACCGATGGCCAGAGGAGCGTGTTTCTGGAACATCCATTTAATCGCCTTCAGCGGCACGCCTGGTGCCGCCCACGGTGCGGCATAGCCCGGAGAGATCTGTCCGGCGTTAGCAGCACTGGTCTCTTCAGCGGGACCCGGTTGGCGGTCGATAACCGTCACCTGATGTCCTGCCTGGCTTAAATACCATGCACTCGCGACCCCAACCACCCCACTTCCCAGTATGACGATTCGCATAGCGACTCCGTAATAGTTAAAGAACAATCATCTGATTACAAATTGATAACTCAGATGAAAATATTATTCAACATACGCTTTATTTATGGTGACTTATCTCACATGACGCCGCGTGATACCTGACACCAATGTTTTACTATCTCCTGCTACGCTTCTTTTTTCCGCAGAATAAAATTCCGATTAAATTGATGAATAACGCCTTTAAGATTGTGAAATCGCGAAGAAAAGAAATTGCTGGCGGACGCAGTTTGTAGCACCGTGTTCTATGCTTGTTATGAGGTTTTCCGTACAGAGAGAACCATCAACAACGAGGGCGCGCTAATGGCTACGATTGATTCCATGAACAAGGACACAACCCGTTTAAGCGATGGACCCGACTGGACTTTTGAGCTGCTGGAGACCTATCTGGCAGAAGTCGATCGGGTAGCGAAGTTGTATCGTCTTGACACCTATCCGCACCAAATCGAAGTCATTACTTCCGAGCAGATGATGGATGCTTACTCCAGCGTCGGCATGCCGATTAACTACCCGCACTGGTCGTTCGGTAAAAAATTCATCGAGACCGAGCAAGCCTACAAACATGGTCAGCAAGGTCTGGCCTATGAAATCGTCATTAACTCCAACCCCTGCATCGCCTATTTGATGGAAGAGAACACCATTACCATGCAGGCACTGGTGATGGCGCACGCCTGTTACGGACATAACTCGTTCTTCAAAAACAACTACCTGTTCCGCAGTTGGACCGATGCCAGCTCGATCATTGACTATCTGATCTTTGCGCGTAAATACATCACCGAATGTGAAGAGCGCTACGGCGTTGATGAAGTCGAAAAGCTGCTCGACTCCTGTCATGCGCTAATGAACTATGGCGTTGACCGCTACAAACGCCCGCAGAAAATCTCCCTCCAGGAGGAGAAGGCACGGCAGAAAAGCCGTGAGGAGTACCTGCAAAGCCAGGTGAATATGCTGTGGCGTACCTTGCCGAAGCGCGAAGAGGAAAAAACCATTGAAGCGGCGCGCCGCTATCCTTCCGAGCCACAGGAAAACCTGCTCTATTTCATGGAGAAAAACGCGCCGCTGCTGGAACCGTGGCAACGTGAAATTCTGCGCATCGTGCGCAAAGTCAGCCAGTACTTTTATCCGCAGAAGCAGACGCAAGTCATGAACGAAGGCTGGGCAACGTTCTGGCACTACACCATCCTTAATCATCTTTATGATGAAGGAAAAGTGACGGAGCGCTTTATGCTGGAGTTTCTGCACAGCCACACCAATGTCGTGTTCCAGCCGCCCTACAATAGCCAGTGGTACAGCGGGATTAACCCGTATGCTCTGGGCTTTGCGATGTTCCAGGATATTAAACGTATTTGTCAGTCGCCGACGGAAGAGGACAAATATTGGTTCCCGGATATTGCCGGTTCAGACTGGCTAGAAACCCTGCACTTTGCGATGCGCGATTTCAAGGATGAGAGTTTTATCAGTCAGTTCTTGTCGCCGAAAATCATGCGTGATTTCCGCTTCTTTACCGTGCTGGATGATGATCACAATAACTACCTGGAAATTTCAGCTATTCATAATGAAGAGGGTTATCGTGAGATTCGCGCGAAGCTTTCAGCGCAGTACAACCTGAGCAACCTTGAGCCGAATATCCAGGTATGGAACGTCGATCTGCGCGGCGATCGCTCTTTAACCCTGCGCTACGTGCCGCATAACCGCGTGCCGCTGGATAAGGGACGCCGTGAAGTTCTCAAGCATGTGCACCGGCTGTGGGGATTTGACGTTCTGCTGGAACAACAAAATGCCGATGGTAGCGTTGAATTGCTCGAACGCACCCCGCCGCGGCAAAACCCACTATAACCCTGAAAAGCAAAACGCCCGGTTTCTCGCCGGGCGTTTTTTTATCATATGGTCTTGCTTAACGCATATTCATGGCTAAGTCGCCCGGCAGGTTTTTCTGCATACGGTGCCAAATCTCACCGCTGTCATGCCCGTAGCGACGCACGATTTCATAAACCTGTTCATGTAGGCCCTCTTCACACACTTTCGCCAACTGGTGATAGAAGCCAAGCGCCAGGCTACGCGCTTCCGGATTAGCAAAGTAGTGGCGGCCAATTCGGGTATACAGCCCCTTCATCCCATTGATGATCAGACCATAAATCGGGTTGCCTGAAGCAAAAGCCAAACCGCGGAAAACGTTGTAATCCAGCTCAGCAAAGGCATCGGCATGATCTTCGATTTCGCGCGCCCGAGCCAGCACTTCCAGCGCTTTGTCCGGATGTTGACGGAAAGCGGTGCGAATGAAGATAGTTGAAATATTGGTGCGAACCGACAGCAGATTATCAATCAGCTGTGGCACGCTATCGTGATCAAGGCGCGCCAGGGTTTCAAGAATATTAAGCCCTGAGGTTTCCCAGAAATTATTCACCTTCGTAGGTTTGCCATGCTGAATGGTCAACCAGCCATCGCGGGCCAGGCGCTGCAACACTTCACGTAGGGTTGTACGGGTCACACCAATCAGTTCAGAAAGTTCACGTTCGGCGGGAAGGATCGTGCCGGGAGGAAAACGGTTATTCCAGATACTTTCAATGATGTACTCTTCAGCGAAACCCGCTGGGCTTTGCGCCTTAATGACCATAATAAGATTTCCATTACACAGCGTTGCAAATTCTACTCATCATACCAGAGCCGCTATAGAGCAGATAGCGCCTGAAAGTAATTAAAAAGGGATCGCCGTTTCATTTTCAACTTTTCATTTCACACTTTCACTTCCATATGAACGCGATGCGAAGAAAGTTGCGCCCCTTTTTGCGCAACTGGTAATCTTGCATATAGTAACGTATAAAATCATGTTTCAATTTTAACGGAGAACGGAGAAAGGATGCCTGTTGTGGAAATCTCTTATGGTCGCGCCCTATGGCGCAATTTTCTTGGCCAGTCCCCGGACTGGTATAAGCTCACTCTCATCATTTTCTTGATTATTAACCCGATAGTATTTTTTCTTCATCCGTTTGTTGCCGGATGGTTGCTGGTTATCGAATTTATCTTCACCCTGGCCATGGCTCTCAAATGTTATCCGCTGCTGCCAGGCGGCCTGTTGGCCATTGAAGCTGTTTTTATTGGTATGACGAGTCCGGGGCATATCCGGGACGAGGTTGCCAGTAATCTTGAAGTCCTGCTGCTGCTGATGTTCATGGTGGCAGGTATCTACTTCATGAAACAGCTGCTGCTATTCATTTTCACCCGACTGTTATTAGGTATTCGCAGCAAGATGCTGTTATCACTAGCATTCTGCGTTGCATCAGCCTTTCTTTCGGCCTTCCTTGATGCCTTGACCGTCGTGGCGGTGGTGATTAGCGTTGCCGTCGGATTCTATGGGATTTATCACAAAGCAGCGTCTGCACGCCCGGACGATGACGACCTGCTCGATGATAGCCATATCGATCAGCACTATCGCGATGTGCTGGAACAATTTCGCGGTTTCCTACGCAGCCTGATGATGCATGCTGGCGTTGGTACTGCACTTGGCGGCGTGATGACCATGGTTGGCGAGCCGCAGAACCTGATTATCGCCAAAGCCGCAGGCTGGCAGTTTGGTGAGTTCTTCTTGCGCATGATTCCGGTCACGCTGCCAGTATTCGCGTGCGGCATGGTCACCTGCCTGCTGCTGGAGAAATTCCGTATCTTTGGCTATGGCGAAGCGCTGCCGCCCACCGTGCGTAAGGTGCTGCAAGATTTCGACGATCGCAGCCGTCAGACTCGTAGCCGCCAGGATCGCCTGCGTCTTATCGCACAGGGCATTATCGGCGTCTGGCTTATCGCGGCGCTGGCACTTCACCTGGCAGAAGTCGGTCTGATTGGCCTGTCGGTGATCATTCTGGCTACCACTTTCTCCGGGATAACCGATGAACACGCTATCGGCAAAGCGTTTACCGAGGCCCTGCCATTTACAGCACTGCTGACGGTCTTTTTCGCCATAGTGGCAGTGATTATCGATCAGCACCTGTTTGCCCCGGTGATTGACTTTGTCCTGCAGGCCTCGCCGCACGCTCAGCTGTCGCTGTTTTATCTGTTTAACGGTCTGCTGTCGTCGATTTCCGATAACGTCTTCGTTGGCACCGTCTATATCAATGAAGTGAAGGCGGCTCTGGAGCAAGGTACGATCAGCATGCAGCAGTTTGAGCTGCTGGCGGTGGCGATTAATACCGGTACCAACCTGCCATCTGTCGCGACGCCGAACGGTCAGGCGGCATTTCTGTTCCTGCTGACGTCTGCTCTGGCGCCGCTGATCCGTCTCTCCTATGGTCGGATGGTGTGGATGGCGCTGCCTTATACCATCGTCCTGACCCTGGTGGGTCTGGCATGCGTTGAGTTTAACTTGATGCCAGCTACTCAGTGGATGCTCGATCAAGGCTGGCTGGTTACGCCACAGTTGCTTAAATAAAAACGAGAGTACCCAAGCGGCAAGTTTGGGTACTCCATATTCGTTTACGTAATATTTTCAGACTAGCTGCTGGTGTCGCTTCAGTTTTCGTTTACACTGCCATGATTTAGCATGTTCCAGGGAAATGATTATGTTGCGATTTTTAAACCAGTGCTCAAGGGGACGCGGTGCCTGGCTCCTGATGGCGCTAACCGCGTTTATTCTTGAATTGGTTGCATTGTGGTTCCAGCACGTGATGTTGCTACAACCGTGCGTACTGTGTATTTACGAACGCAGCGCGTTGTTCGGCGTGATGGGTGCTGGTATTGTCGGCGCCATTGCCCCGAAATCACCGCTGCGCTATGTAGCGATAGTTATCTGGCTCTACAGCGCCTTACGCGGGCTACAGCTGGCGTGGGAGCACACCATGATTCAGCTTCACCCTTCCCCCTTCCAGACCTGTGATTTTGCCGCGCGCTTCCCAACCTGGCTGCCGCTGGATAAATGGCTGCCTCAGGTATTCGTCGCTACCGGCGACTGTTCCGTGCGCCAGTGGGAGTTCCTGACGCTGGAAATGCCGCAGTGGCTGGTTGGGATCTTTGCCGCCTATCTGGTTATCGGCGTACTGGTACTTATCGCTCAGCCGTTCAAGCCGAAAAAGCGCGATCTCTTCGGCCGCTAAAACCAGCTACAACTAAGGCGCTCCTTCGGGAGCGTTTTTTTTACCTGCGAGTTGACGTCAGCCCCTTAAAGTTGCATATTAAATGCATCTTATTCGTATTCACTAAGGAGCTCATGATGTCTCATCTGCGTATTCCCGCTAACTGGAAAGTAAAACGCTCCACCCCGTTCTTCACCAAACAGAACGTTCCTGCCGCTCTGCTGACGCACCACAATACCGCCGCCGGTGTTTTCGGCCAGCTTTGCGTGATGGAAGGAACGGTAACTTACTATGGTTTTGCTGATGAGCAGGCGACGGAGCCAGAGGCGAAAGTGATCATCAATGCCGGTCAGTTCGCCACCAGCCCGCCGCAGTACTGGCATCGTATCGAGTTAAGCGACGATGCGCAGTTCAATATCAATTTCTGGGTTGAAGATGACGCTGACGGCGAAAGCGGGCTGTTTCACAGCAAAAAATCCTGATAATCCGCTACCACTCACTAGACATAGCTCACCAGGACGGCGAGCTATTTCATTACCTGACTTCCTGAGGATTTAAGCTCTTTCAGTACAGGCCAGCTACGTAGTTATTGATTGGCTCTGGCAACAAATCTTGGGGGTGGTCTCCACCAAATGTTGCCCACTTACTTTTTCCACTCAGAATAGACGAGGCAATGACGCTGTCCGTTGCCGAATTATAGATTGTGATTTTCACTTCAATTCTGTCTGGAATCCCTGACCATTCTGTCGCTCTATCTTCCCAATGAAGAATTTGAGGAACAACATAATAGCCTTCGCTAAGGCTGCGTTTTTTCTTGAGACATTCCAGCTCAGCGCAGCCCGGAATGGTGAAAACGCTATCCGTGTATCGTGAAAACGCAGATTGGATGACCTGCGCCGTCGCTGCACCAGAACCGCTATACACTCTCGTTTCGTAGACGCCATTTTCAGGCAATGCGACAACTACCGTTTTGTTTTTTACCAAAAGCTCAGTGCTTTTAGTGACGCTGGCCGTGTTGTACTTTGCCGAACATCCTGCGAGGAGCACCCCGCCCAAGGCAAGCATAATTATTTTTTTCATTTTTTGTTTCCGTTGATTTCAATTGGAAACACTTTATCACCAGGGAATATAGGGTTAAATACAAAACCCGCCGATAGAATGGTTTCGGAGGTAACTATCAGTAAATTTAAACAGTTACTGCGCCCAATCTGGTTTATTCAGGATGTGATCTTGCCAGTCCACTACGTTGGACTCTTTAACGGCGATATGGCGAACGGAGATACGTTCGCCATGCATCGCGGCCTTCGAGCCGGTCAACAACGGGTGCCAGTGCGGCAGCGGTTTACCTTCAGCCAGTAAGCGATAAGCGCAGCTCGGCGGCAGCCATTCAAACGTTGGTAAATTATCGCGGGTTAACTTGATACAGTCTGGTTCATATTCGAAGCGGCGCTCGTAGTTGCGACACTGACAGGTTTTGATATTAAGCTGACGGCAGGCGACGTTAGTGAAGTAGATTTCGTCGGTATCCTCATCCATCAGCTTATGCAGGCAGCACTGTCCGCAGCCGTCACACAGTGATTCCCACTCCGCGTCGGTCATTTCATCCAGTGTTTTTTGTTGCCAGAAAGGTTGTTCGCTCATTGGGATGTCCGTCATTGCAATTCAGGGTGCACCTTATAACCAGTCTGGCACGCCGATGCAAGTTTTGCCGCCCGGAGAAGGCGGCAAGCGGACGTTACAGCACGCGGGTGGTCAACGATAATCCGTTGAAACCCACTTCCAGTTCGTCGCCGCTGCTTAGGGGACCTACGCCTTCCGGCGTGCCGGTCAGCACCACATCACCCGCCTTCAGAGTGAAGAAGCGCGACATGTAGGCAATCAGCGGCACAATTTTATGGATCATGTCAGCGGTAGTGCCCTGCTGGCGCACATCACCATTAATCTTCAGGCTCAACGGCGTGTTTTGCGCGTCTCCGTGAAATTCTGACGCAGGAACAAATCCGGAGATTGGACAGGAGTTATCAAAACCCTTCGCCTTTTCCCACGGCTGACCGGCTTTTTTCAATTTACCCTGCAGGTCACGCAGAGTCAGATCCAGCGCCACGCCATAACCTGCAATCGCTTTTAGCACATGATCTTCGGTTGCCTGACGCAGCGTGCCGCCAATCAGCACCGCCAGTTCGATTTCATGATGTACCGAACCCAATCCTTCAGGAAGCACCAACGGCTGACGGATATCGCATAGCGCCGTTTCAGGTTTAATAAACAGCACCGGCTCGTCCGGCGTTGCACTGCCCATCTCCTTAATGTGGTTGGCATAGTTGCTGCCCACGCAAACCACTTTGCTCACCGGATAATCCAGTAACGCACCCTGCCAGTTATGATGTTGGTACATTTTTATCCCTCTATGGGTTAATCAGATTTATTCCCCTGTTCCGCCAGGTGTTTCTTGAGTAAATTTTCAGTCGGAGGGGGAAGTTGCAGGTAATAGCCTTGTTCGGTCAGGGCCTGTTTCACCTTATCCAGGTCGGCGTGAATGGTTTTTTTCCGCCCATCAAGCGGCAGAATCATTGCCAATTTTGGTGTACCGAAGCCTTGCATTAATTCGTCGGGAACGCGGGAGAAATCGTCCCTTTTTTCGACATATAAATAGGTTTGCTCACGTTTAGTACTTCGATAGATCACACAAAACATAGTTTTACTCGGAATTAGACCTGTGGTCACTTGCCTCAATATATGAGTGACTATAACATGCCTTTTAGTCTTCGGAATATCACCGCACTTCGGCGGGTGATAAACAGCAAATTGAGTAAGGCCAGGATGTCAAATACGCCAATCGAACTTAAGGGCAGTAGCTTCACCTTATCTGTCGTTCATTTGCACGATGCAAATCCCGAGGTTATTCGTCAGGCGTTAGAAGACAAAATCGCCCAGGCCCCCGCCTTTTTACGTCATGCTCCGGTGGTTGTGAATATTAGCAGCATTGAAGATGCCGTCGACTGGCGCGCTCTTCATGAAGCGATTGCGGTCACCGGTTTGCGTATTATGGGTGTGAGCGGGTGTAAACTTCCTCGCCTGAAAACGGAAATTGACCGCGCCGGGATCCCTTTACTAACCGAAGGGAAAGAAAAAATAACCCGTCAGGCTGCGCCAGAACCTGTCGCCCCGCCGCCGGTTGTTAATCAGATCACAAAAACGCGTTTGATTGATCAGCCGGTACGTTCCGGTCAGCGCATTTATGCGCCACACTGTGATCTAATTGTTACAAACCATGTGAGCGCCGGAGCGGAACTTATCGCCGATGGTAATATTCATGTCTATGGCATGATGCGGGGACGGGCGCTTGCCGGGGCTGGCGGCGACAGAGATGCCCAAATATTTTGCACTAACCTCTCGGCGGAACTGGTGTCCATCGCGGGGGAATACTGGCTGAGTGATAACATTCCGGCCGAATTTTATGGCAAAGCGGCGCGCCTGCGTTTGGGCGGCAGCGCTTTGACAATTCAATCGTTGAATTAATCCCTTTTTAACAAGGAATTTCTATGGCACGCATTATTGTTGTGACTTCGGGTAAAGGAGGCGTTGGCAAGACCACCTCCAGCGCGGCCATCGCTACTGGTTTGGCGCAGAAGGGAAAGAAAACGGTCGTTATCGACTTCGATATTGGCCTGCGTAACCTTGACCTGATTATGGGCTGCGAGCGCCGGGTCGTTTATGACTTCGTTAACGTCATCCAGGGTGATGCCACGTTGAACCAGGCGCTCATCAAAGATAAGCGCACCGAGAATCTCTTTATCCTCCCGGCTTCCCAGACGCGTGATAAAGACGCGCTGACCCGCGAAGGCGTGGATAAAGTTCTCGAAGAACTGAAAAAGATGGAATTCGATTTTGTTGTCTGCGATTCCCCTGCAGGCATCGAAACCGGTGCGCTGATGGCGCTGTACTTTGCTGATGAAGCCATCATCACCACCAACCCGGAAGTCTCCTCCGTACGTGACTCCGACCGTATCCTCGGCATTCTTGCCTCCAAATCCCGCCGTGCGGAAAGAGGCGAAGACCCGATTAAAGAGCATCTGCTGCTGACGCGCTATAACCCAGGCCGCGTTAACAAAGGCGACATGCTGAGCATGGAAGACGTGCTGGAAATTCTGCGCATCAATCTGGTGGGCGTGATTCCAGAAGATCAGTCCGTACTGCGCGCATCTAACCAGGGTGAACCGGTTATTCTGGATGATGCCTCGGATGCGGGTAAAGCCTATGCCGATACGGTTGAACGTCTGCTCGGAGAAGAACGTCCTTTCCGCTTCATTGAAGAAGAGAAGAAAGGTTTCCTCAAACGCCTGTTCGGAGGATAAATTATGGCATTACTCGACTTTTTTCTCTCGCGGAAAAAGAACACGGCCAATATTGCGAAAGAGCGCCTGCAAATCATCGTTGCAGAGCGTCGTCGCGGCGATGCCGAACCGCATTACCTGCCGCAGTTGCGCAAAGATATTCTGGAAGTGATTTGTAAATACGTGCAGATCGACCCGGAAATGGTCAGCGTACAGCTGGAGCAGAGAGACGGTGATATTTCGATTCTGGAGTTGAACGTGACTCTGCCGGAAACCGAAGAGTCGAAACCCTGACCCTTTAGCACCCGAAAATGTCATTAAAAAACCGGCAACGCTGTGCGAAGCCGGTTTTTTTGTCTGAAACATTAGCCTGGTGCTGGTTAGCGCGGATACTCGCTTAATAACGCATTCAGGCGATCGGCCATCAATTCACCGCGCCAGCCGGAAACCAGTTCAGGCTGCCCGTTGCCATTTTTCAGCCCCCAGTGCCAGTTCAACAGCTGGTTAATCTGTCTTCTTGACGCCAACAGCTCTGCGCTGACCCCTTTCTCGGCGCTGACAGCCTGTACAAGCGCTTTAATGTCCTTAAACACCTTGCGATAACCCGGCATATCAATCAGGTTCTGTAGCGGCTCTGGTAACGCTTCTTCCGGCAGCGCCTGCGCTTTTTCGACGAGACTTATCAGCGTTTTGCCATGGAAGCGAATTTCGCTACCCGATAATCCCAGGCTATCCAGCTCACCCAGGCTGCCTGGCATATAGCGCGCCACGTTCCACAGATGCTCTTCACGAACCACAAAGTTGACGGCCAGATCGCGCTCACGGGCTTTACGTAAACGCCAGTCGGCCAGCAGTTGCAAACAGCCCAATTGGCGGGTACGCAGTTGCCAGGCGTTGCCGATGTCTCGCCATGCCTGCGCCGGGTCCTGGATTTCCTGACGACGCTGCTGCATCAGCTGACATTCATCCAGCGCCGCAGAGAGCCAGCCTGCGCTTTCGGTCTCGGCCATCAATTTGCTGGCAATCGGTAGCAGATACCAGACGTCTGCAGCAGCATAAATGCACTGGCGTTCGGTCAGCGGGCGTGCCAGCCAGTCGGTACGGGATTCGCTCTTGTCCAGCGCTACGCCGGTATACTCTTCAACCATCGCAGCAAACCCCCATGACATCGGGCGACCGCAAAAAGCGGCCAGAATTTGCGTATCGATCAGCGGTTGTGGCATCAGATGAAAGGCGTTGAGAAACACTTCTAAATCTTCGCTGCCAGCATGCAGAAATTTAGTCACATTTTGATTCAACAGCAGTTCACGCATTGGCGCCCAGTCGGTGATAACCAAAGGGTCAATCAGAGAAACCTGTTCACCGTCGAATAACTGGAGCAGACCGAGCTGCGGATAATAGGTGCGGGTACGTACAAACTCTGTATCCAGCGCAACCGCCGGGACCGCGCTTGCCGCTTCACAAATGGCACGAAGGCCATCGTCGGTGGTGATCATCTGATAGTTCACATCATACTCTCTTAACTTGCGCCCATAAAAAACGCCGGCTTAGCCGGCGTCTGGCGATTCACTCATAGCTTCAGGCTTTATTGTCTACTTTAGCGCGAGCTTCGTCACGTAGTTCTCGACGTAAAATTTTGCCGACGTTGGATTTCGGCAGTTCATCACGAAACTCGACCAGCTTAGGTACTTTGTAACCGGTCAGTTGACGGCGGCAAAAGGTAATCAGCATCTCTTCCGTCAGCGCGGCGTCTTTTTTCACCACGAAGATTTTCACCGCTTCACCGCTGCTTCCTGACGGTACGCCAACGGCGGCAACTTCCTGAACGCCAGAATGCTGCATCACCACGTCTTCAATTTCATTCGGATAGACGTTGAAACCGGACACGAGGATCATATCTTTCTTACGGTCGACAATACGCAGAAAACCTTCATCATCCATCACTGCGATATCACCGGTATGCAGCCAGCCATTCTTAATGATTTCAGCCGTGGCGTCCGGGCGCTGCCAGTATCCCAGCATCACCTGCGGGCCTTTGACGCACAGCTCGCCCGGTTCTCCCGGCGCGACTTCATTATCGTCGTCATCGACCAGCTTGGCTTCAGTCGAGGGTACCGGCAAACCAATACTGCCACTGTGGTAGTCGATGTCATGCGGATTCACGCTCACCAACGGCGCACACTCCGTCAGGCCATAGCCTTCCAGAAGATATTGCCCGGTCAGCTTAACCCATCGCTCCGCAACCACCTGCTGCACCGGCATCCCGCCGCCCGCAGAAAGATGCAGAGAAGAAAAATCGAGCTGCTGGAACTCTTTGTTATTGAGCAATGCGTTAAACAGGGTATTCACCCCGGTCATCGCGGTGAAGGGATATTTCGCCAACTCTTTGACCAGACCCGGAATATCGCGCGGGTTGGTGATCAGCAGGTTCTGCCCGCCCAGTTCAATAAACAGCAGGCAGTTCATGGTCAGCGCAAAGATGTGGTACAGCGGCAACGCGGTAACCACCAGCTCTTTTCCACGATGCAGTAGTGGCCCGTAGGTACCGTTCACCTGCTCAAGGTTCGCCAGCATATTACGGTGGGTCAGCATCGCGCCCTTCGCTACGCCGGTTGTTCCACCGGTATACTGGAGGAAAGCGAGATCCTGGGGGACGATTTCCGGCTTGATATACTGCATACGGTAACCGTTTTGCAGCGCGCTACGAAATGAGATGGCATCCGGCAGGTGGTATTTTGGCACCAGGCGCTTAATGTACTTCACCACAAAGTTAACCAGCGTGCCTTTCGCCGTTGAAAGCTGATCGCCCATGCGCGTTAAAATCACGTGCTTAACCTGGGTTTTATCGACCACCTTTTCAAGGGTATGCGCAAAGTTGGAGACAATCACAATGGCGGCGGCGCCGCTGTCATTGAGCTGATGTTCCAGTTCACGCGGCGTGTACAGCGGGTTCACGTTCACCACGATCATGCCCGCGCGCAGGATGCCAAAGAGCGCCACCGGGTATTGCAGCAGGTTGGGCATCATCAGGGCGACGCGGTCGCCTTTTTGCAGGCCCAGGCCCTCCTGCAGATAAGCGGCGAACGCCCGACTGCGCTCCTCCAGCTTACGATAAGTCATCACCTCGCCCATGTTGATAAATGCCGGTTGGTCGGCATAGCGCGTGGTGGATTGTTCAAACAGTTCAACCAGGGATTGATAGCGGTCAGGGTTTATCTCCGCAGGAACATCCGCGGGATAACGGTTTAGCCAAACCTTTTTCACTGCATCACCTCTGAAATAATTATTCGTCGTCATCACAGCCCCTGATCAACAAACATTTTGTTAACATTATATTAACTCAGCGTACCAGTTTATTAATTAGGCGTTTTACAGGTTGCGAAGCGCGTCACTATTTATTTTTCTTATTTGAATGAAAAAATAAATATCCTCCGGCATAGCCGGAGGTTTTTCATATGCGCCTATAAGGCTCTGTTGCCAGCCGCGCCCTAACAGGCGCATCGCGATCTGACATTTGCATTTATGGATTACTTACGGCCCGTAAACGGGCTGCCCGGATAGGGGATCGAGAGTTGCTCACCCATTTTATCCTCTTCCAACTGGTGCTTTATGTATTCTTGTATCCTGGCTGTATTTTTCCCAACCGTATCAACGTAATACCCTCGGCACCAGAATTCCCTGTTACGGTATTTGAACTTCAAATCGCCAAACTGCTCATAAAGCATCAGGCTGCTCTTTCCCTTCAGGTATCCCATAAAGCCCGACACACTCATTTTGGGCGGGATTTCCAAAAGCATATGGATGTGATCCACACAGCATTCTGCTTCCAAAATATTCACGTTTTTCCATTCGCACAGCTTTCTTAAGATACTGCCTATCGCTTTGCGCTTTTCCCCGTAGAACACCTTTCTTCGGTACTTCGGCGCAAAAACTATGTGATATTTACAGTTCCATCGCGTGTGCGCTAAGCTCTTTTCGTCCCTCATTGGGACCCCCTTTTGATTTCTTGTTGAACGTTTGCAGTTGCCAGACCGCAAACTGTTTTAACAAATCAAAAGGGGTTTTTATAACTGGCTCAAAGCTGAAAGCTTTACAGAACCTCCAGCCTAGCTGGAGGTTTTCTGTGCACAACAAAGAAACAGCGGACCAGCCGCTGTTTCTTTTTGTTTATAAAAACTACAAAATCATTCAGTTACGACATTTCTGACTTCTGCAGGGCCTGGGTTATACCAGCCCCAACCGCCGTATCCGTAGCCCCACGGGCGCGGGCCAAACATCCACGGATCAATGGGCTGCGGCGGCATCACCACCTGCTGCACGACGTTCCAGCGCTTGTAACCACTGGCATTCATTAGCATAAATTTGTACGGCGTGTTGCCAACTTTACCGTCCACGACGCCGACTATCGGGCCAACCACGGTCACCAGTTGACCGCGAAAATCAACCGGATCGATAAAACCATTCACATCGGCAAAAATACGCCCACGCGAAGGTTCACCCAGTTCCGGACGCGCTGCGCCGTCCAGTTGGACAGTGGCAATCTCTAAGCGAGTTTTACCCTGCTGATTCTGTACGCTGACGACCTTACCGCCAAACCGCGCTTCCTGACCAACGTAAAGCTGCGGCGCGTTCATCACCCGGACTAAATCTTGCTGCGGCGTCGGGGTAGTGCCCTTAATAGCATCCGGTACCGAAGCACACCCACTTAGCGTAGCGACAACCGCTGTCGCGACTAACCAACGTACTACCGTTTTTTGACCCGCCATGACGCGACTCCTTCCTTCTTCTCAGACTTATTAGTTACTGAGATTCACTCGCGGCCAGGAAGTTTCTTCCAGGCGACTTCATTACGTAAATAAACTGGTTCTGCGAGCTCAACGGCCACCGTTTTGCCCGCCATAAACAGATGACAAGCCAGCGGCAGCATATCCTGCGCTTCCGGCAGCTGGATTTCACCATCGGTTAACGTCAATGCACTAGCGTTAGCCATCTCCGGCCAGGCTTGCCAGCCGGTACCGACGGTCGCCCACTGCCCTTCGAGCTGTTGCAGGCGTTCACTGACGCCTTCCGGCTTGAGCACCGCTTCGCTCTCTTCGCCATGCCAGTCGCCCTGCTCATCGCGCTGATATTCCGCCCAGTAGACTTCGCCCATTCTGGCATCAATCGCCGCCAAAACGCGGGTTGCGCCGGTTTTACGCCACGCGCCCTGCGCCATGGTTGCCAGCGTGGAAACACCAATCATCGGTAGCTCTGCGCCTAACGCCAGTCCCTGAGCAATACCGATACCGATACGCACGCCGGTAAAGCTGCCTGGACCGCGGCCAAAGGCCAGCGCGTCGAGTTCAGTAAGCATGATGCCGCTTTCGTTGAGGACATCCTGCACCAGCGGCAGGATCCGTTGAGTATGTTCACGGGGACAGATTTCGAAATGAGCACTGAGGGTGCCATCATTCCACAGCGCCGCAGAGCAGGCCTCTGTGGCGGTATCGATAGCCAAAATTCGCATGGGTTGTTGCGCTCTCGCAGATTGACAAAATGGCGCGCAGCTTACCACATTTTGCCACGCATTACCTCGCTGGCGGCACCGCCAGGAAACGCACCGCCCGACGGATATCGCGAGTTCGCGGCGCGGGCGGCAGGCTAGCGAGGAACGTTGCACCATACGGACGCATCACCAGGCGGTTGTCGCAGATAACCAGCACGCCGCGATCGTCGATATCGCGAATCAAGCGCCCGACGCCCTGTTTTAAGGTGATAACCGCATCCGGCAGTTGAACCTCATCAAATGGGTCGCCGCCGCGCAGACGGCAGTCTTCCATTCGCGCTTTGAGTAGCGGATCGTCCGGTGAGGTGAAAGGCAGTTTATCGATAATCACCAACGAGAGCGCATCACCGCGCACGTCCACCCCTTCCCAGAAGCTGCTGGTCGCCACTAGCAGGGCGTTACCCGCGCTAACAAACTGCTGCAGAAGTTGGCCTTTACTGGTTTCCCCTTGCAAAAGAACCGGCAGCGTCATAGTGGCGCGGAATTGTTCAGCGAGATCGCGCATCATGGCGTGCGAGGTGCACAGCATAAAGCAGCGACCATCGTTGGCTTCAATCAGCGGTTTGAGCATCGCCGCCAGATGCCTTGCTGCACCGGGTTGATTGGGCAATGGCAAATTTCGCGGCACGCATAGCAGCGCCTGATGAGCATAATCAAAGGGGCTGGGCAGCAGCAGCGTTTGCGCTTCGCCAATTCCCAGACGATCGGTGAAATGGTGCAGATCATCGTTAACAGACAGCGTCGCCGAGGTAAATATCCAACTCCCCGGTTTTTGCACCATCACTTCTTTAAATTTATCCGCCACCGTCAAAGGCGTCAGCGCCAGCGTAAAGTGGCGGGAGTTGCATTCGTACCAATAGCTGTAACCGGGCTGATTGGTATCCTTCAGCCGTTTAAGCCGCCCGCGATATAACGTCGCCCGCTCGAAGGCAGCATCAAGCAGCGCTGAACGTCCGAGAGATAATTTTGCCACGTCGTAACACAGCTCAAGGGCATCATCGAGCAGCAGCAGCGCACGCTGAATATTGTTATCCGCCAGGAGCTCACGCAGGTTACCGCGATAGCCCGGATCGCCTAATTGCAGGCGAAAATCCTGCGCGCTCTGGGCCAGGCGGTCAGCACATTTCTGTAGCTGCTGGGTGTCTTTCAGTTCGGTACGGTAAGCAATCGTGATGTCTTTCGCCAGATCCAGCAGCTGGCGGCTGGAGAGCGATTGACCAAAATATTGGCTGGCGATGTCCGGCAACTGATGCGCTTCATCGAAGATCATCACTTCCGCTTCCGGAATCAGTTCGCCGAAGCCGCTCTCTTTCACCACCATATCGGCGAGGAACAGATGGTGGTTAACGACCACCACATCGGCATCCATTGCCTTTTTCCGCGCTTTAACGACAAAGCAATCTTTATACAGGGGGCAGTCGCTACCCAGACAGTTGTCGTTGGTACTGGTGACCAGCGGCCAGGCCTGAGAGTCTTCCGCCACGCTCACGCAGGTGCTGATATCGCCATCAATAGTTTGGTTAGACCACGATCGCAGCAGAATGACGTCGCTGAGGGTTTGCACCGGCAGGTCGCCCCCGGCAAGCGCCTGTTGTTCAAGACGCTCAAGGCAGAGGTAGTTCGAGCGCCCTTTCAGCAAGGCCAGCTTCCCGGCGAACTTCAGCGCTTTGGCCACGGTGGGCAAATCCCGGCTATAGAGCTGATCCTGCAACGCTTTCGAGCCGGTGGAGATGATGGCTTTTTTATTTGCACGCAGCGCTGGCGCCAGGTACGCGTAAGTTTTCCCGGTTCCTGTTCCCGCTTCAACCACCAGCGGACGGGTTTCTTCAATCGCGCTGGCGACGGCGAAAGCCATCTGGCGCTGCGGCTCGCGTGGTTTAAATCCCGCAATCGCGCTGGCCAACTGGCCGTCTGCTGCAAAATCGTCGATCACATTACCCCCTGGTTATTTGGACAGTGATTATGTCAGGGTGGGCTGGTTTTCGCCAGTACGGGTAGTGACGCAGGTGAAACATTGTGGCAGTCTTGCCGCAGTTTGATGAACCGGAATAAAGAGGAAATAAAAATGACAATTACGCGTATCGATGCCGAAGCCCGCTGGTCTGATGTCGTGATCCACAACCAGACGCTGTACTACACCGGCGTACCATCAAATCTGGATGCCGACGCCTGCGCGCAAACCGCTGACACTCTGGCGCAGATTGACGCCGTGCTGGAAAAACAGGGCAGCAGCAAGTCACGCATTCTTGATGCCACTATTTTCCTCGCCGACGGCGCTGATTTTGCGGCGATGAACCAGGCATGGGATGCCTGGGTTGTCGCAGGCCACGCGCCGGTGCGGTGCACCGTACAGGCCAAACTGATGAATCCAAAGTACAAAGTTGAGATTAAGATTATCGCCGCAGTCTGATAGCGGCTCGCCGTAGCTAAGCAAACACTACGGCGAAGCTATTTTATTGGGGGTACTCTATCAACACGCTGCTCCGGGCAAAGATCGTCTGAAGATACTCCTGCAATAGCGGTCGCTGGTCCCTGGTATTTGTTAAATCAATATTTATACATTCGGTCCCCACATCAGCAACTTTGCTTTTCTGAATAACGATCGTTATCTGGCTAACATTCAAGATTATTTTTTCTATGGCAGCAGAAAGCTCCCGTTCCGCCAGATGGGTTTGTAACCCTATAGATTTATCAATATTCTCATCGTCATCAATAAATTGTGAAATTACGATGTAATGTTCAGGCTCAAAAGGGTCATCGCCAATACCGATTACCGGCACATCATTTTCGGTATAACAGTTGACAATTGTCGCAACAAAATCAAAAGAAACGTGATGCATTAACCATCCTGTAATTAACAAAATATGCCGAGCCAGTTATACCAGGTACGGAAACTCACCGCGCAGGTAAGTAAACCAAAGACAGGTTTCCGGCCAGGCACTTCGATTCCCTACGACAATATTCCTGCCGATAAGCTCGATATCATCAGAGATCAACCCTGATATTTCACTATTAGAGGTAGAGCGAAAAGCACACTCAAAAGGTTTTTAACGTAATTTATTGATAAATATTAAGTTTTAGTCACTAATAGAAATCTGAATTAGCTTATTAAACTCCGCTACCCAACGGCTATCAAACAAAAAGGCATCTCGAAAATCCAGCATTTCATCAAGCGGTAAAGCCGACAAAAATGCAAAGAACGAGGGCCGGGATAACGTATTATCAATTTCTATCAACCCGGAATGAACCATCCTTTATTCCTCCGACGGCACAATCCGGCAAAAATACCGTCGTCGCGCCGCAGGCCTGTAATTACTCCTTCAGGCCTTGCAGGCCAGTACGAGTCCCTTCTGTGCAACAATTTCCATGCATCCTGGTATGCCAGCGCTTCAATCAGCGGAAGGGACTGCGTTTTACGCAACAGATGAACAACTTGGTATTTCTCAGATGCGCGTCGATAAACTGGACATTCTCGAGGCAAAGATCATCAAAAATGGCGCGATGTAGATTTTGTCCGCAAAAATTCCATCCCGCGATGGCTATCCGTATCCAGAAGCAGCGCTTCATCAGTTATCAAATCGATACTGATCATTTCCCTGATTTACTCTTCTTCGTCTTCATCCTCAAAGCGCGCCACAATCCGATCGCCGGTATGCGAGGCGCGCAGTTCGTTAGCCACTAAAGAGATAGCCTCGCCGCTGCTCATGCCCTGCGACATCAGTTCCTGAATTCGTTCTACTGCTTTTTGCTGTTGCTCGTGGCTCAGCGAAGGTAAACCTGCAAACATCACTCACTCCTGCTACATTGTGGGGCGTAATTATTTCACGCCGTCCTCTAGTATACCAGCAGGCGGTAACGATCAGGATTGAAGAAGACGATGTTGTCCCCCGCGATTATTTCCCTGCCCTGGCGTGCGGATGCCGCTGAACACTATTTTAAGCCATTAAGTTCACAACCCTGGGCAATGCTGCTGCACTCCGGTTTTGCCAATCATCCACACAGTCGGTTTGACGTTATCGTTGCTCGGCCATGCGCAACGCTGGTGACTCACGGTCAAACCACCGTCATAAGCGAGGGCGAAGCGACCACAACATCAATCGCCGATCCGCTCACGCTCGTGCATCAACAACTGGAGAAGCATAATCTGCAACCGCAAGCTCACCCGCACCTGCCGTTTCTTGGCGGCGCGCTGGGGCTGTTCGGCTACGATCTTGGGCGGCGTTTTGAAACGCTACCGTCGCAGGCGGATGCGGATATCTCCCTGGCGGATATGGCGGTGGGGATCTATGACTGGGCATTGATTGTCGACAATCATCGCCAGGAAGTGTCGTTAATCAGCTATGACGATCCGCAGCGCTGCCTTGCATGGCTGGAGGCGCAATCAGCCCCGGTCGTTGAGCCTTTTGAACTGACTTCGCCGTGGCGCTCAAATATGAGCCGCGAGGAGTACGGCAAAAAATTTAGCCAGATTCAGGCTTATCTGCACAGCGGCGACTGCTATCAGGTCAACCTGGCGCAGCGCTTCAGGGCCAGCTATCGCGGGGATGAATGGCAAGCGTTCTGCCAGCTTAACCACGCCAATCGCGCACCGTTCAGCGCCTTTATCCGCCTGCCTGAAGGGGCAATATTGAGCCTGTCGCCCGAGCGCTTTATTCAGCTACATCAAAGTGAAATCCAGACCCGACCGATTAAAGGCACTTTGCCAAGACTGTCCGACCCCGAGCTGGATGCGCTGCAGGCGAAAACGCTGGCGAACTCGCCGAAAGACCGCGCAGAAAACCTGATGATCGTCGATTTAATGCGCAACGACATTGGCCGGGTTGCCGTGCCCGGTAGCGTTCGCGTCCCCGAACTGTTCGTCGTTGAACCGTTTCCTGCCGTACATCATCTGGTGAGCACCATTACCGCCAGATTGCCCGCTCATCTTCACGCTACCGACCTGCTGCGCGCAGCGTTTCCCGGCGGCTCAATTACCGGCGCGCCGAAGGTCAGAGCGATGGAAATTATCGATGAACTGGAGCCGCAAAGGCGCAACGCGTGGTGCGGGAGCGTCGGCTATATCAGCTTCTGCGGCAATATGGATACCAGCATCACCATCCGCACGCTCACCGCCTGGCAGGGGCAGCTTTTCTGCTCCGCCGGTGGCGGTATTGTGGCCGATAGCGAAGAAGCAGCGGAATATCAGGAAACTTTTGATAAAGTTAATCGTATCCTGCATCAACTGGAGAGCTAGAACATGGCGGACAGCGCCCTCGACCTTGACGACTTTCTTTCTCGTTTTCAGCTTCTGCGACCACAGCCCGCAGCCAATGCGCTCAACCAGCGCCAGGCTGCGGTTCTGGTGCCAATTGTTCGCCGTCAGCAGCCGGGCCTGTTGCTGACCCAACGCTCGCCGCTGATGCGTAAACATGCCGGACAGGTCGCTTTCCCAGGCGGCGCGGTGGATAACAGCGATGCCACGCTTATTGCCGCCGCGCTGCGCGAAGCTCAAGAAGAAGTGGCGATCCCACCAGAGTCCGTTGAAATTATTGGTGTTCTTCCGCCAGTTGATAGCGTAACCGGTTTTCAGGTGACGCCGGTGGTCGGGATTATCCCGCCTAATCTGCACTATCATGCCAGTCAGGATGAGGTCGCGGCAGTCTTCGAAATGCCGCTGGCTGAGGCGCTGCGACTCGGGCGCTATCACCCGCTGGATATTCATCGGCGCGGTAATTCACATCGCGTCTGGCTATCGTGGTATCAGCATTATTTTGTCTGGGGCATGACCGCGGGCATTATTCGTGAACTGGCGCTACAGATAGGCTCCCGTCCTTAACTATACCCGTCATACTTCAAGCTGCAGGCGCGTTAGCTTTCCTCGCTCACCCCAGTCACTTACTAGAGTAAGCTCCTGGGGATTTGCTGCGTCGCTGCCTTCCTGCAACTCGAATTATTTAGGGTATATACTTAATAAAGGACTCGTTCTCAGCATTAGTAAATTCTCGGTTATCCATTAGTTTAATTCATGTGAATACTTAAGCTGATGGCACGGTTCCCTCTTACACTATGCGCAGTTATTACATCGTTACCGCACCCGCGGTAACCCTGTCAGGAGTGTTATCGTGATTAGTATATTCGACATGTTCAAGGTGGGGATCGGTCCCTCATCTTCCCATACTGTAGGCCCGATGAAGGCCGGTAAACAGTTCGTCGATGACCTGGTCGAAAAGGGATTGCTTAATGAAGTGACTCGCGTGGCGGTTGACGTCTACGGTTCACTGTCATTAACCGGCAAAGGCCACCACACAGATATTGCGATTATTATGGGACTGGCAGGCAATCAGCCTGATACGGTCGACATTGACGCAATTCCGGCATTTATCCGCGACGTTGAAGCGCGCGGTCGCCTGCTGCTGGCGCAAGGGCAGCATGAGGTCGATTTCCCGCAGGATGACGGTATGCGTTTTCGTAGCGATAACCTGCCGCTGCACGAGAACGGCATGACCATTCACGCCTGGGCTGGCGATAAAGAAATCTACAGCAAAACGTATTATTCCATCGGCGGGGGCTTTATCGTCGATGAAGAGCATTTCGGCAAAGAAAATGTTGGTGAAGTCAGCGTCCCATACCCATTTAAATCCGCGCAGGAGATGCTGGGCTACTGCAAAGAAACCGGCATGTCGCTTTCCGGCATGGTGATGCAGAACGAGCTGGCGCTGCACAGCAAAAAAGAGATTGAAGATTACTTTGCTAACATCTGGCACACCATGAGCGCCTGTATCGATCGCGGGATTAATACCGAAGGCGTGCTGCCAGGGCCGCTGCGCGTTCCTCGTCGCGCCTCGGCGCTGCGGCGTCTGCTGGTCGCCAGCGATAAACTCTCTAACGATCCGATGAACGTGGTGGATTGGGTCAACATGTTCGCCCTGGCGGTCAATGAAGAGAACGCCGCCGGTGGCCGCGTAGTGACTGCGCCCACCAACGGTGCCTGCGGTATTGTTCCGGCGGTGCTGGCCTACTACGACCACTTTATCGAGTCCGTCAGCCCGGATATTTATATTCGCTACTTCCTGGCCTCTGGCGCTATCGGCGCGTTGTATAAGATGAATGCTTCAATTTCCGGTGCGGAAGTTGGCTGTCAGGGTGAAGTAGGAGTGGCCTGCTCAATGGCGGCGGCGGGCCTGGCTGAAATCCTCGGAGCCAGCCCGGAGCAGGTTTGCGTGGCGGCGGAAATCGGGATGGAGCATAACCTCGGTCTTACCTGCGACCCGGTAGCCGGGCAGGTGCAGGTTCCCTGCATCGAGCGTAATGCGATTGCCTCGGTTAAAGCGATCAACGCCACCCGAATGGCAATGCGCCGAACCAGCGAACCGCGCGTCTCTCTCGATAAAGTCATAGAGACCATGTATGAGACCGGTAAAGATATGAACGCCAAATACCGGGAAACGTCGCGCGGCGGCCTGGCTATCAAAGTTCAGTGCGATTAATAATTACTTAAACGAATGCGTCCATCGGACGCATTCTTCTTTTTTATCTGTCCCCACTACACTTGCCCTATGGCGGCTGTTACTCTCATTAACACTTTTTAGCCGACAGGGCGTCGCGCATGCAGACTGCACAAAAAGTCATCACAACATACCGCAGGAAACGTATCCTGGTATGTTTGCTCGTGGCGCTATTAACGCTAACAACAACGTTAGTGATTCGATTTATTTCGCAGCGTAGTTTAAATCAGCAGCGCGTCCAGACGAGCACCAATAAAATGGTGGGGGCGATGGATAACATTTTACGCCCCCTGGCCGCTCAGCACACTACACTGCTTCATCTGGTGAACCAACCCTGTCAGGATGCCCACCTTGCGCTTCGCAAGCTGGCCTCATCGTTGCAAACAGTACGTTCCATTGCGCTGGTCCAGTCGAATATACTCTACTGCTCCAGCATTTTTGGCGAGCGCCATACTCCTGTTCATCAACTACAGCCTGCATTACCGACAAATCATCCCCTGTTAGTCTTCAGCTACGACGCTTCGCTGCTTAAAGGAACCCCGGTACTTATTCAGTGGTATCCCGCCTCGCTTAGCGGTGCTGACGGCGTGCTACTGCTCATCAATATTGAGCTGTTAGGTGGGTTAATTTTCAATGCAAAATCATCGTTAATTACCGGGATTGGCCTGCAGGTTGGCGAGAAAAGTTTTATCAGCGGTTCAGGTCTGGTAAGCCAGGAGATGTTGCCGGGAGAGCAGATTATCTACCGCCAGCGTTCCACAGAATTTCCTTTTACTATCAACGTCAGCGGTCCCGGAGCATCGGCGGTCGCCCTTAGCGATCTTCCCAATGAATTGCCGCTGGCGCTGATCCTTAGCATGTTAATGACCGGCATCGCCTGGCTGGCGACTGCGGGACGAATGAGTTTCTCTCGCGAAATTAATCTCGGCATTACTGCGCACGAGTTCGAGCTTTGGTGTCAACCTTTACAAAACCTGCATACCCGAAAGTGCTGTGGAGTTGAGATACTGCTGCGATGGAATAATCCTCGACGAGGGGCTATTTCACCGGATGTTTTTATACCCATTGCTGAAGGTTATAATCTGATTATCCCCCTCACCCGCTATGTGATTTCACAAACCGCACATAAATTAGCGCTGTTTCCTCAGGACAAAGATTTTCACATCGGGATTAACGTCGCCGCCCGCCACTTCGCCAATGGCGAACTGCTGCGCGACCTGCACCACTACTGGTTTAGCGCGCATCCGGTCCAACAATTGGTTGTCGAACTCACTGAACGTGACGTGCTACAGGATGGCGATCATCATATGGCTGAACACCTGCATTTCAAGGGGGTACAGCTAGCGATTGATGATTTTGGCACTGGCAACAGTTCCCTTTCGTGGCTGGAAAAACTGCGTCCTGATGTGTTGAAGATTGATAAATCTTTCACCAGCGCTATTGGTATCGATAGCGTCAACGCCACGGTGACCGATATGATCATCGCCCTTGCGCGTCGGCTAAAAATTGTCACGATTGCTGAGGGTGTCGAGACCCGGGAGCAGGAGGAGTACCTGCGCAGAAATGGTGTGGATTTATTGCAGGGTTTTTATTATGCCCGCCCGATGCCGATAGACGACTTTCCACAGTGGCTGGCATCTGAAAAACACAAAGGGGTATTTACGTAGAGAATACCCTGCCGGCTTCATGATAAAGCCAACAGGGTTCAACCATTACTCTTCTTCGTCGTTATCCTGGCGTACTTTCACGACCCGCACCAGGTCAACACGGTAGTCGTTGGCTTCGACAATCGTGAACTGCAAAGGCGGCAAATCAAGCACATCACCCGCACGAGGGATGTGGCCGTTAACCGCAATCACCAGCCCGGCAACCGTCGCGATATCTTCATCTTCATCAACCAGGTGATCCAGCCCCAGCGCCTGCTGCAACGCATGCACATCGGTTGAGCCTTTCACCAGCCAACCATCACCATCAATGACTATTTCCGGGGTTTCGTCAGCGTCAGGGAATTCGCCGGCAATCGCCTCCAGCACGTCCAGCGGCGTGACCAGCCCCTGCACCACGCCAAACTCGTTGGTCACGATAACAAAGCTGCCACGAGCACGGCGCAGCACGCCCAACAGGTTGATCGGATCCAAAGTTTCCGGAACCACGATCGCCGGAGAAGCCGAAGCCAGCGCAGCAACGTTATCCCCTGCTTCCAGCGCCACCAGCATCTCTTTCGCACGGACGATACCGATGATTTCATCCAGCTCGCCCCGGCATACCGGGAACAAGCTATGCGGTGAAGACAGAAGCTGGCGACGAATTTCCTCTTCGCTCTGCTCGGCGTTCACCCAGCTAATTTCCCCGCGCGGCGTCATAATGCTGCGCAATGAACGCTGGGCAAGAGTCAGGACGCCGTTAATCATATAGCGTTCTTCTTCGGCAAAAGCACCATCCGATACCGGCACCACTGACGGACGATCGCCATCCTGTACCACGGAGTTCTGTTTACGACTGCCCATCAGACGCAGAATCGCATCGGCGGTTCGCGCACGCAGCGGCAGCATCGACTGGTGGCGGATAAAGTTACGACGCGCCACCTGGTTGAAGAATTCAATGGTTATCGAGAAACCAATTGCGGCGTACAGGTAACCCTTCGGTATATGGAAACCAAAACCTTCAGCCACCAGGCTCAGGCCGATCATCAGCAGGAAGCTCAGACACAGCACGACGACCGTCGGATGCTGGTTGACGAAATTCGTCAACGGCTTCGAAGCCAATAGCATCACCGCCATTGCAATCACTACCGCTGCCATCATCACCGGCAGATGGTTAACCATCCCGACCGCCGTAATAACGGCATCCAGCGAGAACACGGCATCAAGCACCACGATTTGCGCCACTACCACCCAAAAACTGGCGTAGCCCTTACCATGACCGGAATCATGCTGGCGGTTTTCCAGCCGTTCGTGCAGTTCGGTGGTCGCCTTAAACAGCAAGAATATCCCCCCGAGCAGCATGATGAGGTCGCGCCCGGAAAACGCGTAATCGGCAACGCTGAAAAGCGGTTTGGTTAACGTCACCATCCAGGAGATGACCGACAGCAGACCCAGACGCATAAACAGCGCCAGAGAGAGGCCGATCAAACGCGCTTTATCGCGCTGTTTTGGCGGCAGCTTGTCAGCAAGGATGGCAATAAACACCAGGTTGTCGATACCCAACACGATTTCGAGGACGACCAGCGTCAGCAAGCCAACCCAAATAGAGGGATCCATTAAGAATTCCATGAGCAGCTCCAGTTAACGACAGACATAGTCATCGCTGTGTCATGCACAGACGAGACACTTGTTGCTGGTAAAAAAACGTAGCAGATGATGGCGGCAGACGAGTGCCTGAAGGTGAAAAGACGTCGGTGACGATCCATATAGCGGGCTATGCCCTATACTCCTGAGTAATTAAACGGAACGTAAACATATCAAAATATAGAGCTAGATTGGAAAAAATTTACCTGTCTTTGCAATAGCTAAGACTATTTTTTGCGCTGCAAAATAATCCCAAACTTATACATCATTAGCGGAGCTTCATCACATTAATTATTTTTTCACTGTCTAAAATAATTCGCTGTAGTAATTACTTTATATCTTACACCCTTACTGAATCGATTTTGTTCGCAAGAGTGATTCAGTATGTATCACAACAGATGATGCATTCACGATTATAAAGGAGGTAGCAAGTGACGATTGCTATTGTAATAGGCACACATGGTTGGGCTGCAGAACAGCTGTTGAAAACGGCAGAAATGCTGTTGGGCGAACAAGAAAACGTTGGCTGGATCGATTTCGTTCCTGGCGAAAACGCAGAAACGTTGATTGAGAAGTACAACGCTCAGCTAGCGAAGCTGGATACAGCAAAAGGCGTGTTATTTCTCGTCGATACATGGGGAGGCAGCCCGTTTAACGCAGCTAGCCGCATTGTCGTCGATAAAGAACATTATGAAGTCATCGCGGGTGTCAACATCCCGATGCTGGTGGAAACACTGATGGCGCGCGACGATAACCCGTCGTTCGATGAACTGGTCGCGCTGGCGGTGGAAACCGGCCGTGAAGGCGTGAAAGCACTGAAAGCGAAGCTGGTGGAAAAGGCCGCCCCAGCACCGGTTCAGGCAGCAGCACCGAAAGCGGCAGCACCATTGAAACCAATGGGGCCGAAAGATTATATGGTCATCGGGCTGGCACGCATCGATGACCGTCTGATCCATGGTCAGGTCGCTACCCGCTGGACCAAAGAAACTAACGTTACCCGCATTATCGTCGTTAGCGACGAAGTGGCGGCAGACACCGTGCGTAAAACGCTGCTAACTCAGGTTGCTCCTCCGGGCGTTACCGCCCACGTTGTAGACGTCGCGAAGATGATTCGCGTCTATAACAACCCGAAATACGCAGGCGAGCGCATCATGCTGCTGTTTACTAACCCAACTGACGTTGAGCGCGTTGTTGAAGGTGGGGTGAACATCACCACTGTCAACATCGGCGGTATGGCTTTCCGTCAGGGAAAAACGCAGGTGAACAACGCTATTTCGGTCGATGAGAAAGATATTGAAGCGTTCAAAAAACTGAATGCTCGCGGTATCGAACTGGAAGCCCGCAAAGTTTCCACAGACCAGAAACTGAAAATGATGGATCTGATCGGCAAGGTGAATAAGTAGCCTCGCGGGTCGCAACCCAATTTTCAACTTAAGACTTAATCAACAGGAGAAGTACAATGGAGATTACCCTTCTTCAGATTGTGCTGGTGTTCATCGTCGCGTGTATTGCGGGTATGGAGTCGGTACTTGATGAATTTCAGTTCCACCGTCCGCTGGTGGCCTGTACGCTGATTGGCGCCGTTCTCGGTGATATGAAAACCGGTATCATCATCGGTGGTACCCTGGAAATGATCGCTTTGGGCTGGATGAACATCGGTGCCGCCGTTGCGCCTGATGCCGCTTTAGCGTCAATCATCTCAACCGTTCTGGTTATCGCAGGCCACCAGAGCATTGGCGCTGGTATCGCGTTGGCCATCCCACTGGCGGCAGCAGGCCAGGTTCTGACCATTATCGTTCGTACCATCACAGTTGCTTTCCAGCACGCTGCGGATAAAGCCGCAGAGAGCGGAAACCTGACGGCCATTTCCTGGCTTCACGTTTCGTCTCTGTTCCTGCAGGCCATGCGTATCGCTATCCCGGCGGTTATCGTGGCGATCTCCGTCGGCACCAGCGAAGTACAGGGTCTGCTGAACGCCATTCCTGAAGTGGTAACCGGCGGTCTGAACATCGCAGGTGGCATGATCGTGGTAGTCGGTTACGCGATGGTCATCAACATGATGCGCGCAGGCTACCTGATGCCGTTCTTCTACCTGGGCTTCGTTACCGCTGCATTCACTGATTTCAACCTGGTTGCTCTGGGCGTGATTGGTACAGTAATGGCTGTCCTCTACATCCAGCTGAGCCCGAAATATAACCGCGTAGCGGGTGCGCCAGCGCAGGCAGCTGGTAATAACGATCTCGATAACGAACTGGACTAACAGGTGAGCGAAATGGTTGATATGACTAAAAATACCACCGAGAAAAAACTCACTCAGAGTGATATTCGTGGCGTGTTCATTCGTTCTAACCTGTTCCAGGGTTCATGGAACTTCGAACGTATGCAGGCGCTGGGCTTCTGCTTCTCTATGGTACCGGCAATTCGTCGCCTGTATCCTGAGAACAACGATGCGCGTAAACAGGCGATTAAACGTCACCTTGAGTTCTTTAACACTCACCCATACGTAGCGGCGCCGGTTCTTGGCGTAACGCTGGCGATGGAAGAGCAACGTGCTAACGGCGCAGAAATCGACGATGGTGCCATCAACGGTATCAAAGTCGGTCTGATGGGTCCGCTGGCGGGCGTAGGCGACCCAATCTTCTGGGGTACCGTTCGTCCGGTATTCGCCGCGCTGGGTGCAGGTATCGCGATGAGCGGCAGCCTGCTTGGTCCTCTGCTGTTCTTTATCCTGTTTAACGCAGTACGCCTGCTGACCCGTTATTACGGCGTAGCGTACGGTTACCGTAAAGGTATCGACATCGTTAAAGATATGGGCGGCGGCTTCCTGCAGAAACTGACAGAGGGGGCGTCAATCCTCGGCCTGTTTGTTATGGGAGCGCTGGTTAACAAGTGGACGCACGTGAACATCCCGCTGGTGGTTTCTACCATCACTGGTCAGGATGGTCAGACTCGCGTCACTACCGTGCAGACCATCCTTGACCAGTTGATGCCGGGCCTGGTGCCGCTGCTGCTGACCTTCGCTTGTATGTGGCTGCTGCGTAAGAAAGTAAACGCCCTGTGGATCATCGTTGGCTTCTTCGTCATCGGTATCGCGGGCTACGCTGTCGGCCTGCTGGGCCTGTAATTATTGTGTTGTGCGCCGGGGGCTTGCCCCCGGCTTTTTTATTTGGAGGATGGATGACAATCACGGACCTGGTGTTAATCCTGTTTATTCTCGTTCTGCTCGCCTTTGCGGTTTACGACCAGTTCATTATGCCGCGTCTTAACGGCCCAAGTCTGCTGGCTATCCCCCTGCTCCGCCGCAGTCGTGTTGATGGCATTATCTTCGTCGGCCTTATCGGGATACTGATTTACAACAATATGGCCAACCAGGGCGAACTTATCACCACCTGGTTATTATCTGCCCTGGCACTAATGGGGCTATATTTGTTCTGGATCCGCACTCCGAAGATCATCTTCAAAAAGAGTGGTTTTTTCTTCGCCAATATCTGGATTGAATATAAGCGAATTAAAGAGATGAATTTATCGGAAGATGGCGTGCTGGTGATGCAATTAGAGCAACGCCGTTTACTTATTCGTGTGCGCAATATCGACGATCTGGAGAAGATATACAAACTTCTCGTTTCAACTCAATGATTTAGAAATATAGTTCACGCTATATCTCACAATTTCCCAACGGATGATGTATAGCCAGTGCTATATTTCATCCGTCTAATATCCTCATATTTATTAACGAATCATTCACTCCTAAATTAAAATGAAAATCGTTATCATTTAGTTATCAAAATAACCTAACTCTGTTATTGTTTTATATTCTAAAATTATGTTAAGGTTGCGCCCGTCGTTGGGGAGTAGCCGATTTCCTGCCAGTCAGGAAATGTACGTGTCAACATACTCGTTGCAAAACGTGGCACGTACGGGTTGAAGAAAGTATTCAATCAGGCGAGACCATAGACACATCACTGCTGTACGCAGCACTTCATCATCAGGATGAGCTGCGTATGCTTACTGGGGGTAGCGATGTGTCATATGGATTATCCCCGGTCAGGACGCTCTAATGAATATTTCCGCTACCATTCTTCTTGCCTTCGGCATGTCCATGGACGCCTTCGCGGCTTCTATCGGTAAGGGCGCGACCCTCCATAAACCTAAATTTTCCGAAGCCTTGCGCACGGGCCTTATCTTTGGCGCTATCGAAACGCTCACCCCGCTCGTCGGTTGGGGCATGGGGATGCTGGCCAGCCAGTTTGTTCTTGAATGGAATCACTGGATTGCCTTCATACTGCTGGTGTTTCTCGGCGGTCGTATGGTTATTGAAGGATTTCGCGGCAGCGACGACGAAGAGTGTGAAGCTCCCCGCCGTCACGGTTTCTGGCTGCTGGTCACCACCGCTTTCGCCACCAGTCTTGATGCCATGGCTGTCGGCGTTGGTCTGGCGTTCTTGCAGGTCAATATTATCGCCACCGCGCTGGCCATCGGTTGTGCCACGTTGATGATGTCGACGCTGGGCATTATGGTAGGACGCTTTATCGGCCCGCTGCTGGGCAAACGGGCCGAAATACTGGGTGGTATCGTTCTGATTGGCATTGGCGCCCAAATACTCTGGAGCCATTTTGCCGGCTAGCCATCAGGCATCGCGCTGCCAGCAGTGAATAGCAAAATCGGTCTGGCAGCCAAATAGTTCCTGCTGACGTAAGGCTTCTCGAACTGCCGGTTTTGCCCGCCACGCAAACGGCGTCATCTGTAGTAACGCTTCTGCCTCACTTCCATTTAGCTGCATCGGATAGGCCAGCTGCTGCTGGTGGCATAACGTGAATCCCGTCATCTCTTCCGTGTTCTGCTCATGCAGGCGCACGTCGTCGTAAATTAATCCTTTGAGTTCCAATAAATGACGCGGACCAGGCGTCGCGGTGATCACCCAGCCGCCGGGCCTGACAACACGCGCCAATTCTTGAGCATTACACGGGGCATAAATTCGCACGACCGCATCAAGGCTGGCATCGTCAAACGGCAAGCGCTGGCTGGATGCGACGCAAAAATTGACTTGCGGATAACGTTTAGCCGCGGCGCGAATAGCGGATTTAGAAACATCCAGCCCCCAGCTATGGGCGGCTATGGCAGCAAAAGCATGAGTGTAATACCCTTCCCCACAGCCGATATCCAGTAAATCAATCGGAGCGAAGGTTTGCAGATAAGCACTAATAGCATCTCGCAGAGGTTGATAATGACCCGCATCGAGAAACGCCCGACGGGCCTGCATCATCTCCGCGCTGTCGCCAGGATCGCGAGACCGCTTAAACTGTACCGGCAGCAAATTAACGTAGCCCTCCTTCGCCAGATCGAACTGATGCCGCTGTGGGCAAATATAGCTATTGTCGCGGCGCTCAAGCGGCGCGTGGCAAAGTGGGCAACTGTAAGACATGACAACTCCGGTGTCGCTGAAAGGGCGAAAGTGTAGCGCTATTCGCCCTTTCAGACCACTGTTACAGCGCGGGGGAAAAGGCCTCGCCGTTGTGCATTACGATGAGGTTTTCTGAATCCTGCGGCATTCCATCCGGCATAACGTTCTCCAGGCACAGGACATCGCCCATGATCTGGCTGAATACCGGCGCAGAAACCGCCCCGCCGTAATACGACCCGTTGCTGGGGTCGTTCATCACCACCACCAGCGCAAATTTCGGGTTGCTGGCCGGCGCAACACCAGCGGTATAGGCAACGTACTTATCAATGTATTTACCATCCGGACCGATTTTTTTAGCGGTGCCGGTTTTCACCGCCACCCGATAGTCGCGCACCGCCGCTTTAGTCCCGCCGCCGCCCGGTAAGGCCACGCTCTCCATCATGTGCTCAACTTCATGTACGATTTGCTCCGGCATCACGCGAGTGCCAATGACCGGCGGGTCGATGCGCGTGATCGACAGCGGCCGCTCAATGCCATAGCCGCCAATTGTGGCATAAACATGTGCTAGCTGAAGCGGCGTCACCATCAGACCATAACCGAAGGCGAAAGTCGCCCGATCCAGTTGCCCCCAATAGCGACGCTGCGGCATCAGCCCCGCGCTCTCGCCGGTCAACCCCAATCCGGTAGAGTCGCCAAAACCGAATGCCTTATAGGTATCAATAAGATGCTGGACCGGCATCGCCAGCGACAAATGCGAAACCCCGGTATCGCTGGATTTTTGCAGGATGCCGGTGAGGGTCAATTCCGGATAGTAACCCACGTCGCGAATGCGGTGACCATCCAGCACAAAGGGGTGGGTATCCACCACGCTATCTGGTTGTACGATACCTTGTTGAAGCGCAGTCATCAGCACCAGAGGTTTGACCGTTGAACCGGGCTCAAAGGTGTCGCTGATCGCACGGTTGCGGAAGTCATTCAGCTTCGCATCATCGCGATTATTAGGGTTGAAATCCGGATAGCTGGCCATCGACAAAATTTCTCCGGTGTCGATTTTAATCAACACTGCCGCTCCCGACTCCGCTTTATTCCAGCGCACGGCATTGTCCAGCGCATCTTCAGTCACCGTTTGCAGCCGCTCGTCAATGCTCAACTGCAAATTATGGGCAGGAACCGCCGCCATTTCGGTAATATTTTCAATAACGTTGCCATGACGGTCTTTACGTACCAGCCGACGCCCCGGCTTACCGGTTAGCTGGGCATTAAAACTTTTCTCAACCCCTTCAATACCCTGGTTGTCGATATTGGTAAAACCAAGCAAGTTAGCGGCGACGTGACCAGCCGGATAGAAGCGGCGCGACTCATCGCGCAGATTAATGCCCGGTAGATGAAGTTTATCGATCCATTCCGCCTGCTCCGGGTTTATCTGGCGAGCCAGATAGAGAAACCGCGCATGAGGATGCGCTTCAACACGGTGGGCCAGGTCGTTGAGATTGAGGTGTAAAGCCTCGGCCATAGCCTGCCAGCGGGGACCGTATCCCACCCCACCCTTTTCGATGGTCGTTTGCGGATCGACCCAAATCGCGCTTACCGGTACGCTAACCGCCAGCGGGCGGCCTTCGCGATCGCTAATCATCCCACGTTGAACGTCAACAGGCTCCTCGCGCAAGGAGCGCATATCTTCTTGTTTAACCAGCTTGTCTGGGGAGACAATTTGTAGCCAGCCCACTCGAGCCAATAGCAGCCCAAGACAACTGAGTATCGCCACGCACAGCAACCCAAAACGGATCGGGGTAAAATTGGCGGCTGACTTAATTTTGTTCTTTTGCACCTTAGCTCCATCATTATTTTGCAACCCTCTGATTTAACAGAAAATAGGCAAAAAAAGACTGCTAAACAATGCGAATAAGGGTGTTGTTTTGCAACAAAGCACAACGGAGGGGGGAAAATAGAAACGTTTTGCAATAGAGACTAAAAAGCCCCGCACAGGCGAGGCTTTCTTACAAGATTCAGTAGTCTTGAATCAGATAGCAGTTACGTTAACTGCTGCTGGACCTTTCTGGCCGTCCTGAATTTCGAACTCAACGTTCTGGCCTTCAGCCAGAGTTTTGAAGCCGTTACCCTGGATTGCAGAGAAGTGTACGAACACATCTTTGCTGCCATCAGCAGGAGTAATGAAACCAAAACCTTTAGACTCGTTGAACCACTTAACTTGACCTTTAATCTTTGCCATTTGCAAAATTCCTTAGACTGTTTTCTTTCTTCGCCCTTAGGCGCTTACATAGATAAAACTGACACATAACTGCATGAGGCACTAATATAAGGTTCGGCAGAGAAGCGGTATTCAACGACAACGTGTTTACTCAGGACTTCTTTACTGAAAATGCCACACATAAACAGAACTGTACCTCGTTTAACCCGAACGGTGTTATCACATACAACGTAAATAATGGCAAGCCATTTTTAGACGGGTCTCGATCGCTCGCACAGATTATAAGATAATCATTTGATCATCTGCACATTTATGCGTCTTAGCTCCCACAGTCGAATCCTTCACTGTCATGCGGTTCCAGCAATAACACATCCCCCATAACTGCAACTTTTTCAACATAGCTCAACGACTTCAGAGTGTTGTCGTCGGTTCGCATACGAACTGCCAATTTTAGTGGTATACAAAGAAAACTGCATAATGATGCACATAAAAGTTCATATCGATAGTTGAAAATTCGCGTAAACTATGCGCATTCCATAATAATGAAACGCGTTAATTGAAGTGCTCAAAATATTGTCTACATTGCACGATAATAATGAAGTATTGATGACATGATGTTTGTTCTGCAATTGACCCACATCATAATTCTTTTATTTGCGTGTCTAAACAAATCACAGAAGCATGCGGAGGAAATCATATCTTAACAGTTCAGACTGGCGCTGAAAGCGGGTAAATAGATAAGGATTAGTTATAGTCAGCTGATATGCAGGCGCACACCGCAGCGGTGCACACCTGTCAGTCGGATTACCGTTCTGCGACAAGGCGGATGAAGTCGTCATCGCCTTTTCCCTTCTCGATTGCAGAAGGCCCGGCAACGTCCTCTTTCTCAGGCTCATTGGCTTCACACAGACGGCGGAGCAGCGCATTCTGCCGCTTTTGCTGATCCAGCAAGGCTTGCAGCAGAGCAATCTGCTCATTGGCGCGCGAGCTGGCGCGATTAACAAAAAACCACAACAACAGGCCGACAAGCAACAGCACAACCGACAATGCTACTGACGCCAGATTTACGATCCCAGGATTTAATAACTCACTCATTTCACCACCTCAAAGAGAAGGCGTTCATTCTACCACCCACGCAGCAGAAGAAAATCGGTCATATTAAAAATGTCTTACCAGGGTATAAACTTGTTGATAGTGCAGATGCCGCTGAAGAACTGTACATCCTGATCGCACATTACGTTAAGCATCTGAGTCCATAGCAGTAAACAACCCGCTATGATAACTATCAGCAAAACCCACCGTAATTTTTTCACTCCACTCTCCGCATCAGTATCAGATGTCGCCAGGATAACATGACCTTCTTAAACCGCGGCTAACTGTAATACGAAAGGCAAGTTTAGGAATCATAGACTTGTATCAACTCGTGTTCATGTCAGAATAAACGCAAGGATAATACAAATATTGAGGCAACAATGCGATTGATCATACGTACCATTGTGGTGCTGGCTATCTTGTGGATCGGCGTATTATTAAGCGGTTACGGCGTATTAATGGGCAGCAGTGAGAATGCCGGAGGACTAGGATTGCAATGTAAATATCTTACGGCTCGCGGCATCAGCACCGCACAATATGTTCATTCCAGTAGCGGTATTATCGGCATTACCGATTGCCCTATTCTGCGAAAAAGCGTCACCGTTGTTGATAACGGCTAGTTATGATTCGGGCTACAATGTCAGTAGCCCGAATTCACAACGATTAAGACCTGTCAGAACGGATAATCGTTGTAACCCATCTGCTCAGAAATCTTACGTGCTGCCGTGTGCAGCATCTCAACATACTCGTTCAAACGCTCTTCAGAAAAACGCAGCGTCGGGAAAGAGATACTCAGGCCAGCAATAACCACGCCAAAGCGGTCGAAAACCGGCACGCCAATACAGCGCAACCCTTCTTCCTGCTCTTCGTTATCTTCGCCATAACCCTGTTGGCGGACCTTATCCAGAACCGATAACAACTCTTCAGTACTGGTGATGGTACGGTCAGTGCTGCGCTTGTACTCTACGCCTTCAAGAATCTGCTCAACTTCTGCGCGATCGCGCCACGCCAGCAGCACTTTACCGATAGCGGTACTGTACAGCGGGTTGCGGCGACCAATGCGCGAATACATGCGCAAGTTGTACATTGAGTCGATTTTATGGATGTAGACAATACTGTCTTCGTCCAGAGCGCCCAGGTGGACCGTCTCTTTCGTCAGGCGAGAAAGTTCGCGCATCTGAATATCCGCACTACGTACCAGATCAACATTCTGCAATGCCCGCGCGCCCAGTTCGAACAGCTTCAGGGTCAGGGAATATTTCTCAGACTCGCCTTCTTGTGCCACATATCCCAACGATTTCATGGTCTGCAAAAAGCGATAAACGGTGCTTTTTGACATCATGACGCGCTGGGACAGTTCGGTAATGCCAATTTCACGCTCTTCGCCAAGCGCCTGCAAAATGCCAAAAACCTTCAACACCGAAGAGACAGAATCTGGCTGTTTATCCAAATCTGCAACTGCCATTTATCACCTCATCGCAACTGTTTTATAAAAACTAGAACCGGTTTTTATTATAAATTCGCATGCCGATACCCGCAATCGTTCTTCTGCCTCTTAGTTACAAATCTGCGACATACCGCTGAATAATCAATGCTAAAATTATTGTCCAGTAAATAGTTTTCACTAAGACATAGATTTCACATGGATAAAAACACTTCCGATGGGCTGCCGTTACCGCAGCGTTACGGCGCAATTCTGACCATTGTATTAGGTTTGACGATGGCGGTACTGGATGGTGCTATCGCCAACGTGGCGCTGCCGACCATCGCCAGCGATTTAAATGCTTCTCCGGCATCGTCTATTTGGATAGTTAATGCCTATCAAATTGCCATCGTTATCGCGTTACTACCGCTCTCTTTTCTCGGCGATATGGTCGGCTACCGACGCATTTATAAGATTGGACTGGTAGTATTTACCTTCACCTCACTCACCTGCGCGCTCTCCAGTAGTCTGGAAATGTTGACTCTGGCACGCGTCGCGCAGGGTCTTGGCGGTGCTGCGCTGATGAGCGTCAATACCGCACTGATACGCCTGATTTACCCTCAGCGGTTTCTCGGTCGCGGAATGGGGATCAACTCTTTTGTCGTGGCGGTATCATCCGCGGCAGGGCCGACAATTGCCGCAGCGATTCTCTCCGTTGCCTCCTGGCAATGGCTATTCCTGATTAACATCCCGCTGGGCATCATTTCGCTGGTCCTCGCAATGCGCTATCTGCCAGTCAACGCCGGGCGGAGTAAAATTACCCGCTTCGATCTGCCCAGTGCAATTATGAATGCGCTGACTTTTGGCCTGCTGATTACTGCCCTCGGCGGTTTTGCCCAGGGCCAGTCTACACAACTGGTTCTGGCAGAGGTCGTGGCGATGCTGGTCGTTGGATTCTTTTTTGTTCGTCGTCAACTCCAGATGCCGGTCCCCTTGCTACCCGTTGATCTGCTGCGCATTCCGCTGTTTTCGCTTTCGATTTGTACCTCAATCTGCTCCTTCTGTGCCCAGATGCTGGCGATGGTTTCGCTACCGTTCTTCCTGCAATCCGTGATGGGGCGCAGTGAGGTCGAAACCGGTCTGCTCCTGACGCCGTGGCCGCTGGCCACGATGGTGATGGCACCGCTGGCAGGGTATTTGATTGAGAGAGTCCATGCCGGCCTGTTGGGCGCAATTGGCCTGATTGTGATGGCCTGTGGTCTGTTCGGCCTCGCTTTACTGCCCTCTTCCCCTTCGGACCTGGATATCATCTGGCGAATGGCGCTCTGTGGCGCAGGTTTTGGTCTGTTCCAGTCACCAAACAACCATACGATTGTGTCGTCAGCCCCTGCCCATCGCAGCGGTGGCGCGAGTGGGATGTTAGGTACTGCACGCCTGCTGGGTCAGAGCACCGGCGCGGCGCTGGTCGCATTGCTGTTTAATCTGCTGGGGAATAGCGGAACCCACACCGCACTTCTGTTGGCCGGCACGCTTGCCGTTGTCGCTGCCGCCGTCAGCGGCCTTCGTGTCACACAGCCGCGTGCCAGACTGTAATCAAAAAACCGACATAAAAAAATCCGCAGCCCGAAGACTGCGGATTTTTTATTTCTGCGACCCGGAGAGCGGGAAATTACTTCAGATATTCCCCGCTACGCAGGGCTTCAATACGTTTATCCAGCGGCGGGTGCGTCATAAACAGCTCGCTCATGGATTTTGCTTTGCCGTTGATACAGAAAGCCATCATGCTGCTGGCTTCCTGCGGCTCATAGCTGGTTTTCAAACGTTGCAGGGCAGCAATCATTTTCTCACGCCCAACCAGTTTTGCCGAACCGGCATCCGCATGGAACTCACGATAACGAGAGAACCACATGGTAATGATGCTGGCCAGAATACCAAATACCAGCTCCAGTACGGTTGCGACGGCAAAGTAGATCAATGGGTTGCCGTTGCTGTTCTCCCCCTCATCGCGGTTGCCGCCGAGGAAACCGGCTGCAATCTGTGCGATAACGCGAGAGATGAAAATAACGAAGGTGTTCACAACCCCCTGAATCAGCGTCATGGTGACCATATCACCATTGGCAATGTGGCTGATCTCGTGGGCAATAACCGCTTCCGCTTCATCACGGCTCATGTTTTGCAGCAGCCCGGTGCTGACGGCAACCAGAGAAGCATCACGACGTGCACCGGTTGCAAACGCGTTGATATCCGGCGCATGGTAGATTGCCACCTGAGGCATCCCAATACCGGCCTGCCGCGCCTGCTGCGCGACGGTATTGACTAACCAGCGTTCCGTTTCATTACGCGGTTGCTCGATGACTTCCCCACCCACTGATTTCAGCGCCATCCATTTCGACATCAACAGCGAAATGATAGAACCACCAAAACCAAACAACAGCGCCATGATCAGCAGCCCGGTCATACTGCTTGACTGAATTCCCGTCAGGCTGAGCACCAGACCGAATACCACCATCACTGCCAGGTTGGTTAGCAGGAAAAGCGCGATTCGCATCATAATTTTCTTTTAACCTCGATTTAACAAAACGCACTATGCGATTACCCACATGGTATGGGCAGGACGCCAATTTTCAACCATCAGGCCCCGCTAAGTCACGAGAAAGACACAACTTTACATTTTGTAGCATGTTACTGACGCTCATTAAAAGCGTTGACATTTTGTTATGTTTGAGCAAAAAAGTCGGCGGGTGTCATAAATGAAAACGGGCACAATCACTTGTGCCCGTTGGGTGCTTATTTGCTAGCTGGCGGTGCCACCGCTGGCCTGTCTTTCTCCAGATGGGCCAGGTCGAGCGCGATATGAACCGTTTCATCAAGATACGGGTCCGGCTCCTGGTAATCCTTCGGCAGATCTTCCAGTTTCTTCAGCAGAGGTTTACCTTCGCGTTTCAGGCGATCGTTCACACGAGACAGGCGAATCGCATCATCTTCCTCATTCTCTTTCTCACGCTGCGCGTAGTTCAGGGAAACGATGTTGCGTTTGTCTTTCATCGCGTTGTAACGGGCAATATCCTTCATGATGTACTGGAATTCCGGATCTTTAACGATACGCTCATCGTGACGTTTCAGAATTTCCGCTTCAAATGGCGTCAAATCACCATATTTCACGAAGGTCGCGGCGTTAACGCTATCCCACGGCAGCGCGTTATCTTCATACTGCTCGCCGGTTTCACGCTCTTCGGTACCGGTCGGCATCATGATTTCCGGCGTGACACCTTTACGCTGAGTACTACCGCCGTTAATACGATAGAACTTCTGGATGGTGTACTGCACGGAACCCAGCGCTGGCCAGTCCGGACGCAGCATCTGATCGTAAATGCGGTTCAGCGAACGATACTGCTGGACGGTGCCTTTACCGAAGGTCGGTTCACCAACAATCAGTGCACGACCGTAATCCTGCATGGCGGCAGCGAAAATTTCAGACGCCGAGGCACTGAAACGATCGACCAGCACTACCAGCGGGCCTTTGTAATACACCACGCCATCGGTATCGCTGTCTTCACGTACCTTGCCGTTGTTATCACGTACCTGAACAACCGGGCCGGATGGGATAAATAGGCCAGAAAGCGAAACAGCTTCGGTTAACGCCCCGCCACCGTTAGTACGCAGGTCAATAATAATGCTGCTGACGTTCTGTTTTTCCAGTTTCTGCAGCTGTACCTTAACGTCATCCGTCAGGCCAACATAGAAGCCAGGAATATCCAGCACGCCGATTTTTTCTTTGCCGACGGTTTTCACTGACATTTTAACCGCGCGGTCTTCAAGACGAATACGCTCGCGGGTCAGAGTAACAATGCGCGTTTTTGCACCTTTGCCAGCAGGTAGAACTTCCAGGCGAACTTTGCTGCCCTTCGGCCCTTTAATCAGCGCCACCACGTCATCAAGACGCCAGCCAATCACATCGACCATGCCTTTACCCGGCTGACCAACGCCAACAATGCGGTCGCCGACGCTGATAGCCTTGCTCTTCGCCGCAGGACCACCCGCGACCAGTGAATTAATCACCGTATAGTCGTCATCCATCTGCAATACCGCGCCAATACCTTCCAGAGACAGACTCATTTCGGTATTAAACTGTTCGGTATTTCGCGGGGAGAGGTAGTTGGTATGCGGGTCGATCTCGCGCGCAAAGGAGGTCATCGCCAGGGAGAAAACGTCTTCGCTGTTAGTTTGTGCCAGACGACGAATCGCAAATTTGTAGCGACGCGTTAAGGTCTCGCGGATCTCTTTGTCATCTTTACCCGTCAGCTTCAGGCTGAGCTGGTCAAATTTTACCTTGGCATCCCACAGCGCGTTCAGCTCGGCCTCATCTTTCGGCCAGGGGGATTTGCTGCGATCAAGGTTGAAGTTGTCATTGCCGGTAAAGTCCATCGGACGTTCAAGCACTTTCAACGCGTATTGATAGCGTTCGAAACGACGTTTCTGCGCCAGGTTATACAGGTCGTAAAAAACGTCCAGTTTCCCACTGCGCAGCTCATCGCCAATTTGATTCTTTTTACTAGCAAACTGTGCCACATCGCTGGCCAGTAGCACATTATGGCTATAGTCCAGCAGATTCAGATAGCGGTCGAAAATTTTTGCCGAAAAGGCGTTGTCGAGATCAAACTGACGGTAATGAGAGCGGGTAAAGCGCGATGTCACGCGCTCACTTACCGTTGCGTGCTGCGGCTCTTCTTTCAGCACAGGGATTTGATCAATCCGGGTAATATCGTCCACGGCGAAGGCCTGACCAGCTATTGCCAGCAGGCCCGCAAGCGCGGTGAGCTTAAAGAATTTGTTCATGCCTGGCCCGGCCTCCGTTTCAGAACACCAGGTGTTCTGCGCGTACAATCATTGACATACCAGAAGTCAGCTGTACACGAACGCCATCTTTGGTGATTTCCAGGACGGTGGCGTCCATTGCATTATTGCCCGCTTTCACCTTCAGTGCCTGGCCCACGCTCAGTACAGACACATCCGATACCGGGGTATGACGCTCTTCACGCGGCGCTTTGGCAACTGCTGCCGGACGCGGTTTACGCTGCTCAGAGCCTTCTTTACGACGCACCTGAGGACGCGGCTTACGCTCGCGACGAATCTCCCCTTCCGGATGACCCGCTGCGGCAGCGGCTTCGCGTTTCTTCGCTTGCTGGGCTGCACGCTGTACCTGAACGCGAGCTTTTGCTTCTTCAAGCTGCTGACGGGCATGAGTGACGTGCTGTTCTTCCAGTTCGCCGCACGGGTTACCGTCGAGGTCAACGCGGATAGCGCCAGGCTTAACGCCATACAGATAACGCCAGCTCGAAGTATAAAGACGTAGAGCGGCTCGAAGTTGGGTTTTACTGAGATTCATCTCTCCACCAACTCGCTCAACAAGATCCTGAAAAATACCAATTTTCAGGGGGCGCGCTTCGCCTTCAGCGCTGAAACACTGAGGGAAACGTTCGGCCAGAAACGCGATTACTTCTTTACTGCTATTCAACTTAGGTTGATTTTCCATGAAATTTCCTGATTACAACGGACGTAGCCAACAAGCCGCAGGCATGAACAGGCGTCATTATAATGACGTCATCGCTAAATGCTACGTTATCCGTTGATTATCCTGCGACGTGGGTGAATATTTTTTGATAATCAGTCGCAGCAATGAGTTTTTCCAAATGCACGACCAGCTCAGTCAACCCTTTCTCATCTTCAATAGTGAAGCGAGAGTATGCCGTACTGTCGATGTCCAGAACGCCGATAACCTGATTGTTCACCCGCAATGGAAAGACGATTTCCGAATTGCTGGCGGCATCACAGGCAATGTGTCCGTCAAACGCGTGGACATCTTCCACTCGCTGTAGGCGATTCTCTGCAACAGCAGTACCACATACGCCACGTCCAACCGGAATACGCACGCAGGCCAGCTTGCCCTGGAACGGGCCAAGGACCAGCGTATCGCCTTCCAGCAAATAGAAGCCAGCCCAATTCACTTCCTCCAGGCGCTCAAATAGCAACGCGCTGGTATTAGAGATCATGGCCAGAAAACTGGTTTCGCCTGCCATTAACGCCTGAAAATCGCGGTTCAGATCCGCGTAGAATTCTTGTTTGTTCATTTTATAATCACTTAGTTGTCTTACTACCTTACACTTACAGCCTATTAAAATAAGCTTTAAATGCATTCATGCTCAAGATGAATTCATTCCTGGGTTAAGATAGAGAGATACATTCATTTCCGTACGCTATCAATGCCACTAAAAACACCCCGGATTACGCCAGCGAAAAAAATGATCGTACATTCGGTCAGCGTCCCTATTGCGCACGCCCACTATCAACGCTGCCCGCAGTGTGACCTGCTATTTCGCTTACCGATCCTCAAAAAGAATCAAAGTGCCTGGTGTCCTCGCTGCAACGCTAAAGTGCGCGATGGTCGCGATTGGTCGCTTACCCGGCTGGGCAGTATGGCGATCACGATGCTGCTGTTGATGCCTTTTGCCTGGACCGAACCGCTTCTGCGTTTGCACCTGCTGGGCGTGCGAATTGACGCTAACGTCCTTGTTGGCATCTGGCAAATGACCGGTCAGGGCGATCCGTTGACCGCGGCGATGGTGTTGTTTTGCGCCGTTGGCGCACCGACTCTCCTGGTCGTCTCTATCGCCTATCTGTGGCTTGGTAACGTGCTGGGGATGAATCTGCGACCGGTGTTGCTGATGCTGGAGCGGCTCAAAGAGTGGGTGATGCTGGATATTTACCTGGTCGGCATCGGTGTTGCCTCTATCAAAGTTCAGGATTATGCATTCCTGCAACCCGGCATTGGGTTGATTGCGTTTATCGCGCTCACCCTGCTCAGCATCCTGACGCTTATCCATTTGAACGTTGAGGAGCTATGGGAGCGTTTTTATCCCGAGCGCCCGGCGCTGAGGCCGGATAACAATTTACAGGTTTGCCTAGGCTGTCACTATACCGGACACCGCGATTCACGCGGGCGCTGCCGCCGCTGCCACACTCCCCTGCGCCACCGACGCCGTCAAAGTCTGCAAAAAAGCTGGGCAGCGCTGATTGCGTCGATGATTTTTTTGATTCCCGCCAATCTGTTACCGATATCGATTATTTACGTCAACGGCGCCCGTCAGGATGACACAATCCTTTCCGGCATTATGTCGCTGGCCAGCAGCAACGTTGCCATCGCCGGGGTGGTGTTCATCGCCAGTATTCTGGTTCCATTCACTAAAGTTATTGTATTGTTTACGCTGCTGGTCAGCATACAATTCAAGTGTGAACAGGGGCTACGTACCCGCATCCTGTTACTGCGGCTGATTACCTGGATTGGCCGCTGGTCTATGTTGGATCTTTTTGTCATCGCATTAACCATGTCGCTGATCAACCGCGATCAGCTCCTCGCGTTTACGATGGGGCCCGCCGCGGTCTATTTTGGTGCCGCGGTAATATTAACTATCCTTGCTGTTGAATGGCTGGACAGCCGCTTACTTTGGGACGCACATGAGTCAGGAAACGCCCGCTTCGCCGACTGAGGCCAAAATTAAAACCAAACGCCGCATCTCGCCATTCTGGCTGCTGCCGGTCATTGCGCTGATGATTGCCAGCTGGCTGATTTGGACCAGCTATCAGGATCGCGGTACGACGATTACCATCGATTTCCAGTCGGCCAATGGTATCGTGCCGGGGCGCACGCCTATCCGCTATCAAGGGGTAGAAGTCGGCACCGTAGAAAATATCTCGCTAAGCAAAGACCTGAGTAAAATTGAGGTTTCTGCCAGCGTCAAAGGCGATATGAAAGATGCGCTGCGCAAGGATACGCAGTTCTGGCTGGTGACGCCGAAAGCTTCCCTGGCCGGCGTTTCCGGCCTTGATGCTCTGGTTGGGGGGAACTATATCGGCATGATGCCCGGCCAGGGCGAGCCAGAGGATCACTTTGTCGCCCTCGATACTCAGCCGAAGTACCACATTAATAATGGCGAGCTGATGATTCACCTCCAGTCAGCGGATTTAGGCTCGTTAACCAGCGGCTCATTAGTCTATTTCCGTAAGATTCCGGTCGGCCGGGTTTATGACTTCGCGCTTAATCCGAACAATCAGGGCGTCACTATCGATGTACTGATTGAGCGCCGATTCACGAATCTGGTCAAAAAGGAGAGCCGCTTCTGGAATGTTTCCGGCATGAAAGCAGACGTCAGCTTGAGCGGAGCAAAAGTCCAGCTCGATAGCCTCTCGGCGCTGGTGAACGGTGCAATTGCCTTTGATTCCCCTGATAATTCGCCAGAAGCTCAGCAAAACACCGATTATCACCTGTATGAAGATCTGGCCCACAGCCAGCGCGGCGTGGTCGTTAAACTGGATCTTCCCGACGGCGCCGGCTTAAAAGCGGGTTCCACACCGCTGATGTATCAGGGCCTGGAGGTTGGTCAGCTCAGCAAGTTGAATCTCAATCCCGATGGCAAAGTGACTGGCGAAATGACCGTCGACCCAAGCGTCGTCAGCCTGCTGCGCGAGAAAACGCTGATCCAGATGAAGAAACCCAGGATTTCTCTGGATAATCCTAGCGTCAGCGCCCTGCTGACCGGTACAACCTTTGAACTGGTGCCCGGAGAAGGCGAACCGCGCAACCAGTTTGCGGTGCTGCCTGCCGATAAATCGCTGCTCGAAGAACCGGATGTCGCCACGGTGACGCTGAGTGCGCCGGAAAGCTACGGTGTCGATGCCGGACAGCCGCTGATCCTGCACGGCGTCCAGATTGGCCAGGTCCTGGAGCGCAAGCTGAATGCCGATGGCGTCACCTTCCAGGTGGCGGTCATGCCCGAGTACCGTTCGCTGGTTCATGGCGATAGCAAATTCGTGGTCAATAGTCGTATCGATGTCAAAGTCGGCCTCGACGGCGTGCAGTTCCTCGGGGCCAGCGCCAGCGAGTGGGTCAACGGCGGGATCCGCATTATTCCAGGCGAAAAGGGGGCGATGCAAAGCCGCTACCCACTTTACGCTAACCTGGAAAAGGCGCTGGAAAACAGCATGAGCGACTTGCCAACCACTACGCTCAGCCTCTCCGCCGAGACGCTGCCGGACGTACAAGCCGGTTCCGTGGTGTTGTATCGTAAATTTGCGGTGGGTGAAATCATCACCGTTCAGCCGCGCAAAAACGCCTTTGAGATCAACATCCACATCAAACCGGAATATCGCCATTTGCTAACCAGCAACAGCGTGTTCTGGGCCGAGGGCGGTGCGAAAGTACAGCTTAACGGCAGCGGTTTGACGGTCCAGGCCTCTCCGCTTTCCCGGGCGCTGAAAGGCGCAATCAGCTTCGATAACCTGAGCGGGGCCAGCGCCAGCGCACGTATCGACAACAAACGCGTGCTGTATGCGTCCGAAACCACCGCCCGCGCGGTGGGCGGGCAGATAACCCTACATGCGTTTGATGCGGGGAAAATGGCCGAAGGGATGCCAATTCGTTATCTGGGTATCGACATTGGTCAGATTCAGTCACTGAATTTGATTACCGCCAATAACGAAGTGCAGGCAAAAGCGGTGTTGTATCCGGAATACGTCAATACATTCGCCCGTGCCGGGACGCGTTTCTCGGTGATCACGCCGCAGATTTCCGCAGCCGGCGTCGAACACCTGGATACCCTCTTCCAGGCCTACATCAACGTGGAACCGGGCCGTGGCTCGCCGCGTCGTGATTTCGAAATTCAGGAAACCACGATTAGCGATTCTCGTTATATCGATGGCCTGAGCATTATCGTCGAAGTGCCAGAGGCCGGTTCACTGGGTATTGGTACGCCGGTGCTGTTCCGCGGGCTCGAAGTGGGTACGGTAACAGGTCTGATGCTCGGCTCAATGTCAGACCGCGTGATGGTGCAGTTGCGCATCAGTAAACGTTATCAATATCTGGTGCGTAATAACTCCGTGTTCTGGCTGGCTTCCGGCTATAGCCTCGATTTTGGCCTGATTGGCGGTCTGGTGAAAACCGGGACCTTTAATCAGTTCATTCGCGGCGGTATCGCCTTTGCCACGCCGCCGGGCACGCCGCTGGCGCCGAAAGCGCAGGATGGTAAACACTTCCTGCTGCTGGAAAGCGAACCAAAAGAGTGGCGTGAATGGGGCACTGCCCTGCCGCGTTAAGCGTAAAAACGCTCCGGTGTCCGACGCCGGAGCGTTTATGGTAAACTGCGCACCCTTTTTTGTTGTGGTGCGCTCCCCGTGGCTCAAAACGCTGTCTATCTTCCTGAAGAATTCCTCGCTCAAATGCGTGCGGCCATGCCGATGCATCTCTCTTTCGATGACTTTATTGCCGCCTGCCAACGCCCGCTGCGCCGAAGTATCCGCGTCAATACGCTGAAAATCACCGTCGCTGACTTTTTACAGCTGGCGGCTCCCCACAGCTGGCAGCTGACACCGATTCCGTGGTGCGAGGAAGGTTTTTGGATCGAGCGCGAAGATGAAGACGCCCTGCCGCTGGGCAGCACCGCTGAACATCTCAGCGGATTGTTTTATATCCAGGAAGCCAGCTCCATGCTGCCGGTTGCCGCGCTGTTTGCCGACGGAGAGATGCCGCAACGGGTGATGGATGTCGCCGCCGCACCGGGTTCAAAAACCACCCAAATCGCCGCTCGCATGGGTAACGAGGGGGGGATCCTGGCGAATGAATACTCCGCCAGCCGGGTCAAAGTCCTGCACGCCAACATCAGCCGCTGCGGGATAAGCAACGTCGCCCTGACCCATTTCGATGGTCGAGTCTTCGGTGCCGCGCTACCAGAGTGTTTTGACGCTATCCTGCTCGACGCCCCCTGCTCCGGCGAAGGGGTGGTGCGTAAAGACCCCGATGCGCTGAAAAACTGGTCGCCTGAAAGTAACCAGGAGATCGCCGTCACTCAACGTGAGCTTATCGACAGCGCCTTCCACGCCCTTCGCCCCGGCGGCACGCTGGTGTACTCCACCTGCACCCTGAATCGCCAGGAAAACGAAGAGGTCGTCAACGGGCTGTTAGCGCGCTATCCGCAGGCAGTAGAGGTGTTACCGCTCGGTTCGCTGTTCCCGCAAGCCGGTGAGGCGTTAACCGAAGAGGGATTCCTGCACGTCTTCCCACAGATTTTTGACTGCGAAGGCTTCTTCGTCGCCCGCCTGCGTAAAACCGCGGCCATTGAGTCTTTACCGGCACCGGGTTATAAAGTCGGCAAATTCCCCTTTATGCCGCTGAAAACTCGTGAGTCCGCCGCCATCATTGCCGCCGCGGCCGCCGTTGGCTTGCAATGGGATGCAAGCCATACCCTGTGGCAGCGTGATAAAGAGATCTGGCTGTTTCCCCAGGCACTCGAAGGTTTATTCGGTAAAGTTCGCTTTTCACGCATCGGAGTTCGTCTGGCTGAAACCTACAACAAAGGATATCGCTGGCAGCACGAGGCGGTTATTGCTCTGGCCGCACCAGCCAAGCCTTTCGAACTGACCCCGGCCGAAGCACAAGAGTGGTATCGCGGGCGCGATGTTTATCCTGAAACGCTCCCGCAACAGGATGATGCCATCATCACTTTCCAGGGCGCGCCGTTAGGTCTGGTGAAAAAAATCGGATCGCGTTTAAAAAACAGCTATCCCCGCGAGCTGGTGCGTGACGGAAAGCTTTTTGCTGGCAAGTCGTGACAGAGTGCAAAAAAACAGCATTTTTTAACTGGCGGTTTACGCCCTGTTGTCTACGCTGAAAAATGTCGGCCTTAACTGGTCGTACCACAACTCAGAAGACAAACGGGGTGAATTTATGAGTAAAACCAATGTACGTATTGGCGCGTTTGAAATAGACGACGCCGTGCTACACGGCGAACAGCAGGGAGAGCGAACGTTAAGCATTCCCTGTAAATCCGATCCGGATTTATGTATGCAACTTGACGCATGGGATGCTGACACCAGCGTGCCAGCCATTCTTGATGGTGAACATTCCGTCCTCTACCGTAAGCACTACGACCGCCAATCCGATGCCTGGGTCATGCGCCTCGCCTGACTCAAATGAACCCGTCGCCTGAGACGGGTTATTTATTCCCCCCCACGCCCCTGACATCTCCTACACTTATCAATATGTTTTTCCAGACATGAGGCCAGGATGTTTGCCTTAGTGCTATTTATTTGTTACCTGGATGGAGGTTGCGAGGATATCGTGGTGGATATTTACGATAACGAGCGACAGTGCACGAGAGCGATGGACGACCAGCGGATACGCCATGGGGGCTGCTTTCCGGTAGAAGATTTTATAGATAGCTTCTGGCTTCCTGCCCGCGAATACAGCGACTTTTAATGAGTTAACTGTAGCGCTACCAGCGTTAGCTCCCCGCCAAACACCGCGCCGGTATCAATATAGTGCTGGTTATCGCTGTCATAACGCCGTTTGAGCGGCGTATGGCCAAACCAGAAATGATCCGCCCCGTCGATAGCACCATGACGGCTAGCAAAGTGATCGGTGAGGCGCTGTCGACTCCATAACACCTGATGCTCATCCACCGACTGCTGCCAACGATAAACCCTGGCGGGATAATCAGCATGAGCAATCACATGTACCTGCTCTGCGCTGTGGAGTTCAATAATCAGCGGCAGGTATCGGCAGCGGGCAATAAGTTCCGCGAGGTGTCGCCGCTGATTCACTGAGCTTTGCGTATACCAGTTGCCGCCGTTCATCCCCCACAACATCATGTCGCTACCCTCGAGTACCTCCAGCGCCATCTGTTCATGATTTCCACGCACCGCGTAAAACCACCGACAGCGCAGTAAATCCAGACACTCCGCGCTTTGCGGCCCGCGATCGATCAGGTCACCCACCGAAAGAAGCAGATCCTGATAAGGGTCAAATTTGCGCTCCCGAAGCGCTGCCATTAGCCGCGCAAAGCAGCCGTGCAGGTCGCCAACTAGCCAGATATTACGCCAGGCGGAACCCTCAATACGCTGATACATAATATCGTCCTCCTGACACAATTATAGGAAAATTCCGCCACTGTTGCGCTCGTGAATTTATACCTCAATCAATTTTAAACGAAAGCCAAATATAGTCCGCGGGGGCATTAAGCTCTCTACGATATATCCATAGAATAGAGGCCAGATAATAACGAGGTATTCATCGTGACGGATAACAGCCTGCATTCAGTCAGCGTACTTGAGCAACGTTCAAATCTTATTGCCGATCTGGTGATGGGCCGAATCACTCCTGCGCCAATTTGGCAAAAACGCAATTACCGGCTTAAGTTTTTACTGCGCACGGCCCTATTTTATACACCAACGCGCGACATGCTGGAGAGCCTTTCAGCGCGTGCGGATTTCAATCAGCTACTGGCCGCGCAGGTAACGCTGCCGGGTAAAGTCCATCGTCAGTATCTGACGCGCGGCTTGAACGCCAGCCAGCGTGCGCAGGCGATTATCAACCATTATCAATTTATCGACTCGCTGCCCGGCTCGCGCCTTGCCGCCGCTATGACTTCAGCAAAAGAGATCCCGCTGCTGGCGCTTACAGGCAAAGACGATGCCCTGTTTACGCTTTTCGCTTCCTCTGCGGGCAAAGCCGAGCGTGAAGGCGAAACGACCCTATGGTTACGTGACAGCGATAATAACGTGCTTGCCAGCGCGACCTTTAGCGTCACCCGGCAGCAGGAGCAATGGCAACTCACCATCGGCGGTCTGCAAGGGCCGCGCAGTAACATCTCTCATGAGGTGATCAAACGCGCGACTCGCGCCTGCCATGGCTTGTTTCCCAAACGCCTGTTGCTGGAGTTTATTTGGCTGCTGGCGGCACGTTGTCATATTCACGACATATATGGCGTGAGCGATAACGGCCACGTATTCCGCGCACTGCGCTATCGTCTGAGCAAAGGACGCCACTTTCACGCCAGCTATGATGAGTTCTGGCAGTCCATTGAGGGCGTCGCCGACGGAGCCTGGCGCTGGCGCTTGCCACTACGGCTGGAACGAAAAAGTCTGGAGAACATTGCCAGCAAGAAGCGCGCCGAATACCGCCGTCGTTTCCAGTTGCTGGATGACATGGCCTTCCAGGTGACGACGCTCATGAGTTAATTTTCACGCTTTTTATCTACAAAATTAACGCCGTTTGGCATAGCGGCGTTTGCAACTTCTACAGTGTTTTCGTTACTATCACGACTTCGTTGCACTCCTTATGGACGGCTATTGAAGTTATGAGTAAAACAGAAATTTTCCTGCTGGCTATGCTGTTGATTATTTTAGCTGTTGCCGTTTGGTTTATTTTCAGCGATGAAATCTGGGTTTTAGTAAGCACTATCGAGACCTGGCTGTACCCTTCCTTTGTGGCACCAGAATAAATATTTTATTGTTATTTTTGGACTAAAAATCTTCTTCCCACCCCTTCAATCAATAAGCAGACACAATCCATAACAAATAAAAGCAAATAAATTTTTGCTCATTATTTAATTTGTCATACAAATGTATATACTTAACCACTTCCGATGTAGGCCCGTACACTTCACCTGCACCATGGGCCTGATTTCGTGCAGGTGTCTTCTCTCTTACCTACGCTAAAGCGATGCTTTCATTGTCTATACCCGTCATACTTCAAGTTGCAGGTATGTTGACTGCGTCAGCTCACCCCAGTCACTTACTTCAGTAAGCTCCTGGGGATTCTCTTCCTTGCCGCGTTACTCGGTCTATGGCCTCGCCCCTTCGGGGCCAGCGCAAGCGCTGTTCAAGGCACAAGTGCCTTGTCCTGCAACTCGAATTATTTAGGGTATATACCTGCTTTTTTGTCCATATTTTTTGTTTCAAAATTTGCGCCTGATAGTGATTTTAGAAAAAATTTTTATTCTCCCCCCCAACATTACCACACAAAGAAAAAACAAAATACCAACAATAAATTAACACAAGGTATTTACGTCCAATATTTTAAAATTAAATAGATTTAAAAACCATTAAAATAAAAAAATCCAGCTAATAATACAACATTACACTTATCTCGCAGAAGTAGTTATATGTTAATCAACTAAACCGGAGCGCATGTTCGGTGATAAAAGCATAAAGCTCCATTGTTGTTTTTCTTCCGCGGCTTTCCATCAAGAGGTTCTCCATGAACGTCAAAACGATATCGCGCAGTGTCTTAGGCGGCTTATTAAGCGCAATCGTCATCATTCAGCCATCTTTTGCCGCGGGCACGCTAAGCGGTCAGATTGGCGTTCAGCTTACGCTTGGTAGCGGATGCCGGGTGTCGAATGGTTCCAGAGAGGGAGAACTTAACAAATGGGGGAACATCAGTTTTGGCGCCTACGGCGATTTAGCCAACTCCATTGATGCCGGAATGGTCGGCAGCGGTGGAGCCACCGCGGTCTCCATCGCCTGTACCGCGGCGCTGCAATCAACGCTGACGCTGGATGGCGGCCAGCAAGGATCGTCAACTCTTCGTTATATGAAAAATACCGCGGATAGTGAGCTGATCGCCTATCGCCTGTACTCCGATGTGGGTCGTAATAGCGAAATCCTGCCGGATGGCAGTATCGCTATTACTGGAACCGGCAGCCCGCAAGAAATTCCTATTTTTGCGCGTATCCGCCCTGAAGACCAGGATACGCCTACCGCAGGCAACTACAGCGACATCGTCACCGCGACGTTAACCTGGTAACGACATAAGGGAAATGGGCGTCATGCTTCGACCAATGTGGCTTACATTTTTTCTGCTTTTTGCCTCAGGCGCCCATGCAGCCAATGCCCAGAAGACGTTTAAAGTCACAGCGCAGATAACCGCAGGCTGCGCGCTTGGCGCTGGGGACGGCACCCAAACGACCGATTTCGGCACCTTAAGTTTCGGCACCATGTCATCGCTCTACAGCAATGTTGATGTCGCCAGTACGCCAGGCGCGGGGTCAATTATCGTGACCTGCACGCCAGGCACCGCTATTTCACTCGCTCTCGACTATGGCGTTAACGGCGGCTCAGCAGCCCAGCGCTATATGTCGAACGGCGGCGGCAATACTCTGGCGTATCAGCTTTATCAGGATAGCAACCGTGCCACCGTATGGGGTAACAGCGCACAGGCATTGAGCATCGCATCATTTCCGAGCACCACGCAAACCTACACGGTTTATGGCCGCCTTTTTGCCACGAATGGCTTCCCGGCGGTGGGCTCTTATACCGACACGGTCACCGTCACGCTGACCTATTAGATAATGCACAGGGTAATTATGACTCGCTGTAGATTTGCGCTGTTTTTATTCGCTTTATCCGCCCCTGCTTCCGTTCTGGCCGCCAGTTCCGTTCTGGTCTGGCCGATATTTCAAACTATCGAAAGCCATGAAAAAGGTTCTGAGCTGTGGCTGGAGAATCGCGGCGATTCTCCGGTGAATTTACAGTTGCGCGTTTTTTCCTGGGATCAAAAGGCGTCATCCGATGCCTATGCCGATCAAAGCGATGTGGTCGCCAGTCCGCCCTTTACCACGGTCGCGCCGGGACAGCGTCAGTTGGTACGACTGATGCGCGTTGCTCCCATCGCGAATGGAAAAGAAAAATCCTACCGCATCGTTATTGATGAGATCCCTCCTGCGCAACCGGCAGTGCAAACGGATAAAAACTCCGCAGGACTGAGAATGCGCATGCGCTACGTTCTGCCGCTATTCACCTATGGGCAAGGCATCACGCCGCTGAAGAACGATGGCTCAGTCGAAGCGGTCAGGACAACGCTGCGCTGGTCACTTTCCCAGCAGAATAGCCGTCAGGCACTTTGCATCGACAATACCGGCAATCAACACGCCCGACTTAGTTCGGTTTACTGGGCAAACGCCAGCGGTAAGAGTCAAATTTCTCAGGCTAACGGCCTTCTTGGCTACGTACTGGCGCAGAAAAAAAACTGTTTTCCGACCGCAGGCAAATCTGCTGTTCCATCAGGGATGCATCTGTTTGCTAAATTAACCGATAACGGTCAGGCGGTGGAAATTCCGGCGAACCGTTAACCATGAGAGACCTGAAAAGGGCGACCTATGGGGGGCTGCTGGCGATTGCGTCGGTAACAGCTTACGCCGCGACCTACGATTCGTTGCCTGCGCCAGCGGCATCGTACAGCGAAAAGCAGGAATATGAGCTGTACCTCGGTTTATCGGTCAACGGCAATACCCCTGCGGGTACTGTTCCGGTCAAGGTCATCAATGGTCATTATTGGGTCTCAGCCAGCGTTTTGCAGCAGTCGCATATCCCATTGAAGACCAGCGACACGCTGGTGGATATCACCACCCTCCCTTCAGTGAAGGTGGAATATGACCAGACCGGGCAAATGCTCAAACTGCAGGTCCCGGACAACTGGCTTCCTGAGCAGAAAATCGGCGAGGCATCAGGGCAAAATTACCAGGCCGCGATTAGCAGTCCAGGGATTTTATTTAACTACGATGCCTACAACCTTTTTTCATCCGACGGCACGCAAACCACCAGCACCTACAGCGAAACGCGTCTTTTTGGCCCGGCAGGTATCCTCTCCAATAATGCGGTGTTCCGACAAAACTGGTCTTCAACAGGTTATGAGCAGCAAGGCTATATGCGCTACGACACCTTGTGGAAGTACAGCGATAGCGAGCGGATGATAAGCTACCAGGCAGGTGATGTGGTGAGCAACGCGCTCACCTGGAGCAGCTCCGTGCGTATGGGTGGACTACGCGTGAGCCGCAACTTCAGCGTTCGCCCGGATCTGGTGACTTATCCGCTGCTCAACTTATCCGGCAGCGCGGCGGTCCCTTCAAGTGTCGACCTGTTTATTAATGGTTTTAAAACCAGCTCTTCGCAGATTAATGGCGGCCCCTATACGCTGACCAATGTGCCCTATATCAGCGGCGCGGGTGAAGCTACCGTGGTAACGACCGACGCCCTTGGCCGCCAGGTTTCCACCAATATTCCCTTTTACGTCTCAAATACCCTCCTGCGGGAGGGTCTAAGCGATTTTGATTTCACCGTCGGCGCCCTGCGCAACAATTACGGCATTAAAAATGCCGATTATGGCACCGGTGCGGTAAGCGCGATTTACCGCTATGGGTTAAACAATTGGCTAACCCTCTCAGCACATAGCGAAGACCGCAAAGGATTAACCAATGCCGGGGTTGGCGGCGATATCGGTGTGGGTAATCTGGGGACCCTCAGCCTGTCGACCAGCGCCAGCCGCGGTGAAGGAAATGGCAACCAGCTCACTGCGGGTTACTCTTACTACGGCAATAGCTGGGGGATTAATTACCAGCATATTCAGCGCAGCGCTAACTATGACAACCTCAGCACCTATGGCTCGTCCAGCATGCTAAGCCGCCAGTCAGACCAGGCCACGCTGAGCCTGAGCCCATGGGGGCGCGTATTGGGCTCTTTTAGCATTGGCTACTTCGATATCAAGGCCGGGGATAATTCACGAACGCGCCTGATGAACCTCTCCTGGAGCCGCAGCCTGTGGAAAAGCAGCAGCTTCAACTTGAGCGTGAACCGCGATCTGCAAGAAAACAGCTACGCCAGCATGCTGCAGGTCATCATCCCCTTCGATTCGCAAAGTTCAGTGCAGTTAAGCGGCCAGCGCTCCAGCTCCGGTCAATGGGGAGAAAATATCAGTGTGAGTCGCTCTGCCCCGGCAGAAGGCGGATTGGGCTGGAATCTCGCCCACTCGGTTGGCGGCGATAATTATAGCCAGGCGGATCTCACCTGGATCAATCGCGTGTCAACGCTGAGCGGGGGTTACTACGGCTCACGTGACGATCATCACAGCTGGTTTGAAGCCACTGGTTCGGTGGTGCTGATGGATAACAGTCTGTTCTTTGCCCGGCAAATTAACGACGCCTTTATCGTTGTTTCCACCGACAACTACCCGAATATTGCGGTTAATTATGAAAACCGTAAGGTCGGCGTGACGGATAAGAACGGTCATCTGCTGATCCCCTGGGCTGCGGCCTGGTACCCGGGAAAAGTCACCCTTGATACGCTCCCTCTGCCAACGGATACCGAAGCCGCCACGGTGGAGAAGCGTATTGCCGTACGTGAAGGCAGCGGCGCGCTGGTTGATTTTCCGGTGAATCGCGTGCGCTCGGCGACGATTGTCTTCGTCGATGCCCAAGGGCAGCCGCTGCCGGTAGGTACGCCGGTTGAGGAGAAAAACAGTAAACAGCAAGGTCTGGTGGGCTACGACGGGGTGGTTTGGTTCTCGCATCTCACCCGCAAAAATGAGGTCACCATTAACGCCGGGGGACTGCAATGCCACGTGCAGTTCGAACTCCCGGAATCAACGCCGGTCCCGCAGCGGATCGGCCCGGTTAGCTGCAACTGATGACAACGGAGACAACGTTGAAACACCTTCTATTTTTATGTGTTGCGCTATTTTTGCTGACACAATCGGTCAGCGCACTGGCCGCCTGCAGCATCAAAACCAGTGCGCCAACGTTCGGCCCGGTCGATTCATTTACGCTCAACAGCACCCCTCAGGGAGTCCTGGCAGGCGCAGGTTTTTACTGCTCTCCAGAACTGGTGGCACTTAACTCAACTAACACGTTAAGCGCCACCCTGGCGTCAGCAAACCAGAGCAACAAAATCCCGCGACTGCTTAATGCTACCGGTGATGCCATCCCTTATAGCATCTGTGCTGACTCATCATGCTCACCGGCCTTGCAGGATGGCGGCGTGATTAACTGGTCTAAAACAACGCTGCTGGATCTACTGGGTTTATTTAACTCAAGCGATGGCACCATGCCGCTCTACTTCAGAACCACGCCGGGGGCAAACGTGCCCGCCGGGACCTATACCGATGTATTAACGATCACGTGGGTCTACAGGTTTTGCTACGTCGGACTCGATCTGCTGGGCATTAAGATATGTATTCCGAATAATGGAACCTTGGTATCCACGGTGAATGTGTCGTTGCGGGTAACCAACTTTTGTTATATCGACAGCGCGCCGGACGTCGTATTTACCTCTGCCGCCCTGCCGTCCAGTTTTAGCGACTACAGCGGCCAACTCGCCATCCGCTGCACTAAAAATGCGGCCTATACCGTAAACCTCACCAGCATCACCAACACCAGCGTCGGCGACTGGCGGCGGATGAGCCTGCCGCAACAGACGGCTTATCTGCAGTATCAGTTTTACCAGGCCAACGGCAGCGCATGGACGGAGAGTAATAATCTCAGCGTCGCCGGTTCCGGCACGGCGCAATCTGCGAACTACACGCTAAAGATTAACCCGACGCAGAGTAACCAGCCTGCAGGTACCTATAGCGACACTATTCTGGTGACCGTCACTTATTGAAGTCCAGCAGGCAATTTTTTTGTAAAAGAAATGTTTGGGAAATTATTGTTGTGGTATAAGAAAAAAGTCCCGAAAAAACCATCCGGGATTTTGCAATGGAATCTGCGACGTTCTGAATAATAGATAAAAAAAGACCGAACACGATTCCTGTATTCGGTCCAGGGAAATGGCTCTTGGGAGAGAGCCGTGCGCTAAAAGTTGGCATTAATGCAGGCTAAGTCGCCTTGCCTTATAAGAATAGTTTACCGTGTCAGGTTTTCCAGTCCGCGACAAAAGTGGACGAATAATTCCTGTCAAAATTGCGAATGCCAACAAAAAACCGCCACTCCTGGCAAGGGACAATGGCGGTTTTTTTCATGCAAATACAGTTGGATACTAGTACCGATCAGCAAAGTTTCTGCGCACGCTCAATAAATGGCGTCAGGCTCATTTTTTGTCCTGGCTGCTGCGGATCATCGACCTGGATCACAGAAATCGGCTGGGCGTTGGTCTTGCCGTCTTTCATCTGCTGCTCGGCGACTTCATTTAGCGGGTACTGCACCAGGGTACTGGGATTAATGGCAAACAGCGCATTGCCGGGACGGCAGGTCAGCATCACCTCTTCACGATTAAACGCCCAGCTCTCCTTACCCACTTCAAAGCGGCTCACGGTAATCACCTTTGGTGCCGCCAGCGCAGCGCCAGAACTTGCCAATAACAACAGTGCCAAAACGATTTTTTTCATGATTTAACCAGTTAATTCAGTAAGGTTCCCAGGTCGCAAACAGGCTGACGGCAAACAGTGCCAGCGCGCCCAATACTATTTCCATCTGCGTAGTTCGCACGATGAGCTGTTCCGCCCGCGTTCCGCTTGCCGAGATGCGTGGCACCAAAACATACCGGTTCACCAGCGCAATTGCCACCATTGCGGCCACCAGGGCACATTTGAACAACAGCATCCGCCCCCAGGGCGAGTCGCTGATGAGTCCTCCCTGGATAAACAGCGCATTCACTATGCCGCTGGCGATGGCTCCGGCCACCGCCAGATGCCCGTAACGCGAAAAACGCATCATGGTGTAAATAGCGGCCTGCCGCCAGCGCCCATGCGCCAGGCGTAAACAGTAAACAAACGGCAACAAACCGCCAAACCAGCTGGCGACACAAAACAGATGCACGGCATGGTTTGTCCGTTGCAGTATCCCCTGCCAGCCTTCATTCATCGCGGCATGACCAACACCTGCCAGCAGCAATAATTGTGCGCAAAGGAGGATCAGCAGCAAGCGGGCCGGACGCCGTGGTTTCAGCCATACCACCACCAGCGCGACCAGGGCCAACAAAATTTGCCACACCCACGCGCTGCCGAACTGCGTCCCGGCAACCGCCTGCCAGATGGCGGGCTGCCAGACATCCGGCCAACCGTTGCCCATTAACCCACCCTGCGCCATCAGCATCAACAGCGCCGACAGCGCGCTCGCCAACAATAAATGGCGCATCAGCGGATAGAAGCGCTGCATCAGCAAACGACGCAAGGTCACCGGCGCCCACCACGCGCCGTAAAGCACGCAGCCGAAGGCGATCATCAGCGAGATGAAATGGATAAAACGTAAGCTGACATAGACTCCGCTAAGCATCGGCTTACTTCACGGTAAAGGTGTATTGCCCTTTGGTCTTATGGCCATCTACGGAGACCACATGCCAGTCAACGGTATATTCGCCCGGCGTTAACGCCTGCTCGACGGGCACCGTCAGTTGGGATTTGTTGCTCTCATCACGGGTGGGTTTGCCGAGGGCAACAGTTTTCTGCTGCGGCCCGGTCAGGGTCACGCCGCTAAATTGCGTTTCGATTCCTTCGGAGAAGCTCAGCGTCAGCGCCTGCGGCGACGCATTCACCTCAGCGTTAGCTGCCGGAAGCTGCTGTTGCAGGTGTGCGTGGGCAAATGCACCTGCTGCAGTCAGGCTGCAGGCGAGAAATAGAGACAGACGCAGCGCGCGTCCGGCGATGATTGGCATAGTCGTCATTCCTTTTTGTTATGTATGTAGCACAGAGAATAACCCTGTATAATGACACAGTCGAGCTAAGCGTCTGAGACTTGCCTTTTTGCCGTATGCTTAGTACTTTTTGCGGCATTATCAAAGGAGAAACCGATGGAAAAGAACCTGGCTAAAATTTCCCAGGAGGAGATGGACAAAGTGAATGTCGATCTTGCTGCGGCCGGCGTCGCCTTTAAAGAGCGCTACAATATGCCGGTAGTCGCCGATTTAGTCGAAAGAGAGCAGCCAGCGCACCTGCGCGACTGGTTTCGCGAGCGGCTGATAGCCCATCGTCTGGCATCAGTTTCTCTTTCCCGCCTGCCGTATGAACCGAAACAGAAATAATTCCTGTCCCCTGCGGACATCTGAGTTGGCAAGACCTGCGCATTCTATTACGCTGGTTTCTTTGGCCTGGAGCAAGCCATGCTGCGCGTAATCGATACAGAAACCTGCGGATTGCAGGGGGGCATTGTTGAAATTGCCTCGGTAGATATAGTGGACGGACAAATTACCAATCCGATGAGCCATCTGGTTCGCCCCGACCGCCCCATCAGCCCGCAGGCGATGGCAATTCATCATATTACCGAAGAGATGGTCGCCGATAAGCCGTGGATTGAGGAGATTGTGCCGCTGTACATGGGCAGCCCGTGGTACGTCGCCCACAACGCAAGCTTTGACCGTCGGATGCTGCCGGAAATGCAGGGCGAGTGGATTTGCACCATGAAGCTGGCGCGCCGCCTGTGGCCGGGAATTAAGTACAGCAACATGGGGTTGTATAAATCGCGCAAGCTCAGCGTTACCACGCCACCGGGGCTGCATCATCACCGGGCGCTGTACGATTGCTATATCACCGCCGCCCTGCTGCTCGACATCATCAAAACCTCCGGCTGGTCGCCGGATGATATGGCCACGATTACTGGCCGCCCGGCGCTGCTATCCACCTTCACCTTCGGCAAATATCGCGGCCAGGCAGTCTCTGAAATTGCGGAAAACGACCCCGGCTATTTGCGTTGGTTATTCAATAACCTGGATCGTATGAGCCCCGAGCTGCGCTTGACGCTTAAACACTATCTTGGGGAGTAACCAGCCCTACGCTTGTGCCCGGCCTGGCAGCGTCCCCTGCGCCAGGCCAATCAGAAACGCAAACTCCAGCGCCACGCCCTCGTAGCTTTTAAAGCGTCCGGATTTACCACCGTGACCGGAATCCATATCGGTACACAGCAACAGCAAGTTGTCGTCGGTTTTCAGCTCGCGCAGTTTTGCCACCCATTTTGCCGGTTCCCAGTATTGCACCTGCGAGTCATGCAACCCCGTAGTCACCAGCATGTGCGGATACGCCTGCGCCAGGATGCCGTCGTAAGGACTGTAGCTCTTCATATAGTGGTAATACTCTGCATCCTGCGGGTTACCCCACTCTTCAAACTCACCAGTGGTCAGCGGGATCGACTCATCAAGCATCGTCGTCACGACATCAACAAAAGGAACCTGAGCGACCACGCCGTGAAACAGTTCCGGTCGCTGGTTAATCGCCACGCCCATCAGCATACCGCCCGCGCTGCCGCCCATACCGTAGCATAAATGGGGCGCGCCGTAGCCCTGCGCCAGCAGCGCATCGCAGACGTCGAGGTAATCGTTGAAGGTATTTTTCTTGCATAGAAACTTGCCGTCTTCATACCACTGCTGGCCCAGTTCGCCGCCGCCGCGAATATGAGCGATAGCAAAAACAAAACCGCGGTCGAGCAGGCTCAGGCGGCTGGCGCTGAAATCCGCATCCATGCTGGCGCCATAGGAACCATAGCCGTATACCAGCAGCGGGCTAGCTCCTTTGCGGAAATGTTCATGCCGGTAGACCAGAGACACCGGAACCTCAACGCCGTCACGAGCTTTGATCCACAGGTGCTCGCTGCGGTAATGGCTGGCATCAAAACCTTTTACTTCCTGCTGTTTGAGTACCCGGCGCTCACCGCTATTCATATCCAGTTCAAATAGCGTATCCGGCGTGGTCATGGAGGAGTAGCCGTAACGCAGACGGGAAGTTTCTGGCTCCGGGTTATAAGAGAGCCAGGTCACATAGGCCGGATCGTCAAACGCAATGCCCTGTGGCTCACGCGTTTTGCGATTGATCTGCCGCAAGCTGGTCAGCCCATGCTGACGTTCTTCGACCACCAACCAGTCGGTAAACAGGGTAAAGCCTTCTAGCATCACCTCGTGGCGGGCAGGAATTAAGGTTTCCCACCGCTGCTCATCGCGCAGCGTGCTGCGATAAAGGCCAAAATTCTTACCTTCACGGTTAGATCGCAGATAAAAGGCATGCTGATAGTGATCGAGACTGTATTCATGATCTTTACGACGCGGCAGAAAGCAGATCGGTTCGGCATCGGTCATCTCTGCATTCAGCAGCAGTACTTCGCTGGTGGTCGCGCTGGCCAGATAAATCACCACAAACTGCTGGGAGGTAGTTTTGTGAACGCTGACGTAGAAGGTATCGTCCTGCTCTTCATATACCAGGATATCTGAACTGTCTGGGGTACCAAGACGATGGCGCCAGACCTGATACGGCAGCAGCGTGGCCGGGTGTTTACGCACATACCACAGGGTCTGTGAATCGTTACTCCAGGCAAAATCAGGCGAGACGTTTTCCAGCACCTCTGGGTATTCGTTATCGTTGTGCAGAGAATACAAACGCAGGCTATATTGCCGCCGTGAAAGATAATCTTCCGCGACCGCCATGATGTGGTTGTCCGGTGAGATCCCTAAGCCGCCGAGGGTATAGAACTCGCTACCGGCCGCCCGTTTGTTACCGTCGAGCAGAACGTTCCACTCATCCCACTCTTCTTTTAGCACCGACTGGCGTTGATAAATAGCGTATTCGCAGCCCGGCTCATAGACCTGGCGGTAACGATAGCCATTCTTGCTGTAAGGTGCCGATACTTCGCGCGGCGGAATACGATCAATAATTTCCTTCAGTACCCTGTCCTGCAGGCTACTTTGCGAAGACATGACTTTTTTCCCGTACTCGTTTTCCTGGCGCAGATAATCAAGCACTTCCGGCTGAGAGCGCTCGTCATCACGCAGCCAGTAGTAATTATCAATTCGGGTATCGCCATGTAAGGTCGTGGCATGAGGGATTCGTTTTGCTTTTGGTGGCATCTGCTTCGTCTTCTGCGGCTTATATTATTTATCCTTCAGCATGCCCCAAAGCGTGCTGAAGGATGTCAGGTATATAAGGGTGGCAAAAGTCGCCAGCGATGCAAGCGAAACGTGAGGATTTAAGGCGCTATTGCCTGTTTTTGCGCCTGAATATCCTGTTCGATATCTTTGCGAACGTCCTGCGGCAGGTTTAGCGCTTCGCCGAGCGCATTCAGATAGCTGCGCTCCATAAAGTGGTCAATATCAATGACCGCACAGCTGATGTAATACACTTCGAGCGCCTCTTGCTCGTTGCTGATGCCCTGCGCCAGGCGCTGAGGGTCGAGAGGTTGAGACAGTGCCCTGTCGATTAACACCCGCCCCTGCACGTCAATGTTTGCTGCGCGTAGCTGCTCTTCAATGCTGGCCCGTTCGCGTTCGTCAATATGCCCGTCGCTTTTGGCGGCGAAGACCAGCGCCATAATCAGCCGTTCACTGCGGGCGTCGAGCTCGACTTGCGTTGAAGATTGCGCCTGAAGGGGCGCGGAGGCTGAAGGTGAGTAAGCCGGTTCCTGTGGCGAGCCTGCACGCATTTTTTGCTGATATTTATTCCACAACACGCTACCTGCTATCGCCCCACCGCCGACCAGCAGCGCGCCAGTGCCGTATTTGGCCAACAGTTTACGCGATGATTTGCTGGCAACCAGTAGTCCTGCCAGCCCGCCAAGCGCACCCGGCAGCAGCAGATTTTTACTGCTTGATTGATCGTCTGATGAAGAAGATCGTCCCTGCTGGCCCAGCAGAGACTGCAATTGATTAAGCCAGTTAGCCATACTTTCCCTCATTGTGCGATAAGCGATATCACCAGCCTAAACGACGAGATGTCAGGAAATGTTATGGGCAACTAAAGAAGCGCAAATTTAGCAGCAAAATAGCCAAAAATAGGCATAGTCTGAAGAAGTTTTGCCGCCAGAAAACCCGGCGGCCAGGAACACACTCAGGCGGCTTTTACTTTACGCGGTTTAGCCGGAACTTCAGCTGCTGCTTCAGCAACGGCGTCGGTATTATCATCGACGACTTCTGCCTGGGCATGTTGTTCATCATCGCTGCTTTCGGCTTCCGGCAGTTTCCCGGAGCGCAGAATATGATTTAAGGTCTCTTTGCGCTCGGCCAGCCACATTGACATGCTATCGCGCTGGGTTTCATCAAGCGTCAGCGGGCAGTCAACTAACCAGTCGTTGAGCACTTCAGCCAGATCGAGCATTTTGTCGTAAGCATCGGCCTCTTTTTTGCTGGCAAAAGACATTTTTTCCTCACCTTCGCGAATCACCACATATTTAATTTCAACCGCCATGATGCAGCCTCTTTATACTGTATTTTTATACAGTATAGCAAATTTTCACGCTGAACTCAAATTACGCATATAAAGACAGACGCAAACGTTTTCGTTTATAATACGGCGCATGTTTTTTTACTGCGGAAGAGAGTTATGACTGTATTAGGCACGGCGCTGCGCCCTGCGGCAACAAAGGTAATGCTGTTGGGGTCCGGCGAACTGGGTAAAGAAGTGGCTATCGAATGCCAGCGCCTGGGGATTGAAACCATCGCCGTCGACCGTTACCCGGACGCGCCAGCGATGCAGGTAGCGCACCGTTCACATGTCATCAATATGCTGCACGGCGAAACCTTGCAGGCGCTAATCGAACAGGAAAAACCTGACTTCATCGTACCGGAAATTGAAGCTATCGCCACCGATACCCTGGTGGCGCTGGAGAAGGCCGGGCAAAAGGTCGTTCCAACTGCGCGAGCGGCGAAGCTCACCATGAACCGCGAGGGAATCCGTCGCCTGGCTGCCGAAGAGCTGAAGCTACCGACCTCAGCCTATCGTTTTGCCGATAGCGAAGCGGCGTTTCGTGAAGCTGTCGCAGGGATCGGCCTGCCGTGCATCGTCAAGCCGGTGATGAGTTCTTCCGGCAAAGGTCAGAGCTTTATTCGCTCCAGTGAACAGCTGGCTGAAGCCTGGCAGTATGCACAGCAAGGCGGACGCGCCGGAGCCGGTCGCGTTATCGTTGAAGGCGTGGTGAATTTTGATTTTGAAATTACCCTGCTGACCGTGAGCGCCGTGGATGGCGTACATTTCTGCGCACCGGTCGGTCATCGTCAGGAAGATGGCGACTATCGTGAATCCTGGCAGCCACAGCAGATGAGCGATTTGGCGCTGGAGCGTGCGCAGGAAATAGCCCGCGAAGTGGTGCTGGCTCTGGGCGGTCACGGCCTGTTCGGCGTTGAGCTGTTCGTCTGCGGTGATGATGTGATTTTTAGCGAAGTCTCACCACGCCCGCACGACACCGGCATGGTCACGCTGATTTCGCAGGATTTATCAGAGTTCGCCCTGCACGTTCGCGCCTTCCTTGGCCTGCCGATTGGCGCAATCCGCCAGTACGGCCCGGCGGCCTCGGCGGTGATCCTGCCGCAGTTAAGTAGCCAGAACGTCACCTTCAGTAATATCCAGGCGGCGGTTGGCGCAGGTCTGCAACTTCGTCTGTTTGGCAAGCCGGAAATTGACGGTTCGCGTCGACTGGGCGTGACGCTGGCGGTAGCAGATAGCGTTGATGAAGCGGTTGCGCGCGCCAAAACGGCGGCAGCGGCGGTCGTGGTCGCGGGATAAAAAAATAGCCCGGTTGTGTTAACACAGACCGGGCCTCAGTTTAGAGCGCGAAAATTACTTCGCGCCTTCTACCGCTTCACGAGCCAGTTTGGTAATACGGTCATAATCACCGGCTTCCAGCGCATCCGCCGGCACCAGCCAGGAGCCGCCGATGCACAGCACGCTGTTCAGCGCCAGATAATCACGATAGTTAGCCGGAGAAATGCCGCCAGTCGGGCAGAAACGAATGTGCGCGAACGGGCCGCCAATCGCCTGCAGCGCTTTCACGCCACCGTTAGCTTCAGCCGGGAAGAATTTGAACTCTTTCAGGCCATACTGCATACCCAGCATCAGCTCGGAGACGGAGCTGATCCCCGGGATCAGTGGGATGGTGCCTTCGCCGGTCGCTGCTTTCAGCAGGGAGTCGGTCAGACCCGGGCTGATGGCAAACTGCGCGCCAGCTTCGGTGACTTCTTTAAGTTGCTCAACGTTAGTGACGGTACCCGCACCCACAATCGCTTCCGGGACTTCTTTAGCGATCGCGCGGATAGCGTCCATTGCGCAGTCGGTACGCAGAGTCACTTCCAGTACGCGTACGCCGCCTGCAACCAGCGCTTTCGCCATCGGCACAGCGTGTTCCAGCTTTTTCACCACGATTACCGGTACAACCGGGCCGGAGGTGAGGATTGCTTCTGCAGTTGTTTTCCAGTTTTTCATCAGATTTTCTCTCGCCAGATCTATAAATCGAATCGTCTTAAAAATTGATGCAGGTTGCGCCCTGTTCCGCTCCGGAGAGTTTCTCACGCAGCGCAGCAAACATTTCCCGGCCGGTTCCCACACGCGAACCGCTCAGGTCAGGAATATGCGGCTGACGCGCAGCCAGTTCAGCCTCATCCACCAGCAGCGCAAGTTCGCCGGTCTGGCCATTGACGCGGATGAGATCGCCATCACGCACCTTCGCCAGCAGACCACCATCGTACGCTTCAGGCGTCACGTGGATTGCTGATGGAACTTTACCTGATGCGCCGGAAAGTCGACCATCGGTCACCAGCGCAATTTTGAAACGGCGGTCCAATAATACACCAAGTGGCGGCATAAGTTTATGTAATTCTGGCATGCCGTTCGCTTTTGGCCCTTGATGACGAACCACTACCACGCAATCTTTGTCCAGCAGCCCAGCTTCAAAGGCTGGCAGCACGTCGTGCTGACTCTCAAACACAATCGCCGGCGCTTCAATAATCTGGTTTTCTACCGGTACAGCGGAAGTTTTCATCACCGCGCGACCAAGATTGCCGCTCAGCACTTTAGTGCCACCATGGCGAGAGAACGGTTTGTCAAAGGTGGCAATAACCTGGTCGTCCAGCGGCGCGGTCGCCCCTTCACGCCAGTCAAGCTCGCCATTATTCAGCCACGGTTCCATGGTGTAGCGAGAGAGACCAAAGCCGGCCACGGTGTTAACGTCTTCGTGCAACAGGCCACCTTTCATCAGCTCGCGTACCAATACAGGTACGCCGCCCGCCGCCTGGAAGTGGTTGATATCCGCCGGGCCGTTCGGGTAAAGACGCGCCAGCAGCGGTACCACGTCTGAGAGGTCAGAGAAATCATCCCAGTTGATGATGATCCCCGCCGCACGCGCCATCGCCACCAGGTGCATGGTATGGTTGGTGGAACCACCGGTTGCCAGTAGCGCCACAATCCCATTGACCACCACTTTTTCGTCAAACAATTTGCCCAGCGGCATCCACTCATTACCGTTACCGGTCAGGCGGGTTACCTGGCGGGCAGCAGCAGCGGTTAATACTTCACGCAGCGGCGCATCCGGATGTACGAATGATGATCCCGGCAATTGCATCCCCATAAACTCAACCACCATCTGGTTGGTATTGGCGGTGCCGTAGAAGGTGCAAGTGCCCGGCGCATGGTAAGAGGCAGCTTCAGACTCCAGCAGCGCCATGCGGTCGACTTTCCCTTCCGCGTACAGCTGGCGGATGCGTACTTTTTCTTTGTTTGCCAGACCGCTGGCCATCGGGCCGGACGGAATAAAGATGGACGGCAAATGACCAAATGCAAGCGCTGCCATGGTCAGGCCAGGAACGATTTTGTCGCAAACCCCCAGGTACAGCGCGCCGTCAAACATATTATGCGACAGGCCGATCGCGGCAGACATGGCGATAACCTCGCGGCTTAGCAGCGACAGCTCCATCCCGTCCTGCCCCTGCGTCACGCCATCGCACATCGCCGGAACGCCACCCGCCACCTGGCCAACCGCATTAGCTGAGTGCAACGCTTTACGGATGATATCCGGATAATATTCATAGGGTTGGTGGGCGGACAGCATGTCGTTATAAGAGGTGATAATGGCGATGTTATTGCGCAGCATGCTTTTCAGCGAAGCTTTATCATCCGCCTGACAGGCGGCGAAGCCGTGTGCCAGGTTACCGCAGGCCAGCTGGGCACGATGGACGGTGTCGGTTTTGGCCTGGTTAATCCGTGCGAGGTAGGCGCTGCGGGTGTCGCGTGACCGTTCGATAATGCGATTTGTTACCCGTAACATTTCAGAATTCATAAAGGCTCCTCAAATTTCATCTGTCCGGCCACAGCGTTCTGACGATGTCTCTTGATGCTTAAGGCACCAGCACCGGGGCTCAGGGGCAAAATACTGAGTGCAGTGTAATAAAAAAAGCTCCGGGGGTGAATCCTCCCGGAGCTTAAAAGATTAAAAATTACGCGACTTTCTGCGTCAGATCATGTTACCGGTAAAATAACTCAACCGGATTAGCCTGTCGGTTACTCAAACTCGTTCCATGAACGGCCATCGCGGGTGATCATCGCCACGGAGGCGACCGGCCCCCAGGTACCCGCCTGATAAGGCTTCGGCGCATCACGATCGGCAGCCCAGGCTTCGGTAATGGAGTCAACCCACTTCCACGCCTCTTCCACTTCATCACGACGCACGAACAACGCCTGAATACCGCGCATGGTTTCCAGCAGCAAACGCTCATAAGCATCCGCCAGATGCGTTTGATTAAAGGTTTCTGAGTAGCTCAGATCCAGCTTGGTGATCTGTAGGTTGTGCTTGTGATCAAGCCCAGGAACCTTGTTCAGTACCTGAATATCGACCCCTTCGTCAGGCTGCAGACGAATGGTCAATTTGTTCTGTGGCAGCTCCTGCCAGGTTTCTTTAAACAGGTTCAGTTCCGGCGTTTTGAAGTAAACCACGACTTCAGAGCACTTGGTCGGCAGACGCTTGCCGGTACGCAGGTAGAACGGCACGCCCGCCCACCGCCAGTTGTCGATATCCACGCGGATAGCCACAAAGGTCTCGGTATGGCTGGCTTTATTCGCACCCTCTTCTTCAAGGTAGCCCGGCACTTTTTTGCCTTGCGCAAAACCGGCAGAGTACTGGCCGCGTACCGTTTTTTCACGCACATTGGTGCGGTCGATACGGCGCAGAGACTTCAGCACTTTTACTTTCTCATCGCGGATGCTGTCAGCGCTCAGGTCCGATGGCGGCGACATCGCAATCATGCACAGAATTTGCAGCAGGTGGTTCTGGATCATATCGCGCATCTGCCCGGCCTGATCGAAGTAACCCCAGCGACCTTCAATACCGACCTCTTCCGCCACGGTGATCTCGACGTGATCGATAGTGCGGCTATCCCAGTTATTGACGAACAGCGAGTTGGCGAAACGCAGGGCCAACAGATTCAGTACCGTCTCTTTGCCCAGATAGTGGTCGATACGGTAGACCTGACACTCTTCGAAAAACTCACCGACCTGATCGTTGATCTCGCGGGAGGTTTCAAGGGAGGTACCCAGCGGTTTCTCCATCACTACCCGCGCCGGTTTGGCGTTCAGTTTCGCTTCGCCCAGTCCTTTGCAAATCGCGCCAAACGTGCTTGGCGGCATGGCGAAGTAGTTGATGGTGACCCGCTCTTTCTGGTCGAGCATTTTACCCAGGCGGGTAAATGCTTTGGTGTCGTTGACATCAAGGTTACAAAAGTCCAGACGCCCGCTCAGGGTATCCCACAAACCTTCATCAATTTTTTCCTTCATGAAGGTTTCCATCGCTTCACGTACTACCTTGATGTAAGCGTCTTTATCCCAGTCGGCACGCCCAACACCGATGATGCGAGTGTCAGGGTGAAGCTGGCCAGCTTTCTCAAGCTGATACAGGGAAGGCAGCAATTTACGTCGCGCCAGGTCACCCTTCGCGCCGAAAATGACCAGATCGCATGCCTGGGCCGTTTGCGTTACCGCCATGTCATTCTCCTTAGTTGATAGACTGGTGCTTGTGCCAGGCTATATTTGTAATTTTCTTTCACTGCATCGTACTGTGTTTACGAATTTCCCGAAACCCTCTGCCCCGGTTCCCGCGGCTAAATCGCACAGGGGGAAAAATACAGGGCGACATTTTGGGCATACGGCTAATATTGTTCGTTGTTCCGACCGATTCTCAGTTACTAAAATACGACTCTGATCATGTAATGAAAAAAAACAACATTTTTTAAGGTCATTCCTCACCGTTTCCGACTACGGAGAGGTATATTCTTGCTAAAACGCCTGATGATTTCACCCATTAATGAAATCGTTTCCATTGATGAGCGCCTTGTTAATAATGAACATGCTGGAAAAAATCCAGTCCCGACTGGAACACCTTAGCAAATCTGAACGCAAAGTGGCGGAAGTCATCCTTGCAACCCCCGCGCAGGCCATTCATTCGAGCATCGCGGCCCTGGCCCTTGAAGCTGGCGTTAGTGAGCCGACTGTTAACCGTTTTTGCCGCAGTCTGGAAACCCGTGGTTTCCCGGATTTCAAACTGCATCTGGCCCAAAGCCTGGCACACGGGACACTCTATGTTAACCGCAACGTCGATGAAGACGACAGCGTAGAGGCCTACACGGGGAAGATTTTTGAATCGGCAATGGCCAGTTTAGATCAGGTCCACCATTCTCTCGACATGTCGGCCATCAATCGTGCGGTCGACCTGTTAACACAGGCCAAAAAAATCGCCTTTTTTGGTCTCGGCTCTTCAGCTGCCGTCGCTCACGATGCGATGAACAAATTTTTTCGCTTCAACGTACCGGTCATTTATTCCGACGACATTGTTCTGCAACGCATGAGCTGTATGAACTGTAATGACGACGACGTCGTGGTGATTATCTCGCACACAGGTCGGACCAAAAGCCTGGTGGAGCTGGCGCAGCTAGCCCGTGAAAACGATGCTATGGTAATTGCTATTACCTCACCCGGCACGCCGCTCTCTCGCGAGTCAACGTTAGCCATTACGCTGGATGTCCCGGAAGATACCGATATCTATATGCCGATGGTCTCCCGGCTGGCGCAGTTGACGGTGATTGACGTGCTGGCAACCGGCTTTACCCTGCGTCGGGGCGCAAAATTCAGAGATAACTTGAAGAGGGTCAAGGAAGCGCTCAAGGAATCGCGCTTTGATAAAGAGCTCAGTGTACACAGCAATGACCAATAAAAGTAGAAACGAAGCAGTAACCTATTACACCGTCGGTAATGTTCTGGCATAGCAACTTTGCTCGCTGGCACTACCGAATTCATGTTCACGCAACACCAAAGTTGTTTCAGTCAACGGAGTATTACATGTCCAGAAGGCTTCGCAGAACCAAAATCGTTACCACCTTAGGCCCGGCAACCGATCGCGACAACAACCTTGAGAAGGTTATCGCCGCTGGCGCTAACGTGGTACGTATGAACTTCTCTCACGGTACCGCGGAAGATCACCAAATCCGTGCGGATAAGGTTCGTGAGATTGCGGCAAAACTGGGTCGTCATGTTGCGATTCTCGGAGACCTGCAGGGTCCGAAAATCCGCGTATCTACCTTCAAAGAAGGCAAAATCTTCCTCAATATCGGCGATAAATTCCTGCTTGACGCTAACCTGGGTAAAGGTGAAGGCGACAAAGAGAAAGTCGGTATCGATTATAAAGGCCTGCCGGCTGATGTGGTTCCGGGCGATATCTTGCTGCTGGATGATGGTCGCGTACAGCTGAAAGTGCTTGAAGTGCAGGGTCTGAAAGTGTTCACCGAAGTCACCGTTGGCGGACCGCTGTCCAACAACAAAGGCATCAACAAACTCGGCGGTGGCCTCTCAGCAGAAGCGCTGACTGATAAAGACAAAGCCGATATTATTACCGCCGCAAAAATTGGCGTTGATTACCTGGCCGTCTCCTTCCCGCGCTGCGGCGAAGACCTGAACTACGCACGCCGCCTGGCGCGCGATGCCGGCTGCGATGCTAAAATCGTTGCCAAAGTAGAGCGTGCGGAAGCGGTTTGCAGCCAGGACGCAATGGATGATGTGATTCTGGCATCCGACGTCGTGATGGTCGCCCGTGGCGATCTCGGCGTAGAAATTGGCGATCCGGAGCTGGTCGGCATTCAGAAAGCATTGATCCGCCGCGCTCGTCAGTTGAACCGTTCAGTCATTACCGCGACTCAGATGATGGAGTCGATGATCACCAACCCGATGCCAACCCGCGCTGAAGTTATGGACGTGGCGAACGCCGTGCTGGATGGGACCGACGCCGTAATGCTGTCAGCGGAAACCGCCGCAGGCCAGTACCCGTCGGAGACCGTTGCCGCGATGGCCCGCGTCTGCGTCGGTGCGGAAAAAATCCCTAGCCTCAACGTTTCTAAACACCGTCTGGACATCCAGTTCGACAATGTGGAAGAAGCCATTGCGATGTCAGCAATGTATGCGGCCAACCACCTGAAAGGCGTCACCGCCATTATCACCATGACCGAATCTGGCCGTACCGCACTGATGACCTCGCGCATCAGCTCCGGCCTGCCGATTTTTGCGCTGTCTCGTCATGAACGCACCTTGAACCTGACGGCACTGTACCGCGGCGTGACCCCGGTTCATTTCGACAGCGAAAGTGATGGTGTTGCCGCAGCCCACGACGCAGTGAATCTGCTGCGCGATAAAGGCTATCTGGTCACCGGCGACCTGGTTATCGTGACCCAGGGTGATGTAATGAGCACCATCGGTACCACCAACACCACCCGTATCCTGACCGTCGAGTAATTTTCTCTGCCATAAAAAAACCTGCCAGCGTTCGCCGGCAGGTTTTTTTTCGTCCGCAACGCGTAAACGCGAATTACTTCTTTTTCGGATACAGCTCTTTGCGCTTATATGGCTCAATTTCGCCCGGCTTACGGGTTTTCAACAGCTTAAGGATCCAGGTGTATTGCTCGGTATTGGGCTTGACGAAAATTTCGACTTCTTCGTTCATCCGACGGGCGATAGTGTTATCGTCCGCCTCCAGCAGGTCGTCCATTGGCGGGCGCACCAGCACCGTCAGGCGATGCGTTTTGCCATCATAAACCGGAAACAGTGGCACAACGCGGGCACGGCACACTTTCATTAAACGCCCAATCGCCGGTAGCGTCGCTTTATAAGTGGCAAAGAAATCGACAAACTCGCTATGCTCAGCACCGTGATCCTGATCCGGCAGATAGTAGCCCCAGTAGCCCTGACGCACCGACTGAATAAACGGCTTTATGCCATCATTGCGCGCATGCATTCGTCCGCCAAAACGACGGCGTACGGTGTTCCAGACGTAGTCAAATACCGGGTTGCCCTGATTATGGAACATCGCCGCCATTTTTTGCCCACCGGAAGCCATCAGCATCGCTGGAATATCGACACCCCAGGCATGAGGTACCAGAAAGATCACTTTCTCGTTATTGCGCTGCATCTCGTCGATGATCTCTTTGCCCTGCCAGTCGACGCGGGAAAGAATACGCTGCGGGTCACGCAGGCCCAGTTCAGCCATCATCACCATCGCCTGCGGCGCAGACGCATACATCTCATCGATAATTTCTTCGCGTTCCTGCTCGCTCTTTTCCGGGAAACAGTACAGCAGATTGATCTGTGCCCGGCGGCGTGAACTCTTTGCGAGGCGACCGACAAAGCGGCCCAGCTTGCCCAGAATCGGGTCGCGAAACGAGGCTGGCGTCAGGGCAATACCGGCGAATGCGAAAACCCCCAGCCAGGCACCCCAATAGCGCGGCAGTAAAAAGGATTTTTCAAACGTTGGAATAAACTCACTATTATTTTTTTTCGTTTCCATGCCCAATCCGCAGAAGTTCCGCTCAATAGAGATAATGGCTTAGTTTAGCGATACGTTGGGTAACGTACAAAAGAAAAAGCCGGCGCGCTATGGGCACCGGCTTTAACTGGCGGGTTGTTAGTCAAAGCGAAGCTGTGGGATAACCTCTTTTGCCTGCGCCAGATAATCCTTACGGTCGGAACCGCTAAGCCCTTCTGTACGCGGCAGTTTCGCCGTCAACGGGTTAACCGCCTGCTGGTTAATCCACACTTCATAGTGCAGATGCGGGCCGGTAGAACGCCCGGTATTGCCCGACAGCGCAATGCGGTCGCCGCGTTTCACCTTCTGACCGGGTTTCACCAGCAGCTTACGCAAGTGCATATAGCGCGTGGTATAGGTCCGACCGTGACGAACGGCAACATAGTAACCTGCTGCGCCGCTGCGTTTAGCCACTACCACTTCACCATCCCCCACTGACAGCACCGGCGTCCCCTGCGGCATCGCAAAA